>RGPT01000070.1 GCA_010032545.1 Alphaproteobacteria bacterium
GCTGATCCAGCCGATCGCCATGGACGAGGGTCTGCGCTTCGCCATCCGCGAGGGCGGCAGGACCGTCGGCGCAGGCGTCGTCACCAAAGTCGTAAAGTAGTGCTATAGAAGGTCGTCGCCGGAGCGATTTGGACCGGCGATGACGGACTGCAGGAGTGTAGCTCAGTTGGTAGAGCATCGGTCTCCAAAACCGAGGGTCGTGGGTTCGAGTCCCTCCGCTCCTGCCATTATTTGAAGAATGGCGATCATGACGACAAAAAATCCGATCGAATTTGTCCGCGAAGTCAGAGCCGAGGTGGCAAGGGTCACCTGGCCGACCCGGCGCGAAACCATGATCACCACGAGCATGGTCTTTATCTTCGTCGTGATCGCGGCGCTGTTCTTTCTGTTGGCTGACAAGATCATCGCCTTCGTCATCAAGCTGTTGCTCGGGGTTGCGTGACATGACTCATCGTTGGTACGTCGTTCACGCCTATTCGGGCTTCGAGAACAAGGTTGCCCAGTCGATCCGCGAACAGGCCGAGAAGAAGGGCCTGGACGAGGAGATATCCCAGGTCATGGTGCCGACCGAGGAAGTCGTGGAAGTGCGCCGCGGCGCCAAGGTCCAGACCGAGCGCAAGTTCTTTCCGGGCTACGTCCTGGTGAAGATGGACCTGACCGACGACACCTGGCACCTGATCAAGAATACGGCGAAGGTGACGGGCTTTCTGGGCGGCGGCGGCCGCGGCAAGCCAGTGCCGATCTCGGAAAGCGAGGCCGGCCGCATCCTGCGCCAGGTTCAGGAAGGCGTCGAACGGCCCAAGCCCGCCGTCAGCTTCGAGATCGGCGAGCAGGTCAAGGTGGCCGACGGTCCGTTTGCCTCGTTCAACGGTACGGTCGAGGATGTGGACGAGGAACGGGCACGCCTGAAGGTCGCGGTCTCGATCTTCGGACGCTCGACCCCGGTCGAACTCGACTACGCGCAGGTGGAGAAGATCTGATCTGCCTTCTATTTCGGGGCTGAAAATCGGGGGTTGTGGGGCGTCGGGGAGTTTGCTAAACCCCGCGCCCTTGGAAGGGCTGGCCACGCGCCGGCCTTTTCTCATGAGGCCGGTCTGCTCGGAAAATCCTTACGGATCAATGAGTTGACTGGAATTTGGGTGCGGGAGGCCTCGCCATGGCCGTACCGCGCCGCCCACAGGAGGGGCATTCATGGCGAAGAAAATCCAGGCCTACGTCAAGCTGCAGGTGCCGGCTGGCAAGGCCAATCCGTCGCCGCCGATCGGGCCCGCGCTCGGTCAGCAGGGCGTCAACATCATGGAATTCTGCAAGCAGTTCAACGCCCGCACCCAGAAAATGGATGCCGGCGTGCCGATCCCGGTGGTCATCACCGTGTTCCAGGATCGCAGCTTCACGTTCGTCACCAAGACGCCGCCTGTCAGCTTCTTCCTCAAGAAGGCCGCGGGTATCGAGGCGGGCGCCAAGACGGTCGGCACGCAGATCGTCGGCAAGGTGACGAAGGCCCAGGTCAGGGAGATCGCCGAGCAGAAGATGCCCGATCTCAACTGCGATTCGGTCGAGTCGGCGATGGCCCAGGTGGTGGGCTCTGCCCGCTCGATGGGCCTCCAGGTAGTGGAGTAGCGCCATGAGCCGAGGCAAGCGATACACAACGGCGTCCGGTACTGTGGACCGCGAGAAGGTCTATTCCCTCGACGAGGCGGTGAAGATCGTCAAGGCAAACGCCAAGGCGAAGTTCGACGAGACCATCGAGGTCGCGATGAACTTGGGCATCGACCCGCGCCACGCCGACCAGGCGGTGCGTGGCATGATCGCGCTGCCGAACGGCACCGGCAAGTCGGTGCGCGTGGCGGTGTTCGCCCGTGGCGCCAAGGCCGAAGAAGCCAAGGCAGCCGGTGCCGATCTGGTGGGCGCCGAGGATCTCGCCGACAAGATCAACGCTGGCGAGATGAATTTCGAGCGCTGCGTTGCCACCCCCGACATGATGGGCGTGGTCGGCCGTCTCGGTAAGGTCGCGGTGCGCGGAGTCATGATGCTGCCCACCATGGTCTCGCTCAGTTCCACGATGGGCCCGGGCGTCAAGCTCGACCCCGCCACAGCGCTCACGAGCGCCTAGGCAAGAGTTTTCGAGATTCCGTCGTCGATTTCGGTCGGCGATGGACGGAGCGAAGAGGCCGCAAGGTTTCGAGCTCCACCTGTCCGAGACCGCAGGTGCTTCGTCTCTCGGGACGAGCGTAATGGGGCAACCCGCCGGCGATAGACGGGGGCAAGGGAATCGACGCAGCCCTTCGGGGTGCGCGCACGGGCCTGAACTTCCGGGGCAGTCGAACCGGACCGCAAGGTCTCCGTTCGCGCTCACCCGCTAACGGAGGCTGCGTGGTCTGAACGCAGCCGGTCCGATCCGGATCCTCCGGGTTGGATCAATGTTGGAGAAAGCCGTGAATCGTTCGGAAAAGGCCGAGGCGATCGTCGAGCTGAACCGTACCTTTATGGACGCCAACCTGATGGTGATCACTCGCCAGTCAGGCTTGACCGTTCAGGAGGTCACGGACCTGCGTCGCAAGATCAGGGCAGCCGGCGCGAGCTACAAGGTCACGAAGAATCGGCTCACGTTGCGTGCCCTCGAGGGCACGCCCTTCAAGGCGCTCGGCCCCATGTTCACGGGACCGACTGCCATCGCCTACTCCAAGGATCCCGTCGCTGCGGCAAAGGTCGTTTCGGCCTTCGCCAAGGACAACGAGAAGCTGACCATCGTCGGTGGTGCGCTGGGTGGAAATGTTCTGGACGTCGCTGGCGTCCAGACGTTGGCCTCACTGCCCTCCCTCGATGCTCTGCGCGGCAAGATCATCGGTCTCCTTCAGGCTCCGGCGACAAAGATCGCCGGCGTACTGGTGGCGCCGGCTGGTCAACTCGCTCGGGTGTTCGGAGCTTACGGAGCCAAGGAAGACGGCGCGAAGGCGGCGTAAGCCGGTCGTTAGCCCAATCGAAGTCACGATTATCGAAGTTCAGGTTACAGGAGACAGACAATGGCCAATCTAGAGAAGCTGGTCGAAGAGCTTTCGGCCCTCACGGTCCTCGAGGCCGCGGAACTGAGCAAGTTGCTCGAGACGAAGTGGGGCGTCAGCGCCGCCGCTCCGGTCGCCGTCGCGGCCGCCGGTGGTGCCGCCGCTGCTCCGGCCGAGGTGAAGGACGAGTTCACCGTCGTTCTTGCCGCCGCCGGCGACAAGAAGATCAACGTCATCAAGGCGGTGCGCGAGATCACCGGTCTCGGCCTCAAGGAGGCCAAGGACCTGGTCGAAGCAGCCCCGAAGGCCGTCAAGGAAGGCGTGCCGAAGGCCGACGCGGAGAAGCTCAAGGCCAAGCTCGAGGCCGAAGGCGCGAAGGTCGAACTCAAGTAGTAGGCGTTTCCGTCCGGGCTGGCTTCCTTCGGGAGGTCGGTCCGGCCGGGCCCCTTCTCCGAACGGACTTTAACAGGGTCCGTTCCGACAAGTGGCCCTCTGCGACGGATGGGGCGAACGGCTGGCGGGCCGGGAGCTCCGAGAAAGCAGTGGGTGTTTAATCTCCGCCCTTGAACCTTCGAGGACGCAGGATGGCCACGGCCTTCAACACGCGCAAACGGATTCGTCGTTTCTTCGGCCACATCGAATCGGTGGCGCCGATGCCGAACCTCATCGAGGTTCAGAAGTCGTCTTACGAGACCTTCCTGCAGCGGATGATTCCGGCGGCCAAGCGCACGCAGTCCGGCCTCCAGGAGGTCTTCCGCGGCGTGTTCCCGATCAAGGACTTCGCCGAGCGCGCCAGCCTCGAGTTCGTGAAGTACGAGTTCGAAGAGCCCAAGTACGACGTCGAGGAATGCCAGCAACGCGGCATCACGTACGCCGCGCCCCTCAAGGTTACGCTTCAGCTCGTGGTGTGGGACATCGACGAGGAAGCGGGCTCGCGCTCGATCCGCGATATCAAGGAGCAGGACGTCTACATGGGCGACATGCCGCTCATGACCGACAACGGCACCTTCATCGTGAACGGCACCGAGCGCGTGATCGTCTCGCAGATGCATCGTTCGCCCGGCGTCTTCTTCGACCACGACAAGGGCAAGACCCACAGTTCGGGCAAGTACCTGTTCGCCGCGCGCATCATCCCCTATCGCGGCTCCTGGCTCGACTTCGAGTTCGACGCCAAGGATCTCATCCATGTGCGCATCGACCGCCGCCGCAAGATCCCGGTGACGACGCTTCTGCTTGCGCTCGACAACGACGCCACCGCCAAGAAGCGCGCCGCCGCCATCGCCAAGAACCAGACGCTCGATCCGTCCGAGGCCCAGGGGCTGTCGCCGGAGGAGATTCTCGCCGCGTTCTACGGCCAGGTCATCTACAAGCGCGAGAAGGACGGCTGGAACACGCCGTTCAACGCCGAGTCGATGAAGGGCGTCAAGCTCACGCACGACCTGATCAACGGCAAGACCGGCAAGTCGGTCGCCGACGCCGGGGCCAAGATGACGCCACGCCTGCTGGCCAAGCTCAAGGAAGCCGGCCTGAAGGAGATGCGCGTCTCGGCCGAGGAGCTGATCGGCCGCTATGCCGCGCTCGATATCATCAATGAGAAGACGGGCGAGATCTACGTCGAGGCGGGCCAGGAGATCACCCAGGCCGTGCTCGACCAGTTCGAGGAGGTCGGCATCGACCTGCTGCCGACGCTTGCGATCGACCACGTCAACGTCGGGCCCTACATCCGGAATACGTTGGCTGCCGACAAGAACTCGAACCGCGAAGAGGCCCTGCTCGACATCTATCGCGTCATGCGCCCGGGCGAGCCGCCGACGCTCGACCAGGCCGAGACCCTGTTTCAGGGCCTGCTTTTCGACCTCGACCGTTACGACCTCTCGCCGGTCGGACGCGTGAAGATGAACATGCGCCTCGACTTCGAGGGCGTGCCCGATTCCCAGCGCACGCTGCGCCGCGAGGACATCCTCTCGGTCGTCAAGGTCCTGCACGGCCTGAAGGACGGCCGCGGCGAGATCGACGACATCGACCATCTTGGCAATCGCCGCGTCCGTTCGGTCGGCGAGTTGATGGAGAATCAGTATCGTGTTGGCCTGCTCCGCATGGAGCGCGCGATTCGCGAGCGCATGAGCTCCATCGACATCGACACGGTGATGCCGCACGACCTGATCAACGCCAAGCCGGCGGCGGCTGCGGTCCGAGAGTTCTTCGGCTCGAGCCAGCTCAGCCAGTTCATGGACCAGACCAATCCGCTGTCGGAAGTGACGCACAAGCGTCGCCTGTCGGCGCTTGGACCAGGCGGCCTGACGCGCGAGCGCGCCGGCTTCGAGGTGCGCGACGTGCATCCGACGCATTATGGCCGCATCTGCCCGATCGAGACGCCGGAAGGCCCGAACATCGGCCTGATCAACTCGCTCGCCACCTATGCGCGCGTGAACCAGTACGGCTTCATCGAGAGCCCGTACCGCAAGGTCGTGAACGGCCGCGTCAGCGACGAGGTCGTCTACCTGTCGGCGATGGAGGAGGGCCGCTACACCGTGGCCCAGGCCAACGCCGAGATCGACGCCAAGGGCAAGTTCGTGTCCGAGCTGGTGCAGTGCCGCAAGGGCGGCGAATACATCCTCGGCCGGCCGGAGACGATCGACTTCGTCGACGTGTCGCCCAAGCAGATCGTTTCCGTCGCCGCCGCGCTGATCCCGTTCCTGGAGAACGACGACGCCAACCGCGCGCTGATGGGCTCGAACATGCAGCGTCAGGCCGTGCCGCTGATCCAGGCGGAAGCGCCGCTGGTCGGCACGGGCATGGAAGAGGTTGTCGCTCGTGACTCGGGCGTCGCTATCGCCGCACGCCGCACCGGCATCGTCGACCAGGTCGACGCCATGCGCATCGTGGTTCGCGCCACCGAGGACTTCGGTGCCGACCGTCCTGCGGTCGACATCTACAACCTGCTGAAGTTCCAGCGCTCCAACCAGAGCACCTGCATCACCCAGAAGCCTCTGGTGAAGGTCGGCGACCAGGTGAAGAAGGGCGACATCGTGGCCGACGGTCCGTCGACCCGCGATGGCGAGCTGGCGCTCGGGCGCAACGTGCTCGTCGCCTTCATGCCGTGGAATGGCTACAACTTCGAGGACTCGATCCTGCTCTCCGAGCGCATTGTGCGCGATGACGTCTTCACCTCGATCCACATCGAGGAATTCGAGGTCATGGCCCGCGACACCAAGCTCGGCCAGGAGGAAATCAGCCGCGACATTCCCAACGTCGGCGAGGAAGCTCTCAAGAACCTCGACGAGGCTGGCATCGTCTACATCGGCGCCGAGGTGAATGCGGGCGACATCCTGGTGGGCAAGGTGACGCCCAAGGGCGAGAGCCCGATGACGCCGGAAGAAAAGCTGCTGCGCGCCATCTTCGGCGAGAAGGCGGCCGACGTGCGCGACACCTCGCTCAAGGTGCCGCCGGGCGTCGAAGGCACCGTGGTCGAGGTCCGCGTGTTCAACCGCCGCGGCGTCGACAAGGACGAGCGCGCGCTTGCCATCGAGCGCGACGAGATCGAGCGCCTTGCCAAGGACCGTGACGACGAAAAGGCCATCCTGGAGCGCAGCTTCTACAGCCAGCTCCAGGAAATGCTGATGAACCAGACGGTCGCCGGCGGGCTCAAGGGCCTGAAGCCGGGCACGCGCATCACCGACAAGGTGTTGGGCGAGTACACGCCCGGCCAGTGGCGCCAGATCGCGGTCAAGACCGACAAGCGGCAGTCCGAACTCGAGGCGTCGAACAAGCAGTTCGACGAGTCGATGAAGCGCCTGCAGGACCGTTTCGACAGCAAGGTCGACAAGCTGCAGCGCGGCGACGAACTGCCGCCGGGCGTGATGAAGATGGTCAAGGTCTTCGTTGCGACCAAGCGCAAGCTGCAGCCGGGCGACAAGATGGCCGGCCGTCACGGCAACAAGGGCGTCATCTCGCGCATCATGCCGCTGGAGGACATGCCCTACCTCGAAGAGGGCGTGCCGGTCGATATCGTGCTCAACCCGCTGGGCGTGCCGAGCCGCATGAACGTCGGTCAGATTCTCGAGACCCATCTCGGCTGGGCCGCGGCGGGTCTTGGCAAGAAGATCGGCGACATGATCAACGGCGCCCGCGAGGCGTCGGTGGTGCAGGTCCGCAAGACCCTGCGCGAGATCTACGGCGAGAAGTCCTACAAGGCCGACATCGCCGATCTCGACGACGAACAGACGATCGAGCTGGCGCGCAACCTCAGCAAGGGCGTGCCGTTCGCGTCGCCCGTGTTCGACGGCGCGCACGAGCCCGACATCGTCGACATGCTGGAGATGGCCGGGCTCGACAAGTCGGGCCAGGTGACCCTGGTCGACGGTCGCACCGGCGAGCCGTTCGATCGCAAGGTGACCGTGGGCTACATCTACATGCTGAAGCTGCACCATCTCGTGGACGACAAGATCCACGCGCGCTCGATCGGGCCCTACAGCCTGGTCACCCAGCAGCCGCTGGGCGGCAAGGCGCAGTTCGGCGGTCAGCGCTTCGGCGAGATGGAGGTGTGGGCGCTCGAGGCCTATGGCGCCGCCTACACGCTGCAGGAGATACTCACCGTCAAGTCGGATGACGTTGCCGGCCGCACCAAGGTCTACGAGGCCATCGTGCGCGGCGACGACACCTTCGAGGCGGGTATTCCCGAATCCTTCAACGTGCTGGTCAAGGAGCTGCGCTCTCTCGGCCTCAACGTCGAATTGAACCAGTCGGACACATGAGTGTGATCGACCTCTGCTCCTTCGCGAATCAAGTCCAACGAACCCGTAGGACCCTATAAATGACCGACCTGATCAACGTACTGGGCCAGCCGCAGGGCACGCCGACCTTCGACGAGATCCGCATCTCGATCGCCAGCCCCGAGCGCATCCGCGCCTGGAGTCACGGCGAGATCAAGAAGCCGGAGACCATCAACTACCGGACGTTCAAGCCGGAACGCGACGGGCTGTTCTGCGCCCGCATCTTCGGACCGATCAAGGACTACGAGTGCCTGTGCGGCAAGTACAAGCGCATGAAGTTCCGCGGCATCACCTGCGAGAAGTGCGGCGTCGAAGTGACCCTGACAAAGGTGCGTCGTGAGCGCATGGGCCACATCGAGCTGGCCTCTCCGGTGGCGCACATCTGGTTCCTGAAGTCGCTGCCGAGCCGCATCGGCCTGCTGCTCGACATGACCCTGCGCGACCTCGAGCGCATCTTGTACTTCGAGAACTACGTGGTCACGGAGCCCGGCCTGACGCCGCTGAAGTACCGCGAGCTGCTCAACGAGGAGCAGTACCTGAACGCGCTCGACGAGTACGGTGACGACTCGTTCCGCGCCGACATCGGCGCCGAGGCGATCCGCGCCATGCTCCAGGTCATCGACCTCAACGAGGAGCGGCCGCGGCTGCGCGAGGAACTGCGCGAGACGACCTCCGAGGCCAAGCGCAAGAAGCTGGTGAAGCGCCTGAAGCTCTGCGAAAGCTTCATCGAGTCGGGTGCCCGGCCGGAATGGATGATCCTCGAGCTGGTGCCGGTGATCCCGCCCGAGCTGCGCCCGCTGGTGCCGCTCGACGGCGGCCGCTTCGCCACCTCGGACCTCAACGACCTCTATCGCCGCGTCATCAACCGCAACAACCGGCTGAAGCGCCTGATGGAGCTGCGTGCGCCCGACATCATCGTGCGCAACGAGAAGCGCATGCTGCAGGAGTCGGTCGACGCCCTGTTCGACAACGGCCGCCGCGGCCGCGTCATCACCGGCGCCAACAAGCGGCCGCTGAAGTCGCTTTCCGACATGCTCAAGGGCAAGCAGGGCCGGTTCCGCCAGAACCTGCTCGGCAAGCGCGTCGACTACTCCGGCCGCTCGGTCATCGTGGTCGGTCCGGAGCTGAAGCTGCACCAGTGCGGCCTGCCGAAGAAGATGGCGCTCGAGCTGTTCAAGCCGTTCATCTATTCGCGGCTCCAGGCCTACGGCATGGCCAACACCATCAAGGCCGCCAAGCGCATGGTCGAGAAGGAGCGTCCCGAGGTGTGGGACATCCTCGAGGAGGTCATCCGCGAGCACCCGGTGTTGCTGAACCGTGCGCCGACGCTCCATCGCCTCGGTATCCAGGCTTTCGAGCCGGTGCTGATCGAGGGCAAGGCCATCCAGCTCCATCCGCTGGTCTGCACTGCCTTCAATGCCGACTTCGACGGCGACCAGATGGCGGTGCACGTGCCGTTGTCCCTGGAAGCCCAGCTCGAAGCGCGCGTGCTGATGATGTCGACCAACAACATCCTCTCGCCCGCCAGCGGCAAGCCGATCATCGTGCCGTCGCAGGATATCGTCCTCGGCATCTACTACATCACGCTCGAGCGTGACGGCGAAGCGGGAGAGGGCTCGCTGTTCGCCGAGATCGGCGAACTCGAACACGCGCTGCACAAGCGTTCGATCTCGATGCACAGCAAGATCAAGATGCGTCTCGAGGCCTATGACGACAAGGGTGTGCTGGCGAGCCGGGTGGTCGAGACCACGGCGGGCCGCATCCTGCTGGCGCAGATTCTTCCCAAGCATCCAAGCCTGCCGTTCTCGCTGATCAACCGGCTTCTGACCAAGAAGGACCTGCAGAACGTCATCGATTCGGTCTACCGCCACTGCGGCCAGAAGGACACGGTGATCTTCGCCGACCGTCTTATGGGGCTGGGCTTCTATCACGCGTGCCGGGCCGGCATCTCCTTCGGCAAGGACGACCTCGTCATCCCGGCGGCCAAGATCAAGCTGGTCGCCCAGACGACGAAGGAAGTTAAGGAGTACGAGCAGCAGTACCAGGACGGCCTGATCACCTCGGGCGAGAAGTACAACAAGGTGGTCGATGCCTGGTCGCGTTGCTCCGACCGCGTCGCCGAGGAGATGATGAAGGGCATTTCGACGCCGCTTCCCGGCAAGCCCGTGAACTCGGTGTGGATGATGGCGCACTCCGGTGCGCGTGGATCGACGACGCAGATGAAGCAGCTCGCCGGTATGCGCGGCCTTATGACCAAGCCGTCGGGCGAGATCATCGAGACGCCGATCATCTCTAACTTCAAGGAAGGCTTGTCGGTGCTGGAGTACTTCAACTCCACCCACGGCGCGCGCAAGGGCCTGGCCGACACCGCCCTGAAGACCGCGAACTCGGGCTACCTGACCCGGCGACTGGTCGACGTGGCGCAGGACTGCATCATCTTCGAACCCGATTGCGGCACGCAGCGCGGGCTTACGATGCGGGCCGTCGTCGACGGCGGCGACGTGATCGAGCCGCTCAGCGAGCGGGTGCTCGGCCGTACGGCGCTCGACGACGTGATCGATCCGCTGAACGGTACGGTGATCTGCAAGGCCGGCGATCTCATCGACGAGGTCACGATCGAGCAGATCGACAAGGCCGGCATCGAGGAGATGCGTATCCGGTCGGTGCTGACCTGCGAAACCAAGATCGGCGTCTGTGGCAAGTGCTACGGTCGCGATCTGGCGCGCGGCACGCCGGTCAATATCGGCGAGGCGGTGGGCGTCATCGCCGCCCAGTCGATCGGTGAACCGGGCACGCAGCTCACCATGCGTACCTTCCACATCGGCGGTGCCGCCCAGCGCGGCGCCGAGCAGTCGAGCATCGAGGCGAGCCACGACGGCCAGATCCAGGTGCGCAATCGCAACGTCGTCGTCAACAGCGCGGGCGTGCCCGTCGTGATGGGCCGCAACACCGAACTGGTGCTGATCGACGGCGCCCAGCGCGAGCGCGCCAAGCACCGCGTGCCCTATGGCGCGCGGCTGCTGGTCGACAACGACGTGCCTGTGCAAAAGGGCCAGAAGCTCGCCGAATGGGACCCCTACACGCTTCCCATCATCACCGAGAAGGCGGGCAAGGCGGTCTACGTCGATCTCGTCGAGGGCGTGTCGATGCGCGAAGTGATCGACGACTCGACCGGCATTTCCAACCGTGTCGTGGTCGACTGGAAGGGCCAGCCGCGCGGCGGCGATCTTCGTCCGCGCATTGCGATCCACGATGCCGAGGGCAAGCCTATCGTGCTCGCCAACGGCCAGGAGGCTCGCTACCTGCTGTCCGTCGACTCGGTCCTGTCGGTCGAGAACGGCCAGAGCGTCCATGCCGGCGACATCCTCGCGCGTATCCCGCGCGAAGGCGGCAAGAACCGAGACATCACGGGCGGCCTGCCGCGCGTGGCCGAGCTGTTCGAGGCGCGCAAGCCCAAGGATTTCGCGATCATCTGCGACATCTCGGGCCGCATCGAGTTCGGCAAGGACTACAAGAACAAGCGCCGGGTCATCATCGCGCCGGAAGGCGACGCCGAGCCCGTCGAATACCTCATCCCGAAGGGCAAGCGCATTGCCGTTCAGGAAGGCGACTTCGTGGAGCGCGGCGATCTCCTGATCGACGGCAACCCGGTGCCGCACGACATTCTGCGCGTGCTGGGCATCGAGAAGCTGGCCGAGTACCTGGTCAACGAGATCCAGGAGGTCTATCGACTGCAAGGCGTGAAGATCAACGACAAGCACATCGAGACGATCGCGCGTCAGATGCTGCAGAAGGTCGAGATCACCGATGCGGGCGACTCCACGTTCCTGATTGGCGAGCAAGTCGACAAGCAGGAGTACGAGCTGGAGAACGCCAAGCTCGCGGCGGAGAAGCTGAAGCTTGCCAAGGCCGATCCGGTCTTGCTCGGCATCACCAAGGCGAGCCTGCAGACCAAGTCGTTCATCTCGGCGGCCTCCTTCCAGGAGACCACCCGGGTGCTGACCGAAGCGGCCGTCAGTGGCCGTGTCGATACCCTGCAGGGTCTCAAGGAGAACGTCATCGTCGGCCGACTGATCCCGGCAGGCACCGGCGGGGTCGTGAACCGCATGAAGGTGATCGCGGCTCAGCGTGACCGGGCCATCATGGCCGCTGGTGCGGATGGCGAGGACCGGCCGGTTCCGACGCTCGAAGAAGAGCGCGCGGCCGACTGACCGCCGCCCGACTGCAAAATCGAAGGCCGTCCCTGGAAGGGGACGGCCTTTTTGCTGTGTGGGTCTGGCCTCGCCGTTACGCTGCGTGTCGGGCCATCCACTCGTTCTGCGTCAGCAGCCAGACCATTTGCGGCCCGCGGCCACTGACATGCTCGCCGATGATCAGGTCGACCAGCCGGGCGCCCTGCTTCTCCTTGATCCGGCGGGACGCGTGGTTGTCCTGCGCATTGCTGAGCCACAGCTGCGGCCAACCGAGGTCGCAAAAGGCGTACCGCGTCACCCGTTCGGCCGCCTCGGTCATCAGGCCCCTGCCTTGGAATTCGGGATCGAGCCAGAAGCCGCGCTGATCGTGGCTCACCCCGTCGTCCGGCCAGAGGTCGATACGGCCGATCAGATCGGCCGGGCCGGACTTCGGGATGATCGCCCAATGGGACTTCTCGCCGCGGGCCATCTCCCGAAGGCAGGTCGCGACGTGGTTTGCGGCGCCATCGGCCGGGTAAGGCCAGGGGATTCCGGCGTTCAGCCAGCGTACGATTTCCCACTTCGGAAACCGGCGCTGGATGACAGGGGCATCCTTGCTGCGCACCGGACGCAGGACGAGACGTGGCGTCTCGAGCACGGGCGTCGGCGGCATGGGCCTGGAGTGTGGCATGGCGGGTCTCGCTTCCGTAGGCCGGAGGGCGGGACCCGTTGCGCTTGACCCCGACCATCTCGGCGGGGTCAGGGATTTCAGTCGGGTTCTAGATCAGACGAACACGCACGACTTGCCCTGCCCCAAAGCTTGCTTTGGTAGCCGAGGCCATACGCGGGTCATGACGCAACATGGTCGCGCACATAGCGCACAGCAGGCGCGAAGTAAACTTGTGGTGGAAGGCGGGCGAAGCCACCAGATGTAGTTGACAGATTCTTGCGTGACCTGGGCGCCCAAGGTCAGGAACGAGTCGTTGGGCGAAGCCCGGGAATAGCCAACGATATCAATGAGAAAACCTGGGGAGCGTGCTTGACGCCCCGACGCAGCAATCATATAAGCGCGCCACCTCGTCGGGGGGCTGGATTGTAGGCCTACAAGCCTAGACACAGCCTGACGTCGAGGACCGCTACAAGTCAGGCCTTGAGGCCGTAAAGCTTTTGTTTCACGCGGGGCTGCGCTCTTGCCGCTGAGCCCGCGCATTTGCTTTGCGCCACGGTGAGATGTTGGGCGGACCCGAGACGGCGTTAAGGAAACCGAAAATTCGATGCCGACGATTAACCAGTTGATCCGCAAGCCGCGCCACGGCCTCACGTCGCACAACAAGGTGCCGGCGCTGCAGGCCTGCCCGCAGAAGCGTGGTGTTTGCACCCGCGTCTACACGACGACCCCGAAGAAGCCGAACTCGGCGCTGCGTAAGGTCGCCAAGGTGCGTCTCACCAACGGCTACGAAGTGGTGAGCTACATCCCGGGTGAGGGCCACAATCTGCAGGAGCACTCGGTCGTGATGATCCGTGGCGGTCGCGTCAAGGATCTGCCGGGCGTGCGCTACCACATCATTCGCGGCACCCTCGATACCCAGGGTGTCAAGGACCGCAGGCAGCGCCGTTCGAAGTACGGCGCGAAGCGTCCGAAGTAAGGCGGGGAGGAAAACATGTCTCGCCGTCGCGCTGCCGAAAAACGTCAGGTCCTGCCGGACGCCAAGTTCCACGACATCGTTCTGTCGAAGTTCATGAACACGCTCATGGAGCGTGGCAAGAAGTCGGTCGCCGAGCGTGTCGTGTACGGCGCCCTCGACGAGGTCCAGAACAAGCTCAAGCAGGATCCGGTCCCGGCCTTCCACGAAGCGCTGGAGAACGTGAAGCCGGCCGTCGAAGTCCGCTCGCGCCGTGTCGGCGGCGCCACCTACCAGGTGCCGGTCGAGGTCCGCCCGGAGCGCCGTCAGGCGCTTGCCATCCGCTGGATCATCCAGGCCGCCCGCGATCGTTCGGGCCACAGCATGACCGAGAAGCTCTCGGCCGAATTGCTCGACGCCTTCAATCGTCGTGGCAATGCCGTCAAGAAACGTGAAGACACGCACAAGATGGCCGACGCCAACAAGGCGTTTGCGCATTACCGCTGGTAAGCGCGTCTCAGGCCCCCTCCCAGAAAGCCCCGTTCATGGCTCGTAGCACCCCCATCGCGCACTACCGCAACATCGGTATCATGGCGCATATCGACGCCGGCAAGACGACGACGACCGAGCGCGTCCTCTACTACACCGGCAAGTCGCATAAGATCGGCGAAGTCCACGATGGTGCCGCCACGATGGACTGGATGGAGCAGGAGCAGGAGCGCGGCATCACGATCACGTCGGCCGCGACCACCTGCTTCTGGACTGTCGATACCGGTCCGAACGCCGGCATCAACTATCGCATCAACATCATCGACACGCCTGGCCACGTCGATTTCACGATCGAGGTCGAGCGCTCGCTGCGCGTGCTCGACGGCGCCGTCTGCGTGTTCGACTCGGTGGCCGGCGTCGAGCCGCAGTCCGAGACGGTGTGGCGCCAGGCCGACAAGTATGGCGTGCCGCGCATTTGCTTCGTCAACAAGATGGATCGCACCGGCGCGAACTTCTATCGCACCGTCGACATGATCGTCGATCGGCTCGGCTCCAAGCCGCTGGTGACGCAGCTCCCGATCGGCTCCGAGTCCGACTACAAGGGCTTGGTCGACCTGGTCTCCAACAAGGCGATCATCTGGCTGGAAGAGACGCTCGGCGCGAAGTTCGAGGTCGTCGAGATCCCTCCTACGCTTTCGTTCCGGTGCTGTGCGGTTCGGCCTTCAAGAACAAGGGCGTGCAGCCCATGCTCGATGCCGTGGTGAACTACCTGCCGGCGCCGAACGACGTGGCTGACGTCAAGGGCGTCAAGATGGGTACCGACGAGCCGATCACGCTGCCGACGAACGACGATGCGCCGATGTCGGCGCTGGCCTTCAAGATCATGACCGATCCGTTCGTGGGATCGCTCACCTTCGCCCGCGTCTATTCGGGCGTGCTCGAATCGTCGAGCGGCGTGCTCAACAGCACCAAGGACCGCAAGGAACGTATCGGCCGCATGCTTTTGATGCATGCCAACAACCGTGAAGACGTGAAGGAAGCGCGCGCCGGCGACATCATCGCCCTGGCCGGCCTCAAGAGCGTCACGACCGGCGACACGCTCTGTGATCCGGACCATCCGGTGATCCTGGAGAAGATGGATTTCCCCGATCCGGTCATCGAGCTCGCCATCGAGCCGAAGTCGAAGGCCGACCAGGAGAAGCTGGGCCAGGCGCTGGGGCGTCTCGTCCAGGAAGACCCGACCTTCCGCGTCACGACCGACCCGGAGACCGGACAGACCGTCATCAAGGGCATGGGCGAGCTCCATCTCGAGATCAAGGTCGACATCCTGCGCCGTACCTACAAGGTCGATGCCAACGTCGGCGCCCCGCAGGTTGCCTATCGCGAGACGCTCGGCCGCAAGTCCGAGATCGACTACACCCACAAGAAGCAGAGCGGCGGCTCCGGCCAGTTCGCCCGCGTCAAGATCGTGTTCGAGCCGGGTGCGCCGGGCTCGGGCTACAGCTTCGAGAACAAGATTGTCGGCGGTGCGATTCCCAAGGAATTCATCCCCGGCGTCGAAAAGGGCCTTGCGGCCTCGCGTGAGACCGGCGTGCTTGCCGGCTTCCCGACGATCGACTTCAAGGCGACCCTGGTCGACGGCAACTATCACGACGTCGACTCGAGCGTGCTGGCCTTCGAAATCGCTGCCCGCGCGGCGTTCCGCGACGGTCTCGCCAAGGCGCAGTGCAAGCTGCTGGAACCGATCATGAAGGTCGAGGTGGTCACACCCGACGACTACATGGGCGACTGCATCGGCGATCTGAACAGCCGCCGCGGCCAGATTCTCGGCATGGATGCCCGCGGTAACGCGCAGGTCATCGATGCCATGGTGCCGCTTGCCAACATGTTCGGCTACGTGAACACGCTGCGGTCGATGACCCAGGGGCGCGCGGCCTACACCATGACGTTCGACCACTACGCGCCTGTACCTCAGGCCGTGGCGGACGAAGTCGTCGCCAAGCTGGCGGGCTGATAAGCCGCCGATCTGAATACGACCGATTGATTAGGGACCAAGACCATGACGAAGGCGAAGTTTGAGCGGAACAAGCCGCACTGCAACATCGGCACGATCGGTCACGTTGACCACGGTAAGACGTCTTTGACGGCGGCGATCACGAAGATCCTAGCGAAGACCGGCGGTGCGACGTTCACGGCGTACGACCAGATCGACAAGGCTCCCGAGGAGCGTGAGCGCGGGATCACGATCTCGACGGCGCACGTTGAGTACGAGACGAAGAACCGTCACTACGCGCACGTCGATTGCCCGGGCCATGCGGACTACGTGAAGAACATGATCACGGGCGCGGCGCAGATGGATGGTGCGATCCTGGTGGTGAGTGCGGCGGACGGTCCGATGCCGCAGACGCGGGAGCACATCCTTCTGGCGCGTCAGGTGGGCGTGCCGGCGCTGGTTGTGTACATGAACAAGTGCGACATGGTTGACGATCCGGAGCTTCTGGATCTGGTCGAGCTTGAGGTTCGCGAGCTTCTGAAGAGCTACCAGTTTCCCGGGGACGACATTCCCGTGGTTCGCGGCTCGGCGCTGATGGCGCTTGAGGACAAGAACCCGGAGCTGGGCGAGCAGTCGGTTCTGAAGCTGATGGAAGAGGTCGATCGCTACATTCCGCAGCCGGCGCGCGACAAGGACAAGCCGTTCCTGATGCCGATCGAGGACGTGTTCTCGATCTCGGGTCGCGGCACGGTCGTGACGGGCCGCGTTGAGCGCGGGATCGTGAAGGTTGGCGAGGAAATCGAGATCGTTGGCCTCAAGGCGACGGCGAAGACGGTGGTTACGGGCGTTGAAATGTTCCGCAAGCTGCTGGACCAGGGCGAGGCGGGCGACAACATCGGCGCGCTGCTGCGCGGTGTTGGCCGTGAGGACGTGGAGCGTGGCCAGGTGCTGGCGAAGCCCGGGTCGATCACGCCGCACACGAACTTCGAGGCCGAGGCGTACATCCTGAACAAGGAAGAGGGTGGTCGTCACACGCCGTTCTTCACCAACTACCGTCCGCAGTTCTACTTCCGCACGACCGACGTGACGGGCGTGGTGACGCTGCCGGAGGGTACGGAGATGGTGATGCCGGGGGACAACGCGCGCCTGATCGTGGAGCTGATCCAGCCGATCGCCATGGACGAGGGTCTGCGCTTCGCCATCCGCGAGGGCGGCAGGACCGTCGGCGCAGGCGTCGTCACCAAAGTCGTAAAGTA
>RGPT01000008.1 GCA_010032545.1 Alphaproteobacteria bacterium
CGGCGTCACCACCGGCATCGACATGGCGCTGGCCCTGGTCGAGGCCGACCTTGGCGCCGCCGCCGCCAACCTGATCGCGCGGCATTTCGTGCTCTACGCCCGCCGGCCGGGCTATCAGTCGCAGTTCAGCCCGCTGCTGCAGGCCCAGACCTCAGCCCAGAGCGCAGCAGAGACGCCGTTCGTGAAGCTGATCGACTGGATGCAGGCCCATCTCGACCAGCGGCTCGACGTACCGGCGCTGGCCGCGCGCGCCGGCCTGTCGGAGCGCAGCTTCTATCGCAAGTTCACCGACGCTACCGGCAAGACACCGGCGCACTTCGTGGAAAGCCTGCGGCTCGACGCGGCGCGCACGCTGCTTGGCCAAGGCCTGCCGTTGAAGGCAATCGCCGGCAAGATCGGCCTGCGTTCCCCGGCGCGCCTCGGCCGCGCCTTCGAACGCCGCTTCGGCATGGCGCCGACTCTGTTCCGCGAGATGCACGCTTGAAGTGAAGCGCTATTTCTCCTGGAATCCAGGCCGCAAGCAGACTTCCGAGCCCGCACGGCGCGCTGTTTGCCGGCAGGTTGATCGTGGCCATCCGTCATGCGTAGCAGAATGTCGCGAAGGATTTGACGGACCGATGCCGCTCTTCATCAAGATCATGGCCGCGCTCGGCACTCTGGCCATGTCGTGGTGTGCCAGTTGTCGGACGTGTATGGAATGCGACACGACATATCCGACAAGGCCGACAAATTTCAAACTGACCCACTACCCGATCTCGCCAGTGCAGGACGGGCAGGTCTTCGTCTGCCACCAGGCGAGGTTCTAGGGCGCGGGCGTCGCCGTCGCGATGGGGCGGAACGACCCGACCAGCGTCGCGACCCAGCCGAGGATTGCCCATCCCGGCAGCCAGTTCAGCGCGACGATCAGCTTCCAGTCCGGATAATGAAAACGATCGGCCCTGCGCGGCGAAGAATCCAGCCTCGCAATCGAGAGCCGGGAGAGCCAAGGCGGACGCTGCTAGCCTTGGATTCGATGCGAGGCGTTCTGAAAGCGGCACTGCTGCTGTCCGTTCTCCTGCCGGCCGCAGCGTCGGCGGACAGCCAGGAAGAGGCAGAGCGGCTCTGCGCCCGCGCCGGCCGCAACGGCGCGATATTCGAGATGCTGAATCTTGCCGCCACGGCGAGCGGGAGCCCGACGGCCGGGGTCGTCGCCTGCAACTGGACCTTCGCCGCTGCCGGCGCGCCGGCGGGCCGCGTCGACCTGACGCTGCGGCTCGAGACCAGCCTCTTTGCGAACGAGACCATTGCCCGGTTCGCCATGACGGCGGCGCTGTTGCCCGAGAACAACCGCGGCTGGGCCGTCGAGGCGCTGCCGCGGCTGGGCGACGGCGGCGTGGTGCGCACCGCGACGAAGGACGGGCTGTTGCGCGAGATGATGATCGAGGCGGTGAAGGGACGGCGGCACTTCGTACTGACGGCGCGGCCGGGGCACGACCGCGCCGGCAACCATCGCCTGCCCGGGCAGGTCGTGAGCTTCATCGGGGTCGGCCTCGGCGGGCTCTAGATCAGTGGGGAGCGAGGCGACAGCGGTTTCGTATGCCTAGGCATGCCGCACCGCCATGAACAGCGATACCAGGAAGGGCATGGTGAAGGACACCCAGAAGCGCCACTCGTTGCCGCGCGCGAGCGCGTCGGAAGTCTCGAGGACCGCCACGTCGGGTGACGCCGGATCGTAGCGGGCCGTTACCGCGGCGCCCGCCTTGTAGTCCTCGGCGAGGCGAAAGATCAGGTCCTTGTCGGCGATGAAGCGCGGCGCGAAGCCCAGCGTCGTCGCCGTGTGGGTCCGCCTCCCCACGGTGTAGACATACTCGACATCCAGCGCCCACAGGGCAGACCAGGCGGTTATTCGCCGCTCGACCGCGCTCGACCGGATGATCGCAGGTGCGGTCGGCCACGATCGGGCGGCGGCGTTCATGGCCTCCCTGAATTTGCGATCGGCGACATGATACGCCGCGACGGGAAAGCATATCGTTCCCAGCAGGCCGAAGGCAGCCAGGGCCGAGGCCTCCTGGCCCACGAGCTGGAAATCGTCGAACCCGCCCAGCAGCAGGACCCCGAAGAAGGGGAGGGCAGCCCCCAGGAGCGGCGCGATGAGGAAAGCGGCTCGCCAGAAGTCGGCACGCGAGGCATCGATCATGGGGACGCGAACCGGTTCTTGAGTGAGATCGAGGCGTATACGTGCGTCGAAAGGAACAGGCTCATCGGCAAACCATCCAGCGACAACCGACGATGCTCTGCTCGCCATCACCGTCACAGCAACGAGAGCCGTATTCCGCCGGCTTTGCAAGCCCCCCAACGACTTGTCGGCAAGTCGACCTTTCGGAAGGGATCACCGATCCATTCGACCGTGGCGTTTGCGATACGCGTCTTCTCGCTCGTCGTGAGACGTCTTGAACGAAATCAATCGACTGCGGCCACTGTGCCGGATCGTGATCAGATGAGAGCACAGGGCTGTCTGCACAAAACGCATATGCATCGGCGATCTTGACGATAAATAATATTTATCCTATATATAGCCTATGAAGACGATGCAGACATGCGCCGGAAGTATGACGATTGGGGATGTTTCTGTCGTCCTTGATAGGAAGTCGCGGCTGAAGGGGAAGGGCCGGGCTTTCGAGGCAACACGTCTTTCGCGGCGGCGTCGGTAACCATGGGGCTGCGTCGAGGGGGAGAGGAAGGTGAGAAATGTCCCACTTTCTTTCCCATTCTCATCCGGAATAGCGCCGGTAAATCAATGTCTTGAGGCCGAAAAGGCCGCGCAAGATAGGACGGGTTCCCGCGCCGGGACTAGTGCCGCAGCCTGAGGCTTCCGATCAGCAGCGCCAGGGCGGCGAAGCCCGCGCCCAGCCAGATCGCGGCGCGGGCGGCGTCCGCGGCCCCGCCGTCCGAGAAGTCGAACAGGCCGAACACCAGCGCCACCAGGGCCGCACCCATCGTCTGGCCGAGCGTGCGGGCTGTGGCGATGATGCCGCCGGCGCTGCCGCTCCTTTCACGCGGCACGGCGTTCATCATCAGCCGGTTGTTGGGTGCGGCGAAGATGCCGAAGCCCATGCCGCACAGCACCAGCCGCCACATGATGTTGGCGGCCGAGGGATCGGGCGGCAGCAGGGCGGTCAGCACGAGGCCCGCGGTCATGAAGGTGAGGCCGATGATCCCCAGGAAGCCCGCATGGTGGCGGTCGGCGAGGCGGCCCGCGATCGGTGCCATGAAGGCCAGCGCCAGCGGCCAGGCGGTCAGCAGAATGCCGGTGTCGGTGGCGCTCCTGCCCAGCACGGTGGCGAAGAAGAACGGCAGGCTGACGAAGGCCAGTCCCTGGGCGGTGAAGGTGCACGCGGCGGCGGAGATCGACAGCGAGAAGATCGGCCGGCGGAAGACCTCGACCGGCATCATGGCGTCGGCGAGCCGGGTCTGGCGCCATACGAACAGCGTGCCCAGCAGCACGGCGGCCGCGAGTTCGGACACGATCTGCCAGGGGGCATGGCCATGGCCCACGCCGTCGATGCCGAGGATCAGCAGGCCGAAGGTGAAGCCCGACAGGAGGGCGGAGAGAACGTCGAACGGGCGGCGCGTGTGGGCGGTGTGCGGCAGGTACTTTTCGGCGAGCACGAACGAGACCACGCCCAGCGGCACATAGACGGCGAACAGCATCGGCCAGGAGGTGATGCTGAGCAGCGCGGCGCCGAGCGAGGGGCCGGCGGCCAGCGACGTGGCGACCACGGTGGTGTTGAAGCCGAGGCCGCGGCCGAGCTGGGCGCGGGGATAGATCGAGCGCACCAGCGCCGGCTGGATCGCCATGATGGCCGAGCCGCCCAGCCCCTGCACGACGCGGGCCGCGATAAGCCAGGGCAGCGACGGCGCCAGCGCGCAGCCGAGAGAGGCCACGCAGAAGAGCGCGAGGCCAAAACGGTAGACGTGGCGGTAGCCCACGATGTCGGCCAGTGCCGCGACCGGCAGCAGGCAGACCATCAGCGCGATCTGGCTCGCATTGACGATCCAGATCGAGCTCTCGGCCGTGATTCTCAGGTCCTGCGCGATGTAGGGCAGCGCAAGGTTGGTCATCGAGTTGCTCAGCACCGACATGCTGAGCCCGATGGTGATCGTGGCTACTGCCAGCAGCCGCGGCAGGCCGGCGGGCATGCCGTCCTGGACGGGTTCCGCCATTGGCTACTGCGGAACGGTCGGCGCGTCGCCGGCGACGGTCGTGCGCTGCATCAGGCGCTTGTGCTTGACGGCATCGTAGGCGGTGGCGCGGTGCAGCACCGCGCGGTTGTCCCAGACGATGACGTCGCCCTCGCGCCAGGCATGCGACAGGGTGAACTCGGGCCGCGTCGCCCGCCAGGTGAGCTCATGGAGCAGGGCGTCGCTCATCGGCTTGGGCAGGCCCTCGATGTGGCCGCAGTGGGCGCCGATGTAGAGCGCGCGGCGGCCGTTGATCGGGTTGTCGCGGTACATGCGCTGCCTGACCGGTGGATACTCGGCCAGCGACTTGGCGCTCAGGATGCCGGGCTGCACGCGGTTGCGGGAATAGACCAGCGCATGCTCGGCGATCATCGGCCCCACCGTGGCCCGCAGCGCCGGCGGCAGGGCGTCCCAGGCGGCGCGCATCGAGCAGAACTCGGTGTTGCCGCCCTCGGGCGGGCAGATGCGCGTGGCCAGGACCGAACACAGCGACGGGATGCGCTTGAAGGAGGAGTCGGAGTGCCAGAAGTAGTTGGCCTTCTGGTAGATCATGCGGATGTCGTCCGACGGGATCGGCTCGCCGGTGTTGATGTCGAGGTTGGACTGGCGTGCGAACTTGGTGCCGGCCGCCGGATTGGCGCTTAGCGTCGTCTCCAACGGGCCGAAGTTCTCGCTGAACTCGATCTGCTTGTCGTCGTCCATCGGCTGGTCGCGGAAGACCAGCACGGAATGCTCCTCGAATGCGGCCCGGATCGGGCCGAACTCGCGGGCCGAGAGCGGGCGCGTGATGTCGATGCCGCTGATCTCCGCGCCGAACAGCGGGTGCAGCTTGCGGACGGTGATGGGGCCGGTGTTGCGCATGATGCCTCGCTCCTGTTGGCCTCAGTCCACGATCGCCTGGTAAGTCAGCACGCGCAGTTCGCGGCGGATCGGATAGGTCGAGGACGGCATGAGCTGGGCCAGCAGCACCACGGCCATGTCCTCGGCCGGGTCGATCCAGAACGCCGTCGAGGCGGCGCCGCCCCAGGCATACTCGCCGGGCGAGCCCGCGATCATGGCCTTGGCAGGGTCGATCATCACCGAAAAGCCCAGCCCGAAGCCGATGCCGGTGTAGGTCGACTCCGAGAAGCGCGGCGTGCCCATGTCGGCCATGTCGCCGTTGAGGTGGTTCATGGTCATGAGTTCGACCGTCTTGCGGCCGAGCAGGCGGACGCCGTCCAACTCGCCCTTGTTCAGCATGAACCTGCAGAAGCGGAGATAATCCGAAGCCGTCGAGACCAGGCCACCGCCGCCCGAGTTCACGGTGCGTGGCGCGAGGTAGCGGCTCTTCGCCGGATCGTCGATCAGGTCGAGCTTGCCGCCGGGACCAGCGCTGTAGTTGGCGGCGAGGCGCTCATGCTTGACCTCCGGCACATGGAAATCGGTGTCGACCATGCCGAGCGGCCGGATGACCTTCTCCTTGAGGTAGACTTCGAAAGGCTGGCCGGAAATAACTTCCACGAGATAGCCGAGGACATCGGTCGCGACGCTATAATTCCAGGCCTTGCCCGGCTGCGCGATCAGCGGAAGGCCCGCCAGCCGCTCGACCACCTCTTTCAGGCTGGTGGTGTCGGTTTGGAAATCGACGCCGCCCTGCTTGGCGCGGTAGGCCGCGTCGACCGGATTGCTCTCCATGAAGCCATAGGTCAGGCCCGAGGTGTGGGTCAGCAGGTCGCGGAAATTGATCTCGCGTTCGGCCGGCACGGTCTCGATCTTGCCGCGGCTGCCGCCGCTCATGACCCGCGGGTTGGCGAAGGCGGGGATGAACCTCGAGATCGGGTCGTCGAGCTGGAAGCGGCCTTCCTCGTAGAGCATCATGATGGCTGTCGAGGTGAGCGGCTTGGTCATGGAATAGATGCGGAAGATGGTGTCGGGCCGCATCGGCTTGTTGCGTGCGACATCGGCCTTGCCGGCCACCTCGGCGAAGGCGAGCTCGCCCTTGCGCATGATGCAGGTCACCATGCCGGCCAGCTTTCCACTGTCGACCCAATGGTTCATCCACTTGCGCACGCGGTCGAGCCGCGCTGCGGAAAGGCCGACCTGTTCGGGGGCGACGAGCGGCAGCGTGTCCATGGCGATCCTCCTCGGTAGACCGCTACACTAGCGCAGGAAACGATGGCCAGACACGCCAGAAACGGGAGGGAGCAATGGCAAGATTGTGCGAGGGACGGGTGGCGATCGTGACCGGTGGCGCCCGCGGCGTCGGCCGCGAGCACTGCCTGATGCTGGCCGAGCATGGCGCCAAGGTCGTGGTCAACGACCTGGGCGGCGACCGCGCCGGCGCTGGCCAGGACATTTCGGCCGCCCAGCAGGTGGTGAACGAGATCAAGGCCAAGGGCGGCGAGGCGGTGGCCAATGGTGACGACGTCTCCGACTGGAATGGCGCCAAGCGCATGATCGACCAGGCGGTCTCGGCCTTCGGCAAACTGGATGCCGTGGTGCTGAACGCCGGCATCCTGCGCGACCGCATGCTGGTCAACATGAGCGAACAGGAGTGGGACGCCGTCATCAAGGTGCACCTCAAGGGCACCTTTGCGCCCGCCCGCCACGCCGCCGCCTACTGGCGCGACCAGGCCAAGGCAAAGGGCGGTCCGGTCGATGCGCGCATCATCACCACCACCTCGGTGTCCGGCATCTACGGCAACATCGGCCAGACCAACTACGGTGCTGCCAAGGCCGGCATCGCCTCGTTCACGGTCATCGCCGCACGTGAACTGGCCCGCTACGGCGTCACGGTGAACTCGATCTCGCCCTCGGCCTTCACCCGCATGACCGAGGACCTGCGCACCTACACCGAGGAGGACAAGGAGACGCGTAGCCCGAAGTGGATCGCGCCGGTCGCCACCTGGCTGGTGAGCGAGGAAAGCCGCGAGATCACTGGCCGCGTCTTCCAGGCCGGCAACGGTCAGTTCGCCGTGGCCGAAGGCTGGCACAAGGGCCCGGAAGCCAAACCGGTCCTCGATCCGCGCCAGGCCGGCAAGATCCTGACGGAGCTTGCCAGGAAGGCACGCAAGAACGCCGGCATGAACGGCCTCGATCTCGATTGATGTGAAGGGAAGACAGTCATGAGCAAGATCAACCGACGTACCGTCCTGGCGGTCAGCACCGCAGCCGCCCTCGCACCATCGTCGCTCCGCGCCCAGGCGTGGCCCGCCAAATCGATCCGCTGGGTGGTGCCCTACACGGCGGGCGGCCTCACCGACTCGGTGACCAGGCTGACGCTCGAGAAGATGAACGTCGGCCAGCCCTTCGTGGTCGACAACAAGCCCGGCGCCAATTCGCTCATCGGGGCGGAGATCGTCGCCAACGCGCCACCGGACGGTTACACCTTCCTGACGGTGATCGCAGCCCACGCCGCCAACAAGACGCTCTATGCCGGCAAGCTGAAGTTCGATCCGGTGACGAGCTTCGCGCCGGTGTCCCTCGTCGGCATCGCTCCGATCATGCTCCTGGTGACCAACGACCTGCCGGTGAAGAACGTGGGCGAGCTGATCGCCTATGCCAAGGCCAACCCTGGCAAGATCTCGTTCGGCTCGTCCGGCGTGGGAGCGGCCGCCCACCTCACCAGCGAGCTCATCATGCAGGTGACCGGCACCAAGATGGTTCATGTCCCCTACAAGGGCACGGCGCCGGCGCTGGCCGACCTGATGTCGGGCAACATCCAGATGCTGCTCGACGTGCCGATCGGCACCATGAGCCAGGTGAGGGCCGGCAAGGTTCGGGCGCTGGCCATGATGTCGAAGGAGCGAGTGCCCGGCGCCGAGGACATCCCGACCATCGTCGAGTCGGGCGGTCCTCTGATCGAATCCTCGAGCTGGGTGATGTTTCTGGCGGCAGGTGTCAAGATCGAGTCCTGAGCCGCCGCCGGATCGACGACGTCGGAGCTTACCGGTCGGCCAGCCTTCTCGCGGACTCCGCCAGGAGGATCTCGTAGACGGCGGCGCACTCGTCTTCGCCGCGACCTTCGTTGACCAGGCGACCGTACCACTCCAGCGACGCGTTGAGGACCGGGGTTGCGAGGTGCAGTGCTTCGCTCTGCTCGCGGATGTACTGCAAGTCCTTCCAGACGATGTTTGCTGGCCCCGGAGCAGGTCGATAGGTGCGCGCGGCCATCATCGGTGCGCGGAAGTCGAAGACGTGCGAGCCCGCGAAGCTGTTGCCTATTGCCTCGATCATCAGCTTGGGATCCAAGCCGGATTTTGTGCCGAGGACAAAGGCCTCGGCCAGCGCCAGCGTGCTTGACGTCACGAGGAAATTGGCAACCAGCTTCGTCGCCGTGCCCGCGCCGAAGGCGCCGACATAAATCCGTCGGGCGGAAATGCCATCGAGCACCGGCGCTGCGCGCTCGACGACATCGCGATCGCCGCTGACGAACAACATGGCCTCGCGCCTGGCGACGACCGGCGGCGTACCGCTGACCGGGCAGTCGAGCATGGCTCCGCCGCGCAGGGTCATGGCATCGGCCAAGCGGCGCTTCAGCGCGATGGGGAATGTTCCCATCTCGATCACGATCAGGCGGCGGTGCGTTCCCGCCAGAAGTCCTGCAGGCGACAGGAAAGCCTCTTCCATCTGCGCTTCGCTAGCGAGTGCCGAAACGACGATGTCGCTCTCCGATGCAAGACGCGCCGCGTCGGGCTTCAAGGAGCCGCCTGTTGCGGCAAAGTCGCGGGTGCTCGGGCGGTCCACCGTTGCGACGGAGAAGCCACTGGCCTGCAGGTTGGTCGCCACAACGCGTCCGATCCGGCCGAGGCCCAGGATGCCGACACGTAAGGGTGGTGTGGCCTTCACCCGAGGTATGCCTTCAACAGCCGTTCGTCCTTGAGGAAGGACGGCCACTCGCCAGGGCCGATCTCGTGCACGATGCTGCCCACGGCCATCACATAGGCGCGGTCCGTGATCGCCGACGCGATGCCCACGTTCTGCTCGACGAGCAACAGGCCCATGCCGCGATCCCGCAGTGCCGTGATGACCAGCAGGATGTCCTTCACGACTTTTGGCGCGAGCCCCGTCGAGGGTTCGTCCATGATCAGCAGATCAGGTTGCAGCAGAAGGGCGCGGGCGATGGCCACCATCTGCTGCTGGCCACCACTCAACAGTTCGACGGCGGAATCGAGGCGCTCTTTCACGACGGGGAAGAGCGCCGTTACCTCATCCCAGGTGAAGCGCATCTGTCCGCCGCGCGCACGTCGGCCAACTGTTTCGGCGAGGGCGAGATTCTCGCGCACCGAGAGCTCGCCGAACAAACGGCGGTTCTCGAGCACAACGGCCAGTCCGTGACGGGCGAGGTCGTGTGCCGGGGTCGCGGTGATGTTGGCGCCGTTCTTCAGGATGCGGCCCCCGTGGGCGGGCAGCAGCCCGCAGATGGTACGCACCAGCGTGGTCTTGCCGGCGCCGTTGGCGCCGACGAGAGCCACAGCTTCGCCGTCGCCGACCTTGAGCGACACGTCGCGCAGGATCGTCAGGGCGCCATAGCCGGAGGATACTGCGTTCACTTCGAGCACGGTTCAGACTCCGAGGTAGACTTCGCGGACCCGTGGGTCGCGCTGGATGCTGGCCATGTCGCCGCTGGCGATGATTTCGCCAAAGTAGAGTGTATGGACGGTACGGGCCACCGTCATCAGGCCCATGTCATGCGACACCAGCAGGATCGTGATGCCTTCCGCATTCAGACGCACGATCCACTCGCGAAGGTTCTCGATCTCCTGGGTATTGAGGCCCGAAGATGGCTCGTCGAGTAGCAGCAGCCGAGGCTGGCCGACCACGGCGCGCGCGAGCTCGAGGATGCGGCGCTGCCCCGCCGTCAGGCTGGCGGCAGGCCGGTCGCGCAGACCGCAGAGATGAAATCGTTCGCAGGCGGCTTCAGCGCGTTCGCGGATCACGCGCATCTGGTCTCGTGCCGCCGGCGTGCGCAGCAGGTCCTGCAACATTGTCGTGCGGGTCAGTTTGGCGCAGCCGGCCATGACGTTCTCGATCACCGTCATCTGTTCGAAGACCTGCGGCATCTGGAAGGTGCGAACGAGGCCGGCGAGGCCGCGCTTCTGGATCGTTTCACGCACCAGCGGCACGCCGCGATAGGTAACGGTACCCATCAGTGGCCGGATGTAGCCACTCACGATGTTGAATAACGTCGTCTTGCCCGACCCGTTGGGGCCGATCAGGCCTACGATCCCGCCTTCGGGCACGTCGAAGCTGACCGATCGCAGGACGTTGAGGCCGCCAAAGCGGTGTCCGATCTCACTCAGGGACAGGATGGGTTCAGTCGGCATTGCGGTTCCCTCGCGCCGCGTACCTGGCCCTGATCCGGTTCAGCGCGCCCATCAACCCGTCCGGCAGCATCACCACCACGGCGACGAGAGCCAGGCCGAAGAGTATCTGGTGGATGTCGCCCAGATTGCTCAGGAATTCGGGCAGGAAGGTAACGAACACGGCGCCGGCGACGATCCCGGGGATCGAGGTGGCGCCACCGATCACGGGGATCAGCAGGAAGCTGATGGAACGATCGACAGTGAAGCTCTGAGTGCTGACGAACGAGACGTGGTGCGCGAACAGGCTGCCGGCGAGGCTGCCGAACAAGGCGCAAACGACGAAGACACGGGTTCTGAGGCCTTGCAGATCGATCGACAGCGAAGCCGCGGCGGTGTTGGAGTCGCGCATCGCGCGCAGCATCAGGCCGGTGCGGCTGTCGACGAGGTTGCGCGCGGCTGCCATGCAGGCGAAGGCCACGATCCACACGAAGAAGTAGTAGCGCGAGGGGCGGTCGAGCACGAAGCCGAAGATGTCGATCTTGGGGATGCCGCCGATGCCAAGCGTGCCGCCGGTCAGCCAGTCCCATTCGAAGAACAGCGCACTGGCGATGGCGCTGAGCGCCAGCGTACCCAGCGCCAGGAAGTAGCCGGTAAGCCGCAGAATGGGCCGGCCGATGACGTAGGCCAGCGTCATGCTGATCGCTGCGCCGACGACAAAGCCCACGGCACTCGGAAGGCCCATCATCACGGTGCAATAGGCGCTGGCATAGGCGCCGAGTCCGTAGAAGGTCGCCTGGGCCAGATTGACGATGCCGCAATGGCCCAGCAGCAGGCCGATGCCGAGGCCTGCGACGGTGTAGATGCCAGTGAAGACCAGCAGGTCGGCGATGTTGCGCGGTACGACAAAGGGCAACATCGCCCAGATAACGAGCGCGACTGCGATCCAGAGCAAACGTCGGGTCATGGTCTCATCCGCCCCGGCGGCCAGCGCGGCCGAGCATGCCGTGCGGCATCAGGATCATGATCACGATCAGAACCGAAAAGGCCACGACGTCCTTGTAGCTCGACGAAATTCCGATGATGGCCAGAGATTCGACCAGGCCGAGTGTGATGCCGCCGACCGCGGCCCCCAACGGATTGGTCAGCCCTCCCAATACGGCGGCGGCGAAGCCCTTCAAAGTCAGGTTGAGGCCGAGCTGATAGTCGACGCCGATCAACGGTGTCACAAGGATGCCGCCAACGGCGCCCAGCAGGCCGCCGAGTATGAACGTGAAGGTCCGCATGCGCCTGACGTTGATGCCGGTCGTTGCGGCGCCGTCGGCGTCGATCGAGGCAGCCATCATCGACAGACCGACCGTCGTGCGATGGAAGAAGGCACGCAGCAGGAGGGTGACGGCGATGCCAATCGCGATCAGCCACAGCGCGTGGAATTGCATGACCGCGTCGAGCACGATCAGCACGCCTTCGCCGCCGAGCGGCGGCAGCAGGTGGCCATCGCGGCCGACAAAGAACAGGATGCTTGCCGAAAGGGTGAGTGCCAGTCCGATGGTGAGCAGCAGAAAGCTGTCCTCGCTGGCGTTCTTCGCAGCCATGTAGCGCACGAAGGCGACCTCGATAAAGGCGCCGACGAGGGCGCCTGCCAAGGACCCGCCGAGGATCGCGGCCGGGTAGGGCCAGCCGGCCTTTGTCAGGAGCAGGACCGTCGTCATGGCGCCGATGACGCTGAATTCGCCCTGCATGGCGTTAATGACGCGGCTGCCCTTGAATATCGCCGCCAGGCCCATGCCGACCAGGGCGTAGACCATGCCGTTCGTCACGCCGGCGAAGACGGCCTGCAGCACCAGGCTGAGCGTCATGTCGGTATCCTTTGCGTCGAGGGCGGGGCGCAGCGGTTCCGGTGCCGCTGCGCCGCCCCGAGTCGGTTGCTACTGCGCGATACGGAAAGGAATGCGCGTGTACTTTCCACCCACCAGCTTGGAAAAGACGTAGCTCGACAACGGGATACCGGTCATGTCGTCGGCCGCGAAGTCGTAGTTCGCGAGCACGCCAGAGTAGGGACCGCGCATCGCATCGCAGACGGCCTGTGGGGTGGCGTTGGGACCGGCCTTGCCGATCGCCTGGGCCATGATGTGGACGGCATCCCAGCCCGCCGTCTCGAAGTTCTTTGGCGTGCTGTTGTAGGTCTGCTTGTAGAGGTCGACGAAGGCCTTCTGGTGGGGCAGGGGGTCCTCGCCAACGACGAACTCAGGAATCACCACATTGTCGGCGCCCGGACCCATGGCGTTGACGTACTCGTAGGATGAGGAGCCGATGGCGGCCACCACGGGCTGCGTCATCTGAAGTTGCTTCACGTTGCGGAAAGGAGTGGCTGACGTGGCGATGATGAATACGGCATCCGGCTGCGCCGCCTTCACTTTCGCGGCCTGCGTAGTTGTGTCGGTGGCGCCGACCTCAAACTTCTCGACTGCCACCAGCTTGACGCCATAGCTCTCCGCGATCGGGCGAATCTCTGCCATGACGACATTGCCGTACCCGGCGTCGTGCAGCACCCCGACCTTGGCCGCCTTGATGCTCTTGGCATACTCCAGGAGTGCCTGGGCGTTCAGCTTCTGTGGCGGCAGGACATGGGCCACGCACTTGCGTTCCTTCTCGACTGCGGGGCCGATTCCGGTGAAGGCGATCTGCGGAATCTTGTTGGCGTGGGTGACGCCGCCGACCGCCACCGTGCTTGCAGTCAATGACGGTCCCAGCAGTCCGATCACCTTCTGACCGAAAAGAAGTTCGTTCGCCTTGCTGAGCGCTGTGTCAGGATTTGACGCATCGTCCTCGATGATGAGCCTGATCGGGCGGCCGTTGATGCCACCCTTGGCATTGATGGTCTTCTCGGCCAACAGCATACCGTTGCGTTCGGGGATCCCGAGCCCGGCGCCGGCGCCTGTCACGGAAACGATGGCGCCGATCTTGACGGGCTCGCCGGAGGTCTGCGCCTTGGCGGCAAAGGCGCATGTGGCGACCAGCACAACGGTGCCGGCTAATCTTGCAACCGATGACATCGACATTGTTGTTTCCTCCCAGTTATTGAATCCGACTTGTCGCCGGCTCCCGGCTAGAGAAGCGGCGGCGGTCCCGCCATGCCGAGAGCGTGCTGACCGAACAACGCACCCTGAATGTCGGGTGAGAACATGACGTGCGCGTTGGCGGCATGCGCATCGCGGAAAAGGCGCTGCATAGTGCCGCTGAGATAGAGGCCGCCAGAACCGGCAACGCCCATGAGGATGTCGACGGCCTCCAGGCAGAGCCGCACCGAGAAGTAGGCGTCGCGCCGGTAGCGCAGCTTGTCCTCGTGTGCAGGCTCATGCCCGGCGCGGGCGGCCGCCATTGCATGCTCGCAGGCCTGCCGCATCATCAGTTCCGCTGTGTCGATGCGCACCGATGCCTCGGCAACCTTGATCTGGACGGCCTGGCTGCTGCCCACCGGCAGGCCCGTTGTCGTCGCGTTGCGCTTGCGTGCGCTGCCTACCGTTGTCTCGTAGGCGCCACGGGCACAGCCCAGCATCACGCCGGACAGCACATAGGGGCCAAGCGCCAACATCGGCAGCCGGAACAGCGGCGAGGAGTTCACCGACGAACCGGGGTGTTGCTTGCCGTTCAGCGCCCAGGCCGTGAGCGTCAAGTACTCGGGCACAAACTGGCGCTTGATGGCGACGTCCTTCGAGCCGGTGCCCGCCAGGCCCACGGCGTGCCAAGTGTCGATGATCTCGTATTGCGACCGGTGGACAAGGGCGAAGCGCTGGTCGACGGGTGGACCGTCATCGCCTTCACGCACCATGAAGGCCAGCATGTTCCAGTCGGAATTATCGACGCCCGAAGACAGAGGCCAGCGGCCGGTGATTTCGTAGCCACCGTCGACCTTGCGGCCACGTCCCGCCGGGAACGCCAGAGATGTGGCGATCAGGACATCAGGCGAAGCATCCCAGAGTTCGTGCTGTGCTTCAGGCGTGAAGTAGCCAAGCATCCAGTGGTGACTTGCGAGGTTGCCGAGGTTCCAGGCTGTCGACGGGCAGACGCGCGCCACCTCGGCACAAGTGTCGACCAGGATGCCGACATCGAGGTCGGCGCCCCCGATGCGGGCCGGCTGCACCACGCGGAAAAGCCCGCTGTCGTGCAGGCTGCGTTCGGTCGCGTCGGGCATCCGGCGGAGTCGCTCGCACTCCTCGGCGCGCGCGGCGATCTGTGGCACGAGAGCCCGTGCACGGCCGACCATTTCGCCATAGCTGATGCCGGCGAACGATGTTCTCGATTTCGGCAGCGTCGCCGACGGCTTCCAGGCCGTGGCTGCAGTCGTCTGCATTGCCTTTCCTCCCGGCAGTGCTGCTTGTTGTTGCGGCGACGATGCACGGCGACAGATGTCAGGTCAAGCGACCTAGAAATTTGGTCAATTGACCTCACCGATAGCGTGCCCGATAACTTCCTCAACGAGCGGGCTCACGGGAGGAGCACAAAATGGCGGTCAAGGTCATGGAGATTCATCATCACGCCGTACGCATCGGCGCTGATGACAAGACTTTGCTCGATCTGAAGAGTTTCTATGGCGACGTGCTTGGCCTCCACGCCGATGAAGGCCGGCCAGCCCTACCGGGTATTCCTGGCGCCTGGATAAATGTCGGTGACGTCGGCCAGATCCATTTGATCGGCGGCGACCTGCCGTCGCCCTTCGCGCAGGGACCGGGCCGAGACCCGACCGCGCCGCATGTCGCGCTTGCGGTGGAGAACATCGTCGAGACCAAGGCCGAACTCGATCGCCTGGGCGCGCAGTACTGGTCGCTTAAGGGAGCCACCGGCCCCGACGCCGAGCAGCTGTTCCTCACCGATCCGTGCGGCAACATGATCGAGCTGCATCAGTTCGACAAATGCCGGTGCCGGCTCAAGAGTCGCGCCTAGTATCGTTCAGCGTCCGGTCGGCGCGGCAAGGCCTGCACACAGGAACGGCACCATTTCGCGGATCGCGGTCTCCATGTCGGCGGGATCGCAGCGCCCCTGCGAGATTGCCTCGAGGCGGCCGGGTTGCAGCAGCGTCCACACGTATGCGCCCATCATGAAATAGTAGCGCCAGTAGAGGACATCCGCCGGCATCTTGGGCAGGGCGCGCTGGATCGCGGCGACATAGAGCGCGTTGGTCTCGTCATAGACGCTCGCGCGCACGACGCTCGCTGTCTCGTCGGGGTCCGTGAACAAGCGTGCGTGCATCTGCATCGAGACCGGCCGTCCGCCTTGCCGCGCCTTGGGCAGCAGGAGCGAACGCACGAGCGCATCGACCAGTACCTCAAGCGGCACCTTCCCGTTCGGACTGGCGGCTTCGGCACTGCGCAGCAGACGTCGGCGACGGTCCGTGACCTCGAGGCCGTGCCGCGCCACCACCGCCTCAAAGATCGCTCGCTTGGAGTCGAAATAGTAGTGTAGCTGGCCAACATTCACGCGCGCGCGGCTGGCGATGGCGCGTGTCGTCGCCCCACCGTAGCCGGAGCGACCGAACATTTCCTCTGCGACGTCCAGAATCCGCCCCGGGACGTCGGTGCGTACACTCTTGGTACGTGCTCGCGGTGCCTTCGCCGCCGCCGGGGACCTCGCCTTTCTCGGCCGCGCCCGGGATTTCGTCTTCGCCACAACCCCCCTCGTGACGGAACGTCGAGTCCATCGCAGAAGGCGTTGTGCCAGTTTCGAAGTTCGGTGGCGAGCCCTTCGTGGGCACAAGTCGACACCCGTTCCATCACGAGACGAGCCGCCGCTTCGGTGCAGGGCATCGGGATTGCAGCAGCGCGAGGTCCCATTTGATCGCGCGCATCAACGAAGGCTTTGCTGCGATGCGGCGCGGGCATTCGCACGGTCGTGTTGCCCTGGGACGGGCGGGGCGAATTGGCTTGACCGTCTGTCGTGTTGGCGGGACGCTTGACGCTGGCGGGCGTTCATAGCGCCGCTTGTCGAAGCGAGTGAGTCCATGCCCAAACTTCTGTCCGCCGACGCTGTCGAAAAATACAAGCACGATGGTTACTACTTCCCGGTCGACATCCTGTCGGAAGCGGAGACGCGCGATTTGCGTCGGCGCCTTGAAGTACATGAAGCGGAGATGGGCGGCCCGATCCAAGGCGACCGGCGCCACAAGGCGCATCTCTATCTCACCTGGCTCAACGACCTGATCCGCCACCCGCGCATCCTCGACGCCGTCGAGGACGTGCTCGGTCCCGATCTCCTGTGCTGGAGCACGAGCTTCTTCATCAAGGAGGCGTCCGATCCCGGCTTCGTGTCGTGGCACCAGGACGCCACCTACTGGGGGCTGAGCTCGCCCGACGTCATGACGGTGTGGCTGGCCTTCACGCCAGCCAATCTCCTGAACGGCTGCATGAAGTTCATGCCGGGCTCGCATCGCGTCCAGCTCGAGCATCGCGACACGTTCGACGAGCATAATCTCCTGAGCCGCGGTCAGGAGATCGCCGTCAACGTCGACGAAGCCAAGGGCGTGGCGGCAGCGCTGAAGCCTGGCCAGGCGTCCCTGCATCACGTGCTGCTGGCGCATGGCTCGGAGCCCAACAGGTCGCAGGATCGCCGCATCGGTTTTGCGATCCGCTACGTTCCGACCTACGTGAAACAGGCAGTCGGTGCGGCCGACAGCGCCACGCTCGTGCGCGGCGTCGATGCCCATCGCAATTTCGAGCACGAATCGAGGCCCGCGGCCGACTGTGACGCCGAGGCGCTTGCCCGGCACGCGGCCATCGTCGGTCGGCAGGTTCAGGTTCTCTATCGCGGTACCGGTCAGGAACATTTCCGGCCATAAGGCAGTTCGCTTGGCGACGCACGCCTATCTCAGATTGGCATAGGCGGCATGGACGGCAGAAGCTTTCGCATCGGCATCGACGTCGGCGGCACCTTCACCAAGGCGGTGCTGGTCGACAATGCGACACGCGAGGTTGTCGGCCGGTATTCGGTGCTGACCACCCATGCCGACGATCGCGGCGTGGCCAAGGGCGTCGTCGAGGTGTTCCGCCGCGTCCTCGAGCGCTCCGGCGTCGATCCCGAGGACGTGATCTTCCTGGCCCACAGCACCACCCAGGCCACCAATGCCCTGCTGGAAGGCGACGTGGCGCCGGTCGGCGTGATCGGCACCTCGAGTCCGGCCCAGGCGCTGCTGGCACGCCGACAGAGCAACGTCGGCGAGATCGAACTGGCGCCCGGGCGCTTCCTGCGGTCGGGCCATCGCTTCATCACCTCGGATCAGCTCACCGAGACGAGCGCGCGGGTGGCGGTCGAGGAATTGCATGCCGAGGGCGTGCGCGTCGTGGTCGCGACCAGCGCCTTCGGCGTCGACGACCACGGCAGCGAGGAAATCATCCGCCGGGCGGCCGTCGGCGCCGGAATGGCCGTGACCTGCGGCCACGAGATATCGAAGCTCTACGGGCTCGCGACGCGGACCCGCACGGCGGTGATCAACGCCAGCATCCTGCCCAGGATGATCGACACCGCCAACATGACCGAGGCCAGCGTGCGCGAGGCCGGCATCCGGGCGCCGCTCATGATCATGCGCGGCGATGGCGGTGTCATGGATATCCAAGAGATGCGGCGCCGGCCGGCGATGACGATGCTGTCGGGGCCGGCCGCCAGCGTCGCCGGCGCGCTCATGCATCTGAGGATCACCGACGGCATCTACTTCGAGGTCGGCGGCACCAGCACGAACATCGGCGTCATCCGCAACGGCCGGCCGACGGTGAAGTACGCCCGCGTGGGCGGACACGAAACCTATGTGAGTTCGCTCGATGTGCGCGTGTTGGGCATTGCCGGCGGCAGCATGGTGCGCGTGAGCGACGGCAAGATCGTCGATGTCGGGCCGCGCAGCGCCCATATCGCCGGGCTTCCCTATTCGGCTTTCGCCGCCCCAGCCGTCTTCGCCGGCGCACGGGTCGAGCTTTTCCGACCCAAGAGCGACGATCCGGACGATTATGTCGCGATCCGCGCTGCCGACGGCACGCGCTATGCCTTCACCACGACCTGCGCCGCCAACGTGCTGGGCTATGCCACGCCCGGACTGCACGCCTACGGCAATCCCCAGTCGGCCCGCCTGGCAATGGCGCCACTTGCCGCAATGCTCGGGTGCCCGGTCGAGGAGGCTGCCCGCCGGATCCTCGAACGCGCCACCGACAAGGCCATTCCCGTCGTCGAGCAGCTGATCGCCGAGTATGGCCTCGACCCGCACCAGGCCGTGCTGGTGGGCGAGGGCGGGGGTGCCGGGGCCCTGATCCCCTTTACCGCCCAGCGCATGGGGCTCTCCCACACCATCTCCCAGGATGCTGAAGTCATTTCCTCGATCGGCGTGGCGCTGGCGCTGGTGCGAGAGGTCATCGAGCGGGTCATTGCCAACCCGCGACCGGAGGACCTCGAGGCCATCAGGCAAGAGGCCTTCGATGCCGTCGTCAGGCTGGGGGCGGCAGCGGAGAGCGTCGAGGTCACCGTCGAGGTCAATTCGCACAGCCAGCGTGTGCGGGCGACGGCGATCGGCGCTTCAGAGATGCGGGTGAAAACCCGGACCAGCTACGCGGGCGAAGACGCCGCCTAGGCGACTGCGCCGCTGCAACGACTCCGCCTGCCGGCCGTGGGACGCATCGCTGCGAAGCCTACGGCCCGGTCTTTTGCGTCATCACCGGCGAGCTCGTCGGGTCGCCGGCGCGGCTCAGTTGGCCGCGAAGCAGTACAGCAGGCCGGCGCCTCCGGTCGACACCAGGGACGAGGCATTGCAGCCGCGCGAGGGATGGGAAGCGTTCCACGACTTGGAAGCTTCGTCGTCGCGCAGGCCCATGCGGTCGTGGTGGCCGACCATGGCGGAGCCGTCGTTGCCGCCCTTGGTCCAGTTGCCGCAGGTCATGTCCTTGTCCGGTGGCGGCGCGGTGCCGTCGGCCAGGGTGCCCGTGAGAATGTCGTGCTGGTTCACGACGAACAGACGGCTGGGGATCATCCGGCCGTTCTCCGACCGGCCGTTCTCGGTGTTGATCTTGTTGTTGGCCGAGTGCAGGTCCTCGACGCTGGCGGCGATCTGCACGCCCGCGCTGTTGACCCACGGGCCCTTGCCGATGCGGTCGCGGGCGTTGATGGCCGGTTTGCCGTCGACCGCCTGGGTGCTGAGATAGGCCCGCCAGGTCTTGCCGCCGGCGCCGACCCGGGTGGCCAGCACCTGACAGTGACGGTCCGCGCCTTCGATGCCGCCGAAGTCGGCGCCGAACGGGCTGCCGACGCTGGTGATGAAGAAGGTCATGTTCGCCGACTGCGGCTGCTGCGCGACAGCCCCACCGGTGACTGCGAGCACGATGGACGCGGCCACGACGGCGGCACGGGAATACTTGGACATGAGGCTCCTCTGGGATTTTCTTGGTCCTCGAAGCGTCGTCTCCCGGGCCGACCGGATACTATTACATTGCCGATAACATTCCCGTGCGCGAGACGCGGTCAGAGTCTGGCCAGCGTCTCCAGGACGCCGGCCTGCGGCCAGGTCCAGCCGCTCGCGCTCTCGAAGGCGCGCATGGCGCGCAGGACGAGATGGTCGGCGCGCGGTGGGCCGATGATCTGCAGCCCGACTGGCAGCCCTGATGCAGTGAGGCCGGCCGGCATGGAGGCCGCGGGCTGGCCGGTGAGGTTACAGGGCAGCGTGTAGGGCGCGCCCTTGGTCCAGCGTGGAAACGCTTCCGAATTGTAGAGCGTCTCGACCTGCGGGGCCGCCGTCGGCGCCACGGGCGCCAGCAGCAGATCGTACTTCTCGTGCCAGAGCGCCATGTCGCGGGCCAGCTGGGACTTGGCCTCGAACGCCCTGGCGTAGTCGGCGAGCGTGATGGCGAGGCCCTTTTCGGCGGCGGCGCGGAAGCCGGGATCGAGCTTGCCATGCAACTGGGTCGGGATCTGGCGCAGGCGGACGGCGAAGCTGCCGATCCAAAGCGGTTCGAAGGAGTTCCGCAGCGGCTCGATCAGCGGCCCGACCTCCTCGACATGGGCGCCGAGTTCCTCGAAGCGCCTGGCCGCGGCGGCGACCAGCGCGCGCACCTCCGCGTCGGCCGTCACATGCCCGAAATCCAGACTAAGCCCGATCTTCCAGCCGCGCACGCCGTCTTCGAGACCGATCGTGTGGTCGCGCGGATCGGCCGGCAGAGAGCGCCAGTCGCGCGGATCGGGACCGGCCATGACGTTCAGCGCCATCGCCGTGTCGAGCACGGTGCGCGACAGCACGCCCTGGCTGATGACGTCGGCAAAAGGGGAGTCGGCGGGATACTGCGGGATGCGCCCGTAGCTCGGCTTCAGCCCGACCAGGCCGGTGTGGGCGGCCGGGATGCGGATCGAGCCGCCACCGTCGTTGCCGTGGTTGAAGGGATTGATGCCGGCAGCCGTGAGGGCCGCGGCGCCGCCGGAAGATCCTCCCGGCGAGTGCCCGAGATTCCAAGGACTGCGCGTCGTGCCCTGCAGCGGCGAGTCGGTGAGCGCCTTCCAGCCGAACTCGGGCGTAGCGCTCTTGCCGAGAAAGACCATGCCGGCGGCGCGCAGACGTTGCGTCACGGCCGCATCTTCTGATGCAGGCGTTTCGTCGGTGGCGTGCGAGCCGTAACGCGTCGGCCAGCCCTTGACCGGTGTCGTGTCCTTGATCGTAGTCGGCACGCCGTCGAGCGCCGACAGCGGCGTGCCGGCCTGCCAGCGGGCTTCCGATGCCTGTGCCGCGGCGCGTGCGCCGTCGGCATCGATCAGGACGAAAGCATTCAAATGAGGATTGAGCGTCTCTGCACGAACCAGCATCGCGTCGACGACATCGACCGGCGAGAGAGTGCTGTGACGGTAATGTGATGTGAGTGCCGATGCAGAAATGCAGGAAAGAAGGTGCTCAGACATGCGTTTTTCGTTGGTTCCCAAGACGATGGTTTGTTTCAGACTACTCTCAATTGAACAGTGTCGACTTTAGTTGTTTTCCAGTCGAGTGCGTATCAGGGGAGTAGATCATGGAAAGCTTCACTGCCCTTGTAGCCTGCGGCGCGGCCTTCGCCTTCAGCTGCTATTTCGGATATGGCCGCGCGCCTTCGTCGCTCGCCGCGCTGCTGTTCGGGGCGGTAAGCGGTATTGGCTTCGCCGTCATCTTCTTCGTCATGACGGTTGCTGTCGCAGGGACCGTGCCCGGCATCTTCGACGCACGGACGCTCGGCCAGCATCTCATTCTACTCGTTATGGTGGCGCCACTCGGTGCCGCGGCAGTCGCCGTGCTCGCGCACCGTTATGCCATGTCGAGGGTGCCGTTCTAGCAGCGAAATGACGGCCTTCCCGAGGGCCGCCCGGCGACGTTAAGCTCCCCGGCAATCGGGGAGGACGGCATGGCCGAAGTGAAGCTCGGCGCCGCGACAGTGCAGCGCATCGAGGAGAGTTACGAGCCCAACTTCGACGCCAAGGCGTTTTTCCCCGATTGGGATCCCGCGGTGGTCGACCGGCATGCGAATTGGCTGATGCCTGCGCACTACGACAGGGATTCGGGCTTCCTCAAGCTCAGCGTCCATAGCTGGCTGCTCTCGATCGGCGGCAAGCGCATCCTGATCGATACCTGTGTCGGCAACCACAAGCCCCGGCCGCACCGGCCGAAGTGGCATCTCATGGAGACGAGGTATCTCGAGCGGCTGGCGGCGGCCGGCGTCAGGCCCGACGAGGTCGACATGGTGATGTGCACCCATCTGCATGTCGATCACGTCGGCTGGAACACGCGACTCGAGAACGGCAAGTGGGTGCCGACCTTCAAGAACGCTCGGTACGTGTGGAGCCGCGCCGACTACGAGCATTACCTGAAGCTCGACGGCGACCCCGAGACCGGGCCGGTCAACGGCGGCTCGTTCCGCGACTCGGTGCTGCCTGTGGCCGAGGCGGGACTGATGCAGATGGTCGACGGTGCCGCGCAGCTCGACGAGAACATGAGCATCACGCCGGCGCCCGGCCACACGCCGGGCACCATCGCCATCAAGTTCGAATCGAGAGGGGAGAAAGCGCTGTTCTGCGGCGATATCCTGCATCACGCGCTGCAGGTCTATCACCCGGAATGGAACAGCTTTGCCTGCGCCGAACCTGTCGGCGCGCGCAAGAGCCGGCGCGAGGCCCTCGAGCATTGTGCCGGCACCGGCGCGCGCCTGATGCCCTGCCATTTCGGCGCACCGTTCACCTGTCATATCGACCATAAGGGAAGCGGGTTCGTGCCGCGATTCGACGGCAACTTCTAGGGAGGAAGAAATGATCTACGAAATGCGAGTCTATAGATGCCTGCCGGGCCGCCTGCCTGCGCTGCTCAATCGCTTTGCCACCATCACTTTGAAGATCTGGGAAAGGCACGGCATCAAGCAGGCCGGCTTCTTCACCACGCTGGTGGGCGAGTCCAACCAGGAACTCACCTATTTCCTCGCCTGGGAGTCGCTGGCCGATCGCGAGAAGAAGTGGAACGCCTTCGCAGCCGATCCGGAATGGCACGCCAAGCGCGCCGAGACCGAAAAGGACGGCCAGATCGTGGCCAACGTCTCGGTCCAGACCGGCCTCAGCGATGGTCGGAATGTCGGGCGCCGCCGGCGAGCGGACGTCGAGGGTTTGGCCCAGCGCGCGCATTTTGCCGGCTCGTACATGCGGCAGCGCCGTCGACAGGCCGCCGAAATAGAGGTCGACCTGACCAGCCATGAGATCGGCCATCGCCGGCCCGCCACCCTTGTAGGGAACGTGCACGATGTCGACCCGGCCCATGGACTTGAAGAGTTCGAGGGCGAGGTGGGTGGCGCCGCCTGCGCCCGCCGACGCGCTATTCAGTTTTCCCGGCTGCGCGCGGGCAAGCGCCAGCAATTCCGGCACGCCGGCCGCGGCCAGGTCGTTGCGGACCACCAGCAGCATCGGGTTGATGCCGACCGGCGCCACCGCCGCGAAGTCGGTGCGGATATCGTAGGGCACGTTACGGCTTAGTGCTGGCGCGATCGTGGTCGAGCCGTTCGATCCCAGCATGATCACGCTGCCGTCGGCCGGTGCCTTGGCGACCGCCGCGGCCGCGATCTCGCCGTTGGCGCCGGCACGATTCTCCACCACGACGGTCCGCTTCAGCCGGTCGCCGATTCCCGGCGCGATCAGCCGGGCGAGCAGGTCGTTGGGGCCGCCGGGCGGAAAACCCACGACCAGGCGCAGCGGACGGTCGGGAAAGTCGACGGCCTGCGCGCGGGCTGCGGCGAGCGGTGCGGTCGTGAGGCCTGCGAGAGCGGTGCGGCGAGAGAGCTTGACCATTGGGGAAACATGCTAGGCTTCCGCGTCCAGGGAGGAAACGAAATGCAGCGCAGAACATTCGTGAGCACCGCGATGGCCGTCACGGCCGGCACCCTCGCCGGCGTGCCGGCATGGGCCCAGAAGATTACCGGCGACGTGCGCCTGCTGTGCGGCTTCGCGCCGGGCGGCACGGCCGATCTCCTCTGCCGCATCCTGGCCGAGGCGGTAACGCCCGAGATCGGCCAGAAAGTGATCGTCGACACCAAGACCGGCGCCAGCGGCTTCATCGCCAACGAGGCGTTGGCCAATTCGGCGCCGGACGGCCGCACGATCGGGCTCGCCGCCATGGCCGCCATGTGCGTCTCGCCGGTGATGCCGGGACAGAAGCTGCCCATCAACGTCGACACCGACCTGACGCCGATCGCCAACATCGCCGGCGTCTACAACATGCTGGTGGTCGGCAAGCACGTGCCGTTCCGCACCGTGCCGGACCTGATCGCCTATGCCAAGGCGAACCCCGGCAAGCTCTCCTACGCTTCGGCAGGCAACGGCACGTCGCAGCATCTGGCGGGCGAGCTGTTCAAGAAGATGGCGGACGTCAACATTCTGCACGTGCCGTATCGCGGCGGTGCGCCCGCGATCCAGGACATCGTCGCGGGCAATTGCGACATGATGTTCGGCAACATGCCGGAGTTCCTGGGCCAGATCGGCGGCGGCGGCCTGATCCCGATCGCCTTCGGCTCGCCCCGGGTCTCGCCGCTCTTTCCCAACCTGCCGCTGATCTCGCAGTTCCTGCCGGGCTTCGTCGTCGTCAACTGGTTCGCCGTCTTCGGCTCGAAGGGCATGCCCACCGACATCGTGATGCTGTGGAACAAGGCGCTGCGTGCGGCCGTCGCCAAGCCCGACATGCAGAAGCGCTTCCTCGACAACGGTATGGACACGGTGATCGGCTCGCCTGAGGAGCTGAAGGCCACCATCGTCGAGGATCGCAAGAAGTGGGCGGCGGTGATCCAGGAAGCCGGCATTCGCGCCGACTGATCGCGGCACGGCCATGTCCTTTGCTGTCACGGCGCACGGCGCGCTGCACTACGACGTCGTCGACGAGGCGGCACCGGGGCAAGCGGGTGGCGATCCGATCCTGTTCCACCATGGCATCGGCAGCAGCGCCGCGCTCTGGGCGGGGTGGCGGCCGGCGCTGGCCGACCGCTACCGGCTTGTCGCTTTCGACATGCGCGGTTGCGGTCGATCCCATATCCCTGCGGCGGACTTCCAATGGTCGCTCGACCGGATGGTCGAGGATCTGTTTGATGTCGCCGACGCCGCGGGCCTGCAGCGCTTCCATCTCGTGGGCGAGTCGATCGGCGGCACCGTGGCGCTGGCGGCTGCGCTGGCACGGCCGGCGCGGATCGCCACGCTCACGGTGAGCAACGGCGCCCATCTCGGAGCCTCGATCCAGCGCGTCGAGGCCTGGCGACGTCAGCTCGACGAGGGCGGTGTGAAGGGATGGTCCGATGCCTTCATGCCCGACCGTTTCCACGACGACGCGCTGTCGCCGTCGCGCCGGGCCTGGTTCGCCGCCGAGCAGGAACGATGGCCCCGCGACTCGATCCTCAAGGCGCTCGGAGTCCTGATCGGGACCGACCTCACGGCGCGGCTCGGCGAGATCCGCTGCCCGACCCTGCTGCTGCATCCCGACGGCAGCCCGTTCATTCCGGTGCCGATCATGGCGGAACTGCACCGTCTGTTGCCGGATGCCGAACTGAACGTGTTCGGCCATGCGCGCCACGGCTTGCCGTTCTCTCACGCCGTCCAGTGTTCGGCGTGCCTGCGGAATTTCCTCGCGCGGCGTGACGCTAGGCGCGGGTAGCTTGTAGCGACGGCAGGGCGATCGCCCGTGCCGCCAGGCGCCGGCGATCGGCTTCGGGCCGGATGAACAGCAGGCCGATCAGGCCGCCGGCGAGCAGCAGGCAGCCGTTGACGGTAAAACCCTGCTCGTAGCCGATCAGCCGGGTGGCGGCATTCTGGATCATGGCCCCCATGACGAACGGGGCGAGGACGCCGGCCAGGGTCACCACCGACGTCACGATGGCAAGCATCGCGGCGCGTTGCGGCTGCGGCGTGAGTTCGCTCACGATCATCGGGATCACGACAAAGATCGTGCTGCCGATCGCGGCACCCACGACCAGGAAGGCAAGCTTCAGTTCGGGCGAGGGCAGGTAGGAGATGAAGGGCAGGACGCAGCCACCGAAGGTGACGGTCGCGGCAGCGAAGGCTCCACGGCAGACCCGGCTCGAGACGCCGGCTTTCTTCAGGCGCTGCGAGATCCAGCCACCGCTCAGCACGACCACCATGCCGAAGATCCAGGGCAGAATGCTGAGGTTGCCGCCGACCGTCTGGCTGTAGCCAAGGCCGTCGACCAGATAGGACGTGAACCAGGTGAGGCCCAGCGCCAGGCCCCAGTAGCTGGCGAAGCCCGTGCAGCAGAGTGCCACGATGCTGGGACAGGTCAGGAGGTAGCGATAGGGCACGCGCTCGCCGGCGGCGCCATGGGCGACCGGCGGGTCGACCAGCGTGCCTTCGCGGCCGAGGAAAAACCACAGCACGGTCCACATCAGGCCGACGATGCCAAGCGCGCCGAATGCCCAGTGCCAGGAATAATTGACGATGATCCAGTTGAGGGCGGGCACCGCGATGATGACGCCCATCGCCGAGCCCTGGGCGATGATGGCCGTGGGCACGCCGCGCAGCGAATCGGGAAACCATTTGTAGATGGCGTGCGTGGCCACGGGCCCGGCCGGCCCTTCGCCGGCGCCCAGCACGATCCGGCAGGCGATCAGCACCTCGAGGCTGACCATGCCCAGCATCGGGAACTGTACCACCGACCAGACGATGGCCATGACCAGCAGCGTATGGCGGGTCTGGACCCGGTTGGAGATGAAGCCGACCACGATCGCGGAAATGGCGAACAGGAAGAAGAACGACGAGCCGATCAGTCCGAACTGCTCGGGCGTGAGCTTCAGATCCTCCATGATTGGCTTGGCGGCGAGGCCGACCACGACCTTGTCGGCAAAGTTGATCAGCATGAAAAGGAAGATAAGGGCGGTCATGCCCCAGGCCCCTTTGAGAGGCCGGTCCTGCTGTGTCACGCGATGTTTCTCCCCGGCGTCCTGTCGATCGGGCGCTCGAGTCCATCTGACCGGAAGTCGTCGTGCCACGTCAAGGAACGAGGGACGCCAGGCGCTTGCGGTCTGTTTCGGGTCGAATGAAGAGCAGGCCGATGACGCCGCCTGCCAGAAGCAGGGCCCCGAGGAGAGTGAAGCCAAGGTCGTAGCCGGCCAGGCGCGTGGCGGCACTCTGCACGACCGCGCCCATGGCGAGCGGGGCGATGACGCCACCCAGGGTCACGATCGAGGTGACGATGGCCAGCATGGCGGCGCGTTGCGGCTGCGGCGTCAGTTCACTGACCACCATTGGCGCCACGACGTAGATCGTACTGCCGATCGCCGTGCCCACCATCAGGATCGCGAGCTTGAGCACGGGCACATCGGTCAAGCCGATGAGAGGCAGTATGCAGCCGCCGAGGACAACCGCCGCGGAGGCGAAGACGCCGCGGCTGACGCGACTCGAGACGCCGCGTGCCTTCAGGGACTGCGAGATCCAGCCGCCTACCAGCACGACTACCATGCCGAAGAGCCACGGCAGGACGCTCAGGTTGCCTCCGACGGTCTGGCTGTAGCCAAGGCCGTCGACGAGGTAGGAGGTGAACCAGGTGAGGCCGAGTGCAAGTCCCCAGTAACTGGCGAAGCCCGCGCAGCAGACCGCCACGATGCTGGGGCAGGTGAGAAGGTGGCGGTAGGGCACGGGCCTGCCGCCGGCGGCGGTCGCGGCGACGGGCGGATCAACCAGCGTGCCTTCGCGGCCGAAGAAAAACCACAACACCGCCCACAGCAGGCCGGCTACTCCGAGCGCCGCGAACGCCCAATGCCAGGAGTGGTTGACGATGATCCAGTTGAGAGCCGGCACGGCGACGACGACACCGATCGCCGATCCCTGGGCGACGATGGCGGTCGGCATGGCGCGCAGCGAGTCGGGAAACCACTTGTAGAGCGCATGCGTGGCGACCGGCGCGGCCGGACCCTCGGCGGCGCCGAGGGCGATACGGCAGGCGATCAGTATCTCGAAGCTCACCATGCTGAGCATGGGAAACTGCAGCATCGACCAGAAGACCGCCATGACCAGCAGGGTCTGCCGGGCCTGGGCACGATTGGCGATGAAGCCGACCAGCACGGCGGAAAACGGGAACACGAAGAAGAACGCCGAACCGATCAACCCGAACTGTTCCGGCGTGAGCTTCAGCTCGTCCATGATCGGCTTGGCCGCAAGGCCGATCACCATCTTGTCGGCGAAGTTGATCAGCATGAAAAGGAAGATCAGGGCGGTCATGCCCCACGCCCCTTTCGCGGGCCGGTCCTGCAGAGTCATGTGCGAGATATGACAAGGTCGCCTTGTGGCGCGCAAGGGTTCTGCCGGACATACTGCGGGCGAGAAAGAAAGCAGCGCGGCGAGGAGATGACATGAAGACGAAACTTGGCCGGCGTGCGGCGTTGGCCGGTCTTGGGACTGCGACTATGGCGCCGATGGACGCGCGAGCGCAGGCTTTTCCGGCTGGACGTGTGACCTTGGTGGTGCCTTTTCCGCCCGGTGCCTCGACCGATGTCACGATGCGCGTGATGGCGGACAAGCTCTCCCAGATGTGGAACCAGCCGGTCATCGTCGAAAACAAGGGCGGCGCCAACGGCATCATCGCCGCCGAGGCGGTCATGCGCGCCAAGCCGGACGGCTACACGCTGTTGGCCACCTCGTCGATGACGCACGCCGGCAATCCCTCACTCTACGACAAGCTTCCCTACGATGCGATCAAGGACTTCGAGCCGATCACCCGCATGAGCTTCGTGCCGATGGTGGTGCTGGTCCACAAGGGCCTGAACGTGAAGACGCTGGCCGAACTGACGGCAAAGCTGAAGGCCGAGCCGGGGAAACACAATTACGGGTCGGGCTCTGTGTCTTCGCGGGTCGCCGCCGAGCTCTACAAGATGCTGGCCGGCGTCGATGCCGTATACGTTGGCTATCGCAACAATCAACTCGCCGCACCCGACCTCAACGCCGGGACGATCTCGTTCATGGTGCCGGACGTACCCAGCGGCAAGATGATCCTGAACAGTGGCTGGGCCGAGCCGCTCGCAGTCACTCAGGCCGAACCGCTGACGTCGTTGCCGGGCGTACCGAGCGCGCCGCAGGCCGGCCTGCACGGGCTCCTGTTCACGACATGGTCGGCTTTCTATGCGCCCAAGGGGACCCCGCGCGACATCGTCCAGAAGCTCAACAAGGACATCATTGCCGCCGGGACCTCGCCCGAGGTCGCAGCCAGGCTCGAGGGCATGGGCGGCGGCATAAGCTTCACCACGCCCGAGGGACTGGCCGAGTTCACCAGGAGCGAGATCGAGGGGTGGCGCAAGGTGATCCGCGCCGCCAACATCAGGATCGAGTAGCGGCAACAAAAAGGGCGCCCCTTGGGCGCCCTTTCCGGTTCGATGAGTGGGTGAAGGATCAGCCCTTGATGAACGGGCACTTGCCGTCCTTGATCGGCCGGTACGCTTCGTTGCCGGGCACAGTGGCGAGCAGCTTGTAGATGTCGTCCTTGCTCTTCGACTCCGCCGGCGACTTCACCTGGAACAGGTACATGTCGCGCTCGACACGGCCGTCCTCGCGCAGCTTGCCGTTCTTGGTCATGACGTCGTTGATCGGAATCTCGCGCATCTTGGCCATCACCGCCTTGGCGTCGTCGGTGCCGGCGGCCTGCACTGCCTTGAGGTAATGCAGCGTCGAGCTGTAGGAGCCGGCGGTCAGCATGCTGGGGATTTTGTCGCGCTTGGCGCGGAAGCGCTTGGTCCAGGCGCGCGTCTCGTCGTTGAGATCCCAATAGAAGGCCTCGGTCAGCACCAGGCCCTGCGCCACCGGCAGGGTCAGCGCCACGACGTCGGTCGAGAAGACGAGAAGTCCGGCCAGCCGTTGGCCGCCCTTGACGATGCCGAACTCGCCGGCCTGCTTGATCGAGTTGATCGTATCCTGGCCGGCGTTGGCGAGGCCGATGATCTTTGCTTTCGAGGCCTGGGCCTGCAGCAGGAACGAGGAGAAGTCCTGCGTGCTGAGCGGATGCTTGACGCCGCCCACCACCTTGCCGCCCGACGCATTGACGATCGCCGTCACGTCGCGCTCCAGGGCATGGCCGAAGGCGTAGTCGGCCGTGAGGAAGTACCAGGAATCGCCGCCGCCCTTGACGACGGCCGAGCCGGTCACCTTGGCGAGTGCGTAGGTGTCGTAGACCCAGTGTGCGCCGGTTTCCGAGCAGGCCGGGCCCGTCAGGTCAGCCGTGGCGGCACCCGTCACGATGTCGATCATCCCCTTTTCCTGGGAAATCTTCCGCACCGCGAGGGCCACCGAGGAGGTCCCGAGTCCGGTGATCATCTTGACGCCATCGACGTCGTACCATTTGCGCGCAATGCCCGCGCCGACGTCGGGCTTGGTCTGGTGGTCGGCCGACACGATTTCGATCGGGCGGCCAAGGACCTTGCCGCCGAAATCGTCGACCGCCATCTGGGCGGCCTCGACTCCCCCGAGGGTGAGGTCGCCGTAGACGCCGGAGAAGCCCTCCATGACGCCGATCCGCAGGGGCGCCGGCGCTTGGGCCTGCGCCATGGTGGCAAGGCCGATGGCGGCCAGGCCGACAACGGCGGCAGCCGCGCCGGCAACCCGGACAGTGGTTCCAAATCTCATACTCTGATTCCTCCCAAGACGACGCTCCCCGTCGCGAGGGCGAAATCTAGCCGCCGGGCGGGCATGACGCCAGTGCCGGGACGCCAGTGCTGGACAGCGGCGCCAACCTTCGATTTATTCGCCACACCGCAGGGGGGCGGATGGCCGAAGAAAACATTATTCTCGAGGCGAGTGGACTGACGAAGGAGTTCAAGGGCTTCGTCGCCGTGAAGAACGTCGATCTGCGCATCCGGCGCCACACGATCCATGCCCTGATCGGGCCGAATGGCGCCGGCAAGACGACCTGCTTCAACCTGCTCACCCATTTCCTCACCCCAACCGCGGGGCAGATCCGCTTCAACGGCCGCAGCATCACGGGCAGTTCGCCGGCGGCGATCGCCCGCATGGGGCTGGCACGGTCTTTCCAGATTTCTGCGGTGTTCCCTCATCTTTCCGTGCGGGAGAACGTTCGCGTGGCGCTCCAGCGCAAGCTCGGCAATTCTTTCCACTTCTGGCGTTCCGAGCGGGTGCTCGACCGGCTCGACGCCCGCGCCCTGGAACTGGTGGAGGCGGTAGGCCTCTCGGCGTTCGCCGAGTTCCAGGCCGTCGATCTGCCTTATGGCCGTAAGCGGGCGCTCGAGATTGCCACGACCCTGGCGCTGGACCCGGAGATGATGCTTCTCGACGAACCCATGGCGGGCCTGGGCCAGGAAGACATCAAGCGCATCGCGGCCCTGATCCGTGCCGTTGCCAAGGACCGCACCGTTCTGATGGTCGAGCACAACATGTCCGTCGTTGCCGATCTGTCGGATACCATCACGGTGCTGGCCCGCGGCGAGGTCCTGGCGGAAGGCCCTTACGCCACGGTCTCGAAGAACCCTTTGGTGGTCGAGGCCTATGTCGGGACCGGTCATGCCTGAAACGCTGCTCAAGGTCGAAAACCTGCAGGCCTGGTATGGCGAGTCGCACATCCTTCACGGTGTCGGTTTCGAAATCGGGCGCGGCGAGCTCGTCACGCTCCTGGGCCGCAACGGCGCCGGCAAGACCACCACGCTCAAGTCGGTCATGGGCATCGTCGAGAAGCGGACGGGCTCGGTTCGTTTCGAGGATCGCGAGATCATCGGGCGTGCGTCCGACGAAATCGCGCGGATGGGCATCGCCTACTGTCCCGAGGAACGCGGTGTCTTCTCGAGCCTCAACGTCGAAGAGAACCTGCTGCTGCCGCCCGTCGTCAAACCGGGCGGCATGAGCCTGGCCGAGATCTACGGGCTGTTTCCCAATCTCGAGGAGCGGCGGCGCAGCCAGGGCACCAAGCTGTCGGGCGGCGAGCAGCAGATGCTGGCGATCGGCCGCATCCTGCGCACTGGCGCGGGGCTGTTGCTGCTCGACGAACCGACGGAAGGTCTGGCGCCGGTCATCGTGCAGCGCATCGGCGAGATCATCCGGCAGCTCAAGGGGCGTGGCTTCACCATCCTGCTGGTCGAGCAGAACTTTCATTTCGCCGCGACCGTCGCCGACCGTCACTATGTGATGGAAGACGGCCGCGTGGTCGACATGGTCACCTCGGCCGATGTGCAGCAGAACATCGGCAAGCTGCAAGCGTATCTGGGGGTCTAGGCGCCATGTTCGAACTTTTAGGCATCCCACCCCAGGCACTGTTCGGCCAGCTTCTGCTCGGCCTTATCAACGGCGCCTTCTACGCGATGCTGAGCCTCGGCCTCGCGGTGATCTTCGGCATGCTGAACGTCATCAACTTCACGCACGGCGCGCAATACATGATGGGCGCCTTTGCGGCCTGGCTGATGCTGACCCAGCTCGACATCCCGTTCTGGGCGGCGCTCGTCCTGTCGCCCCTGGTCGTCGCGCTCTTCGGCATCCTTCTGGAGAAGGTGATGCTGAAGCGCATCTACCATCTCGACCATCTCTATGGTTTCCTGCTCACCTTCGGTCTTGCCCTGATCATCGAGGGCTCGTTCCAGTGGAAATGGGGCTCGTCCGGCGCGCCTTATCCAAGTCCCATTCCCGGCGGCACCAACCTCGGCTTCATGTACATGCCGAATTATCGCGCCTTCGTGGTGGTGGCCGCCCTCGTGATTTGTCTTGCCACCTGGTACGGCATCGAGCGTACCAAGTTCGGCGCCTACCTGCGCGCGGCGACGGAAAATCCGACGCTGGTGCGTGCCTTCGGCATCAACGTGCCGCGGCTGATTACGCTCACCTACGGCCTGGGTGTCGGGCTGGCCGCGCTGGCCGGCGTCCTTGCGGCACCGATCCAGCAGGTCTCGGCTTTGATGGGTACCAACCTGGTGCTGGTCGTCTTCGCCGTCGTCGTCATCGGCGGCATGGGGTCGATCATGGGGTCGATCGTCACCGGTTTCGGGCTAGGCCTGGTCGAGGGTCTGACCAAGGTATTCTACCCGCCGGCCTCCAATACCGTGATCTTCGTCGTCATGGCGATCGTTCTGCTGGTCAAGCCGGCCGGGCTGTTCGGACAGTCCAAATGACCAGCCAGCGCAACATCGCCGTCTTCTTGATCGCCTTGGCGCTGATCGCGCCGTGGTTCGCCTATCCGGTGTTCCTGATGAAGGCGTTGTGCTTCGCGCTGTTCGCCTGCGCCTTCAACCTCCTGCTCGGCTATGCCGGCCTGATGAGCTTCGGCCACGCGATGTTCTTCGGCATGGCTGGCTACTTCTACGGCCACGTCGTGAAAGCCTGGGACTTGCCGCCGGAACTCGGGCTGCTGGCCGGCGTCGCCGGCGCCGCCGCGCTCGGCCTGGTCACCGGCGCGCTGGCGATCCGTCGCCAGGGGATCTATTTTGCCATGATCACGCTGGCGTTCGCGCAGATGGTCTATTTCTTCTGCGTCCAGGCGCCCTTCACCGGGGGCGAGGACGGCCTGCAGGGTATTGCCCGCAAGCCGCTGCTCGGTGGCCTGATCCCGATCAAGGACGACCGCGTCCTGTATTATGTCGTTCTCGCCATCTTTCTGTTCGGCTACGTCGCCATCTACCGCTTCATCCATTCGCCCTTCGGCCAGGTGCTGAAGGCGATCCGCGACAACGAGCAGCGCGCCGTGTCGCTGGGCTACGAGGCCGATCGCTACAAGCTGCTGGCCTTCGTGCTGTCGGCGGCGCTTGCCGGCCTCGCCGGCGCCACCAAGGCAATGGTGATGCAGTTCGCCACGCTGACCGACGTAAGCGCCGCGATGTCGGGTGAAGTCGTGCTGATGGCGCTGGTCGGCGGCCTCGGCACGATCATCGGTCCGGTGGTCGGCGCCTTCATCATCATCACCATGCAGAACTACCTCGCGGCAACAGGTGAGTTCGTGCTGGTCATCCAGGGCGTGATCTTCGTGGTCATCGTCATGGCCTTCCGCAAGGGGCTGGTCGGCGAACTCACCGATTGGTGGAAGTCTCGCCGCTCCGCCGGCTGATCCATGGCCATGCGCAGGAGAGGGATTTGGCGGCTGGTCCCTGTGGCGGGCCTTGCCATTGCCATAGCCCTGACCGTCGGAGGCCATGGTCCTCTGCCGCCGGGCCTTCCGGCGCTGCTGGCAGCCGTGGGGTTTGCGGTGCTGATCGCGGCGGTGTTCTCGTCCATCCACCACGCCGATGTCATTGCCCACCGTCTGGGCGAGCCGTACGGGACCCTGGTCCTGACCGTCGCGGTGACCGTGATCGAGCTGGCGCTGATCCTGTCCATCATGCTGGCGGGCGAGGGCCAGCCGACCCTGGCGCGCGAGACGGTGTTTTCGGTGATCATGGTGGTCTGCAACGGCGTGGTCGGTCTCTGCCTCATCGTCGGCGGCTTGCGCTACGGCGAGCAGGGCTTTCGCCTGCCGGGGACCAGTGCCTATCTCGTAGTTCTGATGCCGCTCGCCTCGTTGGCACTTCTTCTGCCGACCTACACGACCAGCATTCCGGGACCGTTCTACTCACCCCTCCAGCTGGGCTTCGTCAGCCTGGTGACGCTTATTCTCTACGGTGTTTTCCTCTACGTTCAGACGGTGCGCCACCGCGACTACTTTCTGTCCGACACCGGCGACGGCACTGCCGACGAGATCGGCGTGGGCGGGCCGACCGCATATCAGTTCTGGGAGAGTGTCGGGCTTCTCCTGGCGGCGCTGGCCGCCGTGGTTCTGCTGGCCAAGAGATTCGCCGGCAGCGTCGAGACGGCGGTCCAGGCCGTGGGCGCGCCCGTCGAAGCCGTGGGGCTTCTGGTCGCCTTGCTGGTGTTGCTGCCCGAGGTCCTGGCCGCCCTGCGGGCGGCCAGGCGCAACGAACTGCAGAAGAGCCTCAATCTCGCCCTTGGATCGTCCCTGGCCACGATCGGCCTCACGATTCCTGCCGTCAGCGTGCTGGCGCTCACTCTGGGGCAGCCGCTGGAGCTCGGCATCGACATGCGCGATACGGTGCTCCTGGCGCTGACCTTTGCCGTCAGCCTCGTGACCTTCGGCGGCGGCCGGACCAACATTCTGCCAGGCTTTGTCCATCTGGTGCTGTTCGCCACTTTCGTGTTTCTGATCTTTGTTCCGTGACGCCGGGAAGGGCGGCGGCCTTGCCCGCCGCCGCCTTTCGGGCGAAGAACGGCTGAACCAACCGGGGGAGATGCCTGCCATGACCGAGAGCGTCGACGATCGGATCTTTGCCGAACTGCGCAAGATCGACACGCCCACCATCACCAACGTGGTGGCGACGTACCCGAAAAATCCGCTGTGCCTCGGCCTCTACAATCCGTGGACCGAGAACTGGTACACCGACACCTCGATCCGCTGCATCTATCCCGAGATGGGCGCGATCGTGGGCCACGCCGTGACCTGCGTCTACGGCCTGCCGGATCCGAACTATGCCGGACGGCTTTCCTTCATGGACGTGATCGATGCGCTCGATGCCATGAAGAAGCCGACCATTCTCGTCATCCAGCAGAAGTGGCCGCCCGAGCTGATGGCCAAGGCGGGTCTCGCCGGCGAGATGATGATCAGCTCGATGATGGCGGTGGGCTGCGTCGGCATGCTGTCGAACGGCCCGTCGCGCGATGTCGATGCCATCCGCAGGCTCAACTTCCAGCTCCTGCTGGGCGGCGTCACCGCCGGCCACGGCGAGATGGCGGTGCAATCGGTCAACGTGCCGGTCTCAGTCGGGGGCATGGACGTGGCACCGGGTGATCTCATTCACATGGACGAGAACGGGGCGGTGAAATTCCCGCCGCAGCATGCCGCCGCGGTCGTCAAGAATGCCCGCGCCATGCTCGACGACGAGGCTGCCAGGCTCGTGCTGCTGCGCAAGGCCAGGACGGCCGCCGAAGTGCGCGCGGCCTCGTCGGGCGGCGCCTACACGCCGAAGAAGGGATAAGGCTTGTCCATCGGCAGCGACGGCGCCGCCGTTTCCGGGCGCCCCGCCTCTGACCGCCCCGCACGTTGGGGGTTGGGGGCCAGGCTCTTTGCGATCCTGACCCTGCTGGGGGCCGTTGCCGTCCTCGTCACAGGCATCCTGGGCTACGTCCGGGCGCGCGACGCGCTGGAGTTGGCGATCTACAACCAGCTGACGACGGCGCGCGAGATCAAGGCCCGCCAGGTCGAGACCTACTTCCGGAACATCAACGCCGAGCTGCGCCTTCTCGCCACCTCCAAGATGGTGGTCGAGTCGACGCGCGAGTTCCGCGCCGCCTTCAACGAGCTCGACCGCGAACCCCTGGCCGACGAGATGCGGCAGAAGGTGAGCGACTGGTACGGCGCGCACTTCCTGCCGGAGATCAGCCGCGTGCTCGGCAAGGAACCGCCGCTGGCCGACTACCTGCCCGTCGGTTCCGGTGCCACTTACCTCCAGTACCACTACATCGTGGCCAACCCGCATACCGCCGAGCGGCGCCGCCTGCTCGACGACGCCGGCGACGGCAGCCGCTACAGCAGGCTGCACGCCACCTATCACCCGCTGATGCGCGGCGCCGCCACGATACTGGGCTTCGACGACTTCATGATTGCCGACGCCAAGTCGGGCCGCCTGATCTACGCCGTCGACAAGGAGGTGGATTTCGCCACCTCCACCCAGAGCGGGCCTTATCGCAACACCAATGTCGCCGCCGCCGTCGCCCGCTGCGCCGGATCGGCCGATCGGTCGGCGGTTTGCCTGGAAGACTTCGCGCTGTACACGCCGGCCGGCGACGACCCGACGGCCTTCATGGCGGCCCCCGTGATCGACGAGGGCGTGGTGATCGGGGTTCTGATCGCGCAACTGTCGGACCATGAGATCGACAGGGTGGTGACCGGCGACCGGCGCTGGTCTCACGAAGGCTTCGGCGCCACCGGGGAGGCCTATCTCGTCGGCGCCGACCATCTGCTGAGGTCGGCCCCACGGGCCTTCTACGAGAATCGCGACCTCTACTTCGCGAACCTGAAAGCGGTCGGCACGTCGGACGCGGAGATCGATGCGATACGTCGCTTCGATACGCCGATCCTGCTCCAGCGCATCGACACCAAGGCCAGCCGGTCGGCCCTGGCGGGCGTCGAGGGGACCGGCGAAATCGTCGGCTGGCGCGGTGTGCCGACGCTGGCGTCCTGGGGGCCGCTCGCCATCCCGGGGCTCAAATGGGTGCTGATCGCCAAGATCGACAGCGCCGAGGCCTTCGCACCGGTCTACCGGCTGCGACAGGAACTGGCGATCGTGGGTGGCCTGGCGTTGCTGGTGGTGATCGCGACCAGCGGCTGGCTGTCACGCGCCCTGCTCGGGCCGCTGCGCGACCTGACCGCCGGCGTACAGCGCTTCGCTGCCGGCGACTACGGCGCCCAAGTACCGGTCCGCAGCCGCGACGAGATCGGCCAGCTCTGTGTCACCTTCAACGGCATGGTCGACGAGCTGCGTGAGAAGAACACCGTGATCGAGGGCAAGAACCGCGAGAACGAGGAGCTGCTCCTCAATGTCCTGCCGGCACCGATTGCCAACCGGCTGCGCGGCGGCGAGCAGGGCATCGCCGACGGCTTCGCCGAGGTTACCGTCGCCTTCGCCGATCTCGTGGGCTTCACCGCGCTGTCGTCGGAGATGCCGCCGCAGGAAGTCGTGACGCTGCTCAACGGCCTGTTTTCGCGCTTCGACGTGGCGGCCCAGGAACTCGGCATCGAGAAGATCAAGACCGTCGGCGACGCCTACATGGCGGTCTGCGGCTTGCCCGTGCACGTCCCCAACCATGCCGAGCGCATGGTGCGCATGGCGATCCGCATGGTCCACATCACGCGCGAACACGCGCTGGAAAACCAGGTCAACATGAAGCTGCGCATCGGCATCAACAGCGGCCCGGTTGTCGCGGGCGTCATCGGCAGAAGCAAGTACATCTACGATCTGTGGGGTGACACCGTGAACCTCGCCAGCCGCATGGAATCGGGCGGGATCCCCGATGCAGTTCAGGTTACGCGTCCTGTCTACGAAAAATTGCAGGATCTCTTTGTCTTCGAGGCGCGCGGCTCGATCGAGGTCAAGGGCAAGGGAAGCGTCGAGGCCTGGCTGCTCAGGCTTTAGGATTCATGATGACGCACCGCCCTTGTCGGCCATCGGCCGTTCGCCCACATTGAGAGGCCAAAAGCCCGAGTAGTGGAGACCATTCGTGCCCGACCAAGCCGCCAAGATCGAGCTCGCCGACATGATGATCAGGAAGGCGGGGCTTATTCGTACCGTACGCGACGAACTGGCCAAGCAGGGGGTGGTCTACTGGGTCGGCTTGACCGAGATTCTCGACGCCATCGAGCGGGCGCGCGGCGAGGAGCCCGGAAAGGATGCTGCGTGACGCCAGGCGAACTCATCCTAGTCTACCTCGCCTGCGGGGCGGCGACCTTGCCGCTCAGCATCGTGGCGCTGCGGTTTTTTGTGTCGCTGTCGGCCACCAATGGCGAAACACCCCAGGTCGATGGCGTGTTCGATCGCGCCATCGCTGTGACGGTCTTTCTGTGGATCGTGGGCGGCATGGCCTTCTACTTCGTTTCCGCGCACATCGAGCGCCGGAAGCCGTGCAGTGAACAGCGCACCAATCAGTTGACGGCCGAGTGCCGCCGGGAGCTTGGCGCCGCCAATGCGCCGGCGGATGTCGATCGCGAGATCGCCCAGGTCATCGCGTACGTGACGTCGGGCAGCTAGGATGCCGCGCGGCTAGTTCGCCCCATCCCCGCGGGCCAGCAGGACATAGCGCGCGGCCTTGCTGTCGTTGTCCTTCAGGATCGCCGCCGTCACCCTGGGGTCATGGAACGGGTTCGTCAGGGCGATGAGCTTGTCGGTCTCGGGCATGCAGGACAGCGCAACCGCCCGGGCAATGGCGGCCACGTCCGACTCGCCGCTGACGGAGGGGGCGGCATTCCTGGCGAGGCAGGCGTCGCGCGCTTCGTATGCCTGTTCGATCCGCCCCGACAGTCTCGGGTCGCTGTAGCCCGCGCCTTTGAAGACGGAAGCCGAATGGCAGGCGCCCAGCGACAGGGCGAGGACAGCCAGCACGGCTGACGTCGTCACGGTGCTGGGCAGCGACGGTCTCCGGAAATTCATGGTTGTGCCCTCAGTACAAGCTGCGCGGCCTTCCGTTCGGTGTCGCCGCGAATCGCTTCGGCGACCTTCGGATCCCTGTCGAGGTTGGTGGCGGCAATGAGGCGGTCTGTTTCGGATGCGCAGGCCAGCGAAACCGCCTTGGCGACGCTGGCAACGTCTGCATTGGCACTTTCGGCGGGCACGGCATTCCTGGCCAGACAGGCGTCGCGCGCCTGGTAGAGTTCCTTGATCCGAGCGGTCCTGATCGGATTGCTGTATTGGTTGCCTTCGAAAACGTAGTCCCGGCTGCAGGCCACCGAGGACAAGGCGAGCACGGCCACCGTGCCCCGCATTGACAGTCTCAACAGTTTCATCCCCAGCCTACTCACGCTCGTTCCTGGATCACGGTCCTTGAAAAGCTGGCGGACCCGGCGAGATTCGAACTCACGACCTCTGCCTTCCGAGGGCAATTCCTTGGGCGTACTTTGATTTGCTTGAGTTCGTATATCGTCCAAAAATCCACTATTTACGGCTATTTTAGATTGTTTTGATTTGCGCATCTTTGTCTTGAATTGCTGATTCTTGCTACCTATCTGTTACCTAGGTAGGTGGCGGAGGCGTCTTGCGTAAGCGGATTGGTCTGAAGGACATTCGGTCTATACCACCAAATTCCGAGATTTGGGATGCTGCGGTGGTGGGCTTTGGGGCGCGTCGGCAACGCAGCGACGCCGTGGCCTACGTGCTCCTGTATCGCACCGTAGAGGGCCGACAGCGCCGCTACACCATTGGTCGTCACGGGGCCCCTTGGACGCCGGATGCGGCCCGGGAGGAGGCAACCCGTATCCTCGGGCAGGCCGCCCACGGCGCGGACCCGGCAGCTGACAAGACCGCCCGGCGGGCGTCCATCACGGTCAGCGAACTGTGCGATGCCTACCTCGCCGATGCCGAGGCCGGCCGCCTACTTACCCGGACTCGACGCCGCAAGGCGGCCAGCACGCTGGCGACTGACCGTGGACGCATCGCCGGGCACATTAAGCCTCTCCTTGGCAGCCTGCCGGTCGCTGGTGTGACCCAGCAGGACGTCGATGCGTTTATGCACGCTGTCGCCGAAGGCAAAACACGGAAGCGCGCCAAGTCGGGCCGCAAGCGCGGGGTGAGCGACATAACAGGCGGTATGGGCACAGCCAGCAGGACGGTAGGCTTGCTGGGCGCGGTATTCACGTATGCGATTCGTCGCCGGATGCGCGAGGACAACCCGGTCCGGGGCGTTGTCCGCCCAGCCGATGGCCGGCGCGAGCGGCGCTTGTCCGAATCTGAATACGCTCTGTTCGGCGAATGCCTGCGCCGTGCCGAGGCCACAGATATCTGGCCGGCGGCCTGCGTGATGGCTCGCTTCCTAGCAGCGACTGGCTGGCGTAGTGGCGAGGCGGCGGCGCTGCAGTGGGATGCCGTGGACTTGGATCGCCGGACAGCCACACTGCCGACCAGCAAGACCGGCAGGAGCATGCGGCCCCTGTCCATTGCCGCCTGCGAACTGCTGCGATCCGTGCCACGGACCTCTGATCTCGTGTTCCCGGCATCGCGCGGCACTGGAAAGATGAATGGATTCCGTAAGGTGTGGAACCGGATCGGTAAACTTGCCGACCTACCGACCGACATCACACCGCATGTGCTTCGCCACTCGTTCGCCAGTCTGGCTTCCGACCTCGGTTACAGCGAGATCACAATCGGCACCCTGATCGGACATAAGGGGCAGTCGATCACATCGCGGTACGTGCACTCCGCCGACAGCGTGCTGCTGGCAGCGGGGGATGCGATTGCGACGAAGACGCTGGCGCTGATGAACCCGAAGGGCACCACCTATGCTTGAGATACCCGGCTGGGTGCCGCCGAGCGTCTCGGCGATAGCGCATGAGATGCACGGCAGCCTCAATACAGGAGTTCCGCAGTTAAAGGCCTATGCCGATGCCGTCGAGCGGCTTGCCTGTGATTGTCGGATGCGTCGGGTATGGCAGGAGCTTCGAAAGACAAATCGGTCTGGGCCGAAGCGTGGCTCTTACGTGTACCCGGCTGGTGTGGAAGCCGTACAATCACATCCGGTGTCGGCTGGGGCAGGCGGCTGCGGCGATACCGAAGGCTCGAATCAGAAGGATAAGGTTCAGAATCAGGCCCTCGTGATTCTGTTCGTGGAGCTTGCCCGGCTGCGCTCATGGAATGCGGACCGCCCGTGTTCGCAGGCTGAGGATAAGATATCTCACCAA
>RGPT01000071.1 GCA_010032545.1 Alphaproteobacteria bacterium
GTGGAAAAGGGGCGCGTGGTTTTGAAAAAAACGGGCACGGGAAAAACTCCGCCGCTGGGCTGCGCACTGGTGCTCGGCCAGGCCATCCCGAAAGCTGGATCAACGAGCCAATCGTCGATCTCTATTCGGAGCTGCATCGACGCGGTCATGCCCACAGCATCGAATGCAGGATCGCCGGCCGCCTGGTGGGAGGCCTCTATGGTGTGTCCGTGGGAGCGGCCTTTTTCGGCGAAAGCATGTTCAGTCGCGAGCGCGATGCCTCGAAGGTGGCGATGGTCCATCTCGTTGCACGCTTGATACTCGCCGGCTTCCGGCTGCTCGACTGCCAATTCATGACCGAGCATCTTCGGGCTTTCGGCGCGGTGGAAATCCCGCGCGCGGCTTTCCGAGCGCTGCTAGCCGATGCGATCGACCGGCCGACGACCTTTCAACGCGAACTGGAGGGCGCAGAGCCTTGCGCCATTGTGCAGGCCAGCACACGGACGTCGTAGACACCGTGATCGAGCGCGGAGAGCGACGGCGTCGAGGCAAACATCCAGCCGGCAAACAGTTTTTCTTCGGCCTGCCCCGGCTTGTGATCGACAATGGTGAGATAGGCGACCGACTCAGGTGGGGCCTCTGGCACGTTCACCAGGCAATCACCCACGGCGATCTCAAGCGTTCCGAACCGGGTCGCCTGACCGACGGGCGCATAGAAGCGCTGCGTGCGCGCCGTCACCTTGTCGAGGCCCTGCAGTTCGGCTACGCGCTTGCCCGGTCCGTCGGGTATCGGCCTCAAGTTGGCATTGCCGGGGCGCGCAGGCGGGACCGACGTCTGGGCGGCGGCCGGTGCCACACTACCGGCCAAGACCGCGATGGCGGCCACGGCAGTCAGCAGTGCACGCATGCTCAGTCTTTTTTGCCGGGTAAGGTCAGGCCATCGACAAGGGCGTGCAGGGCCGCCTTGATCTGATCGGCATCGCATCCCATCAGGACTCCATCCTCAAGCGCATCGCGGCAGAGGTTCTCGATTTCCTGCACATTCTGGTTCAGGACTTTGATCTTTTCGAGGCACGATACCGGCTTGCCATCGGCTTGCCTCCAGACCGGCCGCGCCTGGGGCGGGCGCGCGCTCATTACTTGGACCCGGTACCACCGAACATGAACTTGGCGATCAGTTCGGTAAGTGGGATGGAATCCTGGGTGTTCTGGATCTCGCCTTCGGCGCGGATCAGCTTCTTGTCGCCGCCGGGCTCAAGCGCCACGACGGTACCGCCGAGAAGTGATTCGCTCACGATCTTGGCGTTAGTATCGGCCGGAAGGTCGACATTCGACGAAACCGACAGCCGGACAATGGCCTGGTAGGTCTTCGGATCCAGTGCGATGCTCGTGACGGCACCAACCTTCACGCCGCTGAGCGTCACGTCGGCACCGCGCTTCAACCCATCGATGCGGCCAAATCGCGCCACGACTTCATAGCCGGCCGGCCCTGTGCGGTCCGACTTGGCGAAGGCGTAGAACACGAAGACGCCAGCCACCACAAGCACCAGTGCACCAACGATCGTCTCGACGATATTGCGGCCCACGTCATTCCTCCGTTGCTGCCGAAGCGTCTCAGCCCGGACGCCAGGCCTCGTAGTGAGGCCTCGGCTTGTCGCCGTGCCCGAGCGTATGGCCCGGCGGACGATAGGCATGATCGGTGCCCGTGAGGTTGGCCTGGTGATCCTTCTGCCACGCCTTGCGCGGCGGGCCGCCGACGGTCGGGACCACATCGGTCGTGTAGTGCAGCCAGCCGTGCCATTCCGGCGGCACGCGCGAGGCCTCGGCAACGCCATTGTAAATGACCCAGCGTTTGCGACGGCGCCCGGACACAACCCGCTTCTGCTGAAAATAGCGGTTGCCTTCGGCATCGCTGCCAACAGGCGCGCCATGCAGCTTCGTGAAGAGCCAAGTACCGATCGTCATGAAGGAACCACGCCTCGAATTGTGACCGCGCCGCTTGTACGCGTGCGCTCGCTGCCGCGCAACGCGAGGCCATTCGGGGTGCGTTTGTCGTCGTTCGACGACAGACGAATCGCTCGCCGATGTCACTGTTGCACTCTTGCATCATCTAGTATCATCAACACCTTGGTCTACAAAATGTAGTTGCGCACACAAGATTTTGTAATTTACTATCACTTGGTGCCTACATGTGCGTGCTCAGATTCAAGGGAGCACACCCCGCTAGGGAACTAATGACGGGAACTGGGCACGGGGGATCGTCGATGCGCTTCGAGCGTCGGTACACGCAAGCAGGAAAATCACCATTCGAGGGAATGGCGTTTCGTGCTGCCGACTCTGAAATTCGCAATCCCGACGGCTCGATCGTGTTCCAACTGAAGGGCATCGACGTGCCGGCCGCATGGTCGCAGGTTGCCGCCGATGTCCTCGCCCAGAAATACTTCCGTCGGGCGGGAATTCCCGTCCGCCTTGTCAAGGTTGCCGAAACCGGCGTGCCCGAGTGGTTGTGGCGTGCGCAGGCCGACGAGGCAGTCCTTGCCGAACTGCCCGAGGCCGCGCGCTACCAGGGCGAGCGCAGCGCGCGCCAGGTGTTCGAGCGGATGGCCGGCGCCTGGACCTATTGGGGATGGAAGGGCGGCTACTTCGACAGCGAAGACGATGCACGCGCCTTCCATGACGAACATTGCTTCATGCTCGCTGTCCAGATCTGCGCGCCGAACTCGCCACAATGGTTTAACACCGGTTTGCACTGGGCCTATGGCATCGACGGCCCGGGACAGGGTCACTGGTACGTCGACCATCGAGACGGCGCCTCATATCCGTCCGGGTCGGCCTACGAGCGTCCGCAGCCGCACGCCTGTTTCATCCAGGGTGTCTCCGACGATCTGGTCGGCGACGGAGGCATCATGGACCTCTGGGTGCGCGAGGCCCGCTTGTTCAAGTACGGCTCCGGCACGGGTTCAAATTTCTCGCGTCTGCGTGGCGAAGGCGAACGCCTGTCCGGCGGCGGCCAGTCGTCCGGCCTGATGTCCTTCCTCAAGATCGGAGACCGCGCGGCGGGCGCCATCAAGTCGGGCGGCACGACCCGGCGCGCCGCCAAGATGGTGACCGTCGATATCGACCATCCCGACATCGAGGACTTCATCGCCTGGAAGATGCTGGAGGAGCAGAAAGTCGCCGCACTCGTGGCCGGCTCCCGCCTTGCCGACCGGCATCTCAATGCCGTGATGCGCGCGTGCCTCGACGGCGAAATTGAGGGCGAAGCGGCGTTCGACCCCAAGCAGAACCCGAAGCTGCGCCGCGAGATCGTGGTCGCCCGGCGGGCGGAACTGCCCGAAAACTACATCCAGCGCGTCATCCAGTTCGCCCGCCAGGGTTATCGCCACATCGAGTTTCCGGTGTTCGACGCCGACTGGCAGTCGGAAGCCTACGTCTCGGTGTCGGGCCAGAACGCGAACAACTCGGTTCGCGTTACCGACGACTTCCTGAGGGCGGTCGTGGCCGACCGCCAGTGGTCTCTCACCGCGCGCACGACCGGCCAGACCGTCAAGACGGTGGCCGCGCGCGATCTTTGGGACCGCATCGCCGAGGCAGCATGGCACTCCGCCGATCCGGGCGTACAGTACGACACCACGATCAACGACTGGCACACATGCCCGGAGTCGGGGCGCATCAACGCCTCTAATCCGTGCTCGGAGTACATGTTCCTCGACGATACCGCGTGCAACCTTGCCTCTCTGAACCTGATGCGGTTCCGTCGGGAAGATGGCTCGATCGACGTCGAATCGCTTGAACACGCCGCTCGGCTCTGGACCGTCGTTCTCGAAATTTCCGTGATGATGGCGCAGTATCCATCGCGCACCATTGCCGAGCTGTCCTACCAGTACCGCACTCTCGGCCTCGGTTACGCCAACCTGGGCGCGCTGCTGATGGCGTCGGGCCTCGGTTACGACAGCCCCCACGGCCGGTCGATCGCAGGTGCGGTGACGGCGATCATGACCGGAGCGGCCTACGCTGCATCTGCCGAGATGGCGGGGCTCATGGGCCCCTTCCCCGGCTTCGCCGCCAACCGCGAAGCCATGCTCCGTGTCATCCGCAACCACCGCCTCGCCGCCCGCGGCGAGCAGGCTGGCTACGAACGTCTGTCGATTTCGCCCCTTGCCCTGGACGCAGCCAATTGCCCGGACGACCGGCTCGTCGCGGCCGCGAAGCGGCTCTGGGATCGCGCGCTGGAACTCGGCGAACGCCATGGCTTCCGCAATGCTCAGGTCTCGGTCATTGCCCCCACGGGCACGATCGGCCTGGTGATGGATTGCGACACCACCGGCATTGAACCCGACTTCTCCCTGGTGAAATTCAAGAAACTGGCCGGCGGCGGCTATTTCAAGATCATCAACCAGACAGTCACGCTGGCACTGCAGACCTTGGGTTACGCCGACGACGCGATCGAACGGATCGTTGCGTATGCTGTCGGTAGCGGTTCGCTCCAGGGCGCGCCGGCGATCAACCACGAGACCCTGGCCGCCCGCGGCTTCGACGCCGAGACGCTGAGCCGCGTCGAGAAGGCGATCGTCACCGCCTTCGATATCCGCTTTGCCTTCTCTCGATACACGCTCGGTGATTCGTTCTGCCGCGAGGTGCTCGGGCTCGACGACACTATGCTCGCCGATCCCAAGCTCGACGTACTTGCGTGCCTCGGGTTCTCAAAGAGCGACATCGCACTCGCCAACATGCACGCCTGCGGGACGATGACCGTGGAAGGCGCGCCTGACCTGAAGCCCGAACATCTGCCTGTGTTCGATTGTGCGAATGCCTGTGGACGAGATGGCAAGCGCTACTTGTCTGCGGAGAGTCATATACGCATGATGGCTGCAGCTCAGCCGTTCGTATCGGGCGCAATTTCCAAGACCATCAACATGCCCAACGAAGCAACGGTCGAGGATTGCCGCAAGGCCTATGAGATGTCGTGGAGACTCGGTCTGAAAGCCAACGCGCTCTATCGTGACGGTTCCAAGCTCTCGCAGCCGCTGTCTGCCATGGCTATCGGCGACGATCGGGCGGCCAACGACGACCTCGCCGAGATGTCTCCCGCCGCCCGCGCGCCGATCATTGCCGAGCGGATCGTGGAACGGGTCATCGAACGGCAAGTACGCGCCGGGCGAGAGCGGCTGCCGCAGCGCCGCAAGGGCTATACGCAGAAAGCCAATGTAGGCGGGCACAAGGTCTATCTGCGCACTGGCGAGTACGAGGATGGCCGGGTCGGCGAAATATTCGTCGATATGCACAAGGAAGGCGCGGCGTTCCGCAGCCTGATGAACAACTTCGCCATCGCGATCTCAATCGGCCTGCAGTACGGCGTGCCGCTCGAGGAGTTCGTCGAGGCCTATACATTCACGCGCTTCGAGCCGTCTGGGTTGGTCGAAGGCAACGACGCGATCAAGATGTCGACGTCTGTTCTCGACTATATCTTCCGCGAACTGGCCATCTCCTATCTCGGACGCAACGATTTGGCGCATGTCGAGCAGGCCGACTTGCGGCCCGACGGCGTCGGCCGCGGCGAAGTGCAGGGCGAACTGCCAGGCTCTGGAACAGATGCAGCGCAGGCAGCGGCCGCTGCCGTGAGCCGCATCGCCAGCGTCGGCTTTGTGCGCAGCAATCTTTACGTGTTGAATGGCCGAACGGCCGGCAATGTCGCGATCGCCTCCGAGGCGATCGCCGCCGGCCACGTGCCCACAGGACTGACAGACGGCCCAGCCGTCGCCTTGGCATCAAACGCCCAGGCGGCCGTCGTCGGCGTCGCGATCGGAGAGGTACCCTCTTCCGCCCTTGGTCTCGCCCTCGAGGCGAAATTCAAGGGCTTCGAAGGGGATGCCTGTCCGGAGTGCGGCAACTTCACCATGGTCCGCAACGGGACGTGCCTCAAATGCACGACCTGCGGCGGTACCACGGGCTGCAGTTGACCGTGTGTGGCGTAGCGTACCCGCGTAAGCCGGGGCCCTCGCGGTTGGGGACCTCACTGCTAACCATAGGAGACAGTTATGGCTGCTAAGAAAAAGGCTGCAAAGAAGAAGGCTGCTAAGAAGAAGAAGCAGTAGACAGGAAAGGGCGTAGGCCAAGGTTTACCTTGGCCCCTCTAACCAAACGCCTTTCGGCTTCCGCGTGGGTGCCCTCACGGGCCCCACCGGAAGCCACCTTCAGAAGACGAGCATAAATGCCAACGCGACATCTCCGCTTGCGGAGGTGGAAAGGCGAAACTGATTAAGTGTCCGGCGACTTCGGTCTCCGGGCTCTTTTTTTTCGCCGCCTTGAAGACGGCCATATTCAGCTTTACATAGCGAAATATGGATACTGACCATTCAGTCAACACCGTCTCAGCCGTGCGCGAAGCCTCGCCCCGGACACGACGGCCGCAGGCCCGCGCCACCGATATCGCGCGGGCGGCGCTTGAGTTGTTTGTTACCCGGGGATTTTCCGCAACCAAACTCGAAGACGTTGCCAAGGCCGCGTCGGTCAGCAAGGGCCTGCCCTACCTCTACTTCAAGAACAAGGAAGAGCTCTTCAAGGCCGTGATCACGGAGGCCATCGGCGGCCCCCTCGCCGAAGCCACTGCGATGATCGACCACTTCGACGGACCGAGCGAAGCCTTGTTGCGCGAACTGGTCGCGGGCTTTCGCGCCTTCGAGGAAAGCCCCGGCGGCGGCGTGGTGAAACTGATCCTGGCCGAGGCGGGAAACTTTCCCGACGTTGCGCGGTTCTTCTGCGCGCACTTTGACGTTCCGGGCCGCGCGCTCTTCATCCGAGCGCTGCGTCGTGGCGTAGAACGCAAGGAGTTCAGGCCGATAGCCGATATCGAGACCACGGCGATCATCCTGCTCCACCCTCTCGCGATGTTCTCCGTCTGGAAGCGTTCACTCTCCCCCTACGACACCACCACGGCCCTAAGCGGCGATGTGTTCTACGCGGCCTATCTCGATTTCGTCTTCAAAGGGCTTCGGCCATGACAACCCGACGCATCACTCTTGTCGCAACTGCCGTCGTCGTCCTTGCCTTGACGGGTGCTGCCGTGGCCTGGAATGCCGGCCGTGGCGTCTCCACGCAGGCCGCTGCCGGCAAGCCCGACAGCCAGGTCATAGAGCTCATCCGACCCGAGCTCCACACGATCAGCCCGCGTGGCCTGGTCGATACCATACGCTTTACCGGCACGACCCAGCCGGTCGACCAGACGATCGTGAAGTCGCGCGTCCCCGGACGGCTCGCCGAAGTCCTGGTTCGGGAAGGTGATCGTGTTACCAAGGGGCAAGTCCTGGCCCGCTTCGAGGCGGCGGAACTACAGGCGAAAGTCAACGAACGGAGATCAGCCCTGGAAGCTGCCCGCGCCGACGCCAGATGGACGTCGCGCGACCGCTCCGACAAGGAGTCTCTGGCGTCGCGAAACATCGTGTCGCAATCGGCGGCCGATCAGGCACGTGCCACCGCCGAGAACAGGTCTTCGATGGTCTCGGTGGCCGAGGCGCAACTCGAAGTCGCCATGAGGAACCTCGCCGACGCCCAGGTGCTCGCACCGTTCGATGGCGTGGTGGGCGAGCGAATCGCCAATCAAGGGGAATCGCTGCCGATCGACGGCAAAATCCTGGCGCTGCTCGACACAAGCCATGTCGAAATCGCCGCTCAGATGCCCGCTGCGGACGTCGTCCGCCTGCGCGTCGATCAATCCGCCGCCGTCACCCTTGAAGGCTTCGGCGACCGGGTCTTCAACGGGCGCATTACCCGCATCAGTCCCACGACACAGCCCGGATCTCGCTCGATTCCGGTCTATGTCGAGATCTCCGACCGACACGAGGCATTGCGTGGCGGCCTGTTTGCCACGGGCACCGTCAACGTCCAGGAAAAGAGCCATGCATTGGCCGTGCCCGCCTCTGCGATGCGCAAAGATGACCAGGGCGACTTCGTCCTGGCAATCGAGAACGGCGTGCTGGTGCGCAAGCCGGTTGGTGCCGTCCGGACCTGGTCGCGCGGCGAGCTGGTCGAGGTAAAAGGGCTGGAGTCAGGCATGCAGATCGTGTCCGCCCCTCTCCCCGGCCTGCGGGCGGGCCAGAGGGTCAGGGTCATCGAGACCAGGTAAGGATCCGGCGATGAAGCTCACTCAGATCGCCGTCGACAATCCGGTCTTCGCCACCATGATGATGGTGGCGCTGCTGGTGATGGGCCTGTTCTCCTACCGCCAGCTCGGCGTCGATCAGTTCCCCAACGTCGACTTTCCGATCGTTGTCATCACCACCGAGTATCCCGGCGCCTCGCCAGAGACCGTCGAGACCGAGATAAGCCGCAAGATCGAAGAGTCGGTCAATGCGATCGCCGGGCTCAAGACTTTGACATCACGCTCGCTCGAGGGACGTTCGATAGTCGTTGCCGAGTTCGAGCTGTCGGTACAATCCCCCATCGCGATGCAGGACGTCCGCGAGAAGGTCCAGCAGGTGCGCTCCGCCTTCAAGCCGGAGATCAAGGAACCGCTGATCCAGCGCTTCAACCCGGACGACCAGCCAATCATCTCACTCGCCGTACGTTCGGACATTCGCTCGGTGCGCGACCTGACGACCCTGGCCGACCAGCTCATCGTCAAGCGACTTCAGACGGTGCGCGACGTCGGGCGCGCCACGATCGCGGGCGGGGTCAAGCGCCAGATCAACATCGAGCTCGACCCCGGCCGCATGCATTCGCTGCGTGTCGGCGTCAACGACATCATGCGGGCGATCAGGGACGAGAACCAGAATTTTCCTGCCGGCAATGTCGCCCGCGGCAACGACGATCGCATCATCGAGATCACGGGAAGAGTCGCCGAACCTGGCAATTTCGCCGACCTCATCGTCGCCCGCCGCGGCCTCGCGCCTGTTTACCTTCGCCAGGTCGCGAACGTGGTCGACGGTCAGCAGGAACTGGAGAGCGTCGCGACACAGAACGGCGAGCGTGCGCTGGCGATCGACGTCGTCAAGACCCAAGGGTCGAATACGATCGAGGTCGCAAGGGGTGTCCGACGAGCAGTGGCCGAACTTCAGGGTTCCGTACCGCCCGACGTCAAGCTCGAAATCGTGCGCGACAGTTCGCGTGGCATCCAGAATTCGGTCAGTAATGTCCAGCAGACGATGGTCGAGGGCGGCCTGCTCACGATCGCCATCGTGTTCCTGTTCCTGCACTCTTGGCGCAGCACGGTGATCACCGGCCTGGCTCTTCCGATATCGGTGTTCGGCGCCTTCATGGTCATGGCCGCGTTCGGCTTCACCCTGAACGTGCTGACCCTGATGGCTCTCAGCCTCGCCATCGGCATTCTCATCGACGACGCCATCGTGGTGCGCGAGAACATCATGCGACACATCGGCTTCGGCAAGACCCACCGCCAGGCCGCGATCGACGGCACCAACGAGATCGGGCTGGCCGTGCTTGCGACCACCTTCTGCATCGTCGCGGTCTTCCTGCCGGTCGCCTTCATGGGTGGCATCATCGGCCGCTTCTTCTTTCAGTTCGGCGTCATGGTGTCGGCCGCCGTGCTGATCTCGCTGTTCGTGTCCTTCACGCTCGACCCCATGTTGTCGAGTATCTGGTACGATCCCCAAGCGCACGGCACCGGCCGCTTCGCCCGCATCGTGAACCGCGCCCAAGATCGCGCAAACAGCGTCTATCGGTCCGTGCTCGGCTGGTCGCTGCGCTGGCCCAAGATCACCTTGCTGATCGCGCTCGGCACTTTCGTCGGGAGCTTCGCCCTGCCGAAATACATCGGCTTCGAGTTCGTGCCCCAGGCCGACCTCGGCGAGCAGGTCGTGAGCATTGAGACACCGATCGGCTCGTCGCTCGAGTACACCACGGCCAAGCTCAACCAGGTCGACGCCGCGGTGCGCGAATTTCCCGAAGTCGACTACACCTATGGCACCGTCAACACCGGCTATGCCAACGGCAAGAACCAGGCGAGCCTCTATCTCCGACTCAAGCCCATCAAGGAGCGCAAACGGTCGCCCGAGCAGCTTGCGCAGCCGATCCGCGAGCGCCTGGCCGCCATCCCGGGCATCCTGGTGTCGATCAACGTTCCCGGTGGGCCCGGGGGCGGCGTCCAGAAGCAGCTTCAGCTCTCGCTGCAGGGCCCCGATACCGCCGTGCTCGACAGACTGTCCCAGGAGGTGATGCGGCGCGCCGGCGCCATTCCAGGGATGGTCGACCTCGACCGCAACCTGAAAGCCGCAAAACCGGTCCTGTCGGTGCGGCTGCGACGCGATGCAGCATCCGATCTCGGCCTGGGCTCGGCCCAGGTGGCGCAGTCGTTGAGGCCACTCTTCGCCGGCGACGAAACCAGCCTGTGGCGGGCCCCCGACGGCGAGAATTACACCGTCATGGTTCGCTTGCCGGTCGACGAACGTACAGGCGTCACCGACCTGCAGCGCATATGGTTCACCGCCGGCACCGAGCCGAACGGGTTGCCACGCATGGTCCACATCGCCCAGATCGCCGACATCATCGACGACGTGGGTGCCTCGCAGATCAACCGCCGCGACCTCAATCGCGAGGTCCAGATCACGGCAAACGTCTCGGGACGGTCGACCGGCGAAGTCAGCAACGACCTTCAGAAGATCCTGGCCGACACCAAGCTGCCGCCGGGCTACCGCTTCGTGTTCGGTGGCTCGACGAAGGACATGGCCGAAAGTGCGGCCTATGCGGGACAGGCGCTCCTGCTTGCCGTCATCCTGATCTACCTGATCCTCGCCTCGCAGTTCGGCAGTTTCCTTCAGCCACTGGCAATCATGATGTCGCTCCCGATGTCTCTGATCGGCGTGTTCCTCGGGCTGCTGATCGCCGGCACGACGCTCAACATCTTCAGTGCCATCGGCTTCATCATGCTGATGGGTCTGGTCACGAAGAACGCCATCCTGCTGGTCGATTTCTTCAACCAGGCGCGTGCCCGCGACATGCCGGTCAACGAGGCTCTGCTCGAGGCAGGGACAATCAGGCTCCGGCCGATCCTGATGACCACGCTCGCCATGGTGTTCGGCATGATGCCGCTCGCTCTGGGTCTTGGCGAAGGCGCCAGCCAGCGCGCGCCGATGGCCCATGCGGTGATCGGCGGCCTGATCAGTTCGACACTCCTCACCCTGGTCGTGGTGCCGGTCGTTCTGGTCTACATCGACCGGATCGGCGCCTGGAGTCGCAGACGCTTCGGCCGTTCCGCCGACGATCTGGCGCGAGCGCACAAGCCGGCGGAATAGGCTTCCCGGTGCGGTTTTCGGATCGCCCTGGCACGATTCGCGCTATGGTTGGTTCATGCCCGATGACACCCCGACGATAGGCCTGCGCGTCGCCGACACGCTCGCCGCGGTCGATCCTCTGCAATGGGATGCCTGTGCCCTGGCGCCGGGCGCCGGCGGCAACCCGTTCCTGAGTTACCGCTTTCTGAAGGCGCTGGAGGACTCGAAGTCGGTCGGTCGGCGTACTGGATGGCAACCGCAATACTTGCTTGCGGAAGAGCCCGGCGGCGATCTGCTGGGTGCGGTCCCGCTCTACGTCAAGGGACACTCTCAGGGGGAGTACGTTTTCGACCACGGATGGGCACAAGCCTTCGAGCGGGCAGGTGGCAGGTACTATCCCAAACTTCAGGCCGCTATTCCCTTCACACCCGTTCCTGGGCCGCGCCTGTTCGCCCGCCCCGGCCCATATGCCGGCGATGTCCGCGACGCGCTGATCGACATGATGGCCAAGATTGCCGGCGACAATGACATCAGCTCCGTCCACGTCACCTTCTGCACCGAGGCCGAGTGGAAGCGCTTCGGCGACCGCAAGTGGCTTCTGCGCCTGGGGCAGCAGTTTCACTGGCATAACCAGGGCTATCGAAGCTTTGACGATTTCCTGGCAGCCCTTTCGTCACGCAAACGCAAAGCCATTCGCAAGGAACGCGAGGCAGTCCGGCGCGAGGGCCTGACCATGACGGCGCTGAGCGGCCCCGACATCAGGCCGGAGCATTGGGACGCGTTTTTCGCCTTCTACATGGACACTGGCGGGCGCAAGTGGGGCACGCCTTATCTGACCCGAGCCTTCTTTGATATCCTTGGCTCGACCATGGCCGACAAGGTGGTCCTGGTAATGGCAGAAGCCGATGGCCGGCCGGTCGGCGGTGCGCTCAACCTCAAGGGCGACGACACGCTCTATGGCCGCTACTGGGGCTGCCTTGAAAGCCACGCGTTCCTGCACTTCGAGGCCTGCTACTACCAGGCGATCGACTATGCCATCGACCATGGCCTCCAGCGCGTGGAAGCCGGCGCGCAGGGCGACCACAAGATCCAGCGCGGCTACCTGCCGGTGCCGACCTACTCTGCGCACTGGATTCCCGATCCGTCCTTCCGCCGTGCTGTCGCCGACTATCTCGGCCGCGAGCGGTTGGCGGTCGAGCAGGAGATCGAAGGCCTGATGCAGTACTCGCCGTTCAGGAAAGAGAACGAGAGCTAGGCTCGCGTCACTTGCCTTTCATCAGAACGCCCAAGAAGAAAACCACGAAGAAGACGGCATACTCGGTGACGTCGAGCCCGGTGAACTGAAGTCCCTTCCAGCCGCTGCGCTCGATGATGAAGAGCGCCACCCAAAACACCGCGGTGGCAAGCACCGCGGCGCGCAGGGCGATCCAGAGAGGCCGGAAAGCGCTCACTCCGCCAGCACGGGTTCTTGGTTGGCCGGCGGCAGTGCACCGCGCTCAGGCGGCAGGTACTGAAAGACGAGCTTGGCGGCATCACCCTGCCCGTCGACGTCGACCCTCACGGTGCCGCCCTTCGAAAGCTTGCCGAACAGAACTTCCTCGGCCAGCGGCTTCTTGATGTGCTCCTGGATAAAGCGTCCGAGCGGCCGGGCACCGAACGTCTTGTCGTAGCCCTTCTCGGCGAGCCAGCGGCGGGCGCCGTCACTCAGTTCGATGAACACCTTGCGGTCGGCAAGCTGGACTTCAAGTTCGGCCACGAACTTGTCGACGACGCGGCCCATCGATTCCGGGCCGAGGCTTGCGAACTTGACGATGGCGTCGAGCCGATTGCGGAACTCGGGCGCGAACATCCGGTTGATCGCATCGTCGTCCTCGTCGTGCCGCTGCTCGCGGCCGAAGCCCAGTGCCGGCTTGGCGATGTCGGCGGCGCCGGCGTTGGTCGTCATGCACAGGATGACGTTACGGAAGTCCACGGTCCGGCCGTTGTGGTCGGTGAGCTTGCCGTAGTCCATCACCTGCAGCAGAACGTTGAACACGTCAGGATGCGCCTTCTCGATCTCGTCGAACAGCACGACGCAGTGCGGATGCTGGTTGACCTTGTCGGTCAGCAGGCCGCCCTGGTCGAAGCCGACGTAACCCGGTGGCGCACCGATCAGACGCGAGACGCTGTGCCGTTCCATGTACTCCGACATGTCGAAGCGGATCAGCTCGAGCCCGAGAAGGCGCGCCAGCTGGCGGGTCACCTCGGTCTTGCCGACGCCGGTCGGACCTGCCAGCAGATAGCTGCCGATCGGCTTCTCCGGCGCACGCAGACCCGCGCGCGCCAGCTTGATCGAGGCGGCAAGATGCTCGATCGCCTTGTCCTGTCCGAACACGACCGTCTTGAGATCTCGGTCGATGTTGCGCAGCAATTCGGCATCGTCCTTGGACACGCTCTTGGGCGGGATGCGCGCGATCTTGGCGACGATCTCCTCGATGTCGGTCACCTCGATCGTCTTCTTGCGCAGCTCGGGCGTGCGCAGCATCTGCGCGGCGCCGACCTCGTCGATCACGTCGATCGCCTTGTCGGGCAGCTTGCGATCGTGGATATAGCGCGCCGACAGCTCAACCGACGCCTTGATGGCATCGTCGGTATAGGCAACGTTGTGGTGCTTCTCGTAGACCGGCTTGAGCCCCATCATGATCTCGACGGCGTCGCTGATGGAAGGCTCCGGAACGTCGATCTTCTGGAAACGCCGGACCAGCGCGCGGTCCTTCTCGAAGTGGTTGCGATATTCCTTGTAGGTCGTCGAGCCTATGCAGCGCAGGTCGCCCGACTGTAGTGACGGCTTCAGCAGATTCGACGCATCCATCGAGCCGCCCGAAGTAGCCCCGGCGCCGATGATCGTGTGGATCTCGTCGATGAACAGCACGGAGTTGGGCTTCTTCTTCAGTTCGGCCAGGACTGCCTTCAGTCTCTCCTCGAAGTCGCCGCGATAGCGCGTGCCTGCCAGCAGCGCGCCCATATCGAGCGAATAGATCACCGAGTCCCTCAGCACCTCCGGCACCTCTCCATCGACGATCTTGCGGGCCAGGCCCTCGGCGATCGCTGTCTTGCCGACACCGGGTTCGCCGACATAGAGCGGGTTATTCTTGGTGCGCCGGCACAGGACCTGAATGGTGCGTTCAACCTCGTGCTCGCGCCCGATCAGGGGATCGACGCGGCCTTCGCGGGCCTTCTGATTGAGATCGACGCAATAAGCTGCCAGTGCCTCGTTGCCTTGCTTGGCTGCAGGCTCGCCCTCTTCCTCAGAGCCGCTCACCCGGCGGGTCCGGGCACGGCCGGGAACCTTGGCCTTGCCATGGCTTATGTAGTCGACCGCATCGAGGCGGGTCATTCCCTGGCTTTCCAGAAACGACACGGCGTGGCTGTCCCGCTCGGAGAACAGGGCGACCAGGACGTTTGCGCCGGTCACCTCGTTGCGCCCGGAAGACTGAACGTGAACAGCCGCCCTCTGGACGACACGCTGGAAACCGGCGGTCGGCAGCGGCTCGCTCGGGGTCTGCGTGACAATGCCCTTCAGGCGGTTGTCGATAAACGTCTCGAGATCGTGCCGCAGGCGATCAATATCGACGCCACACGACTTGAGAACGGGTGCCGCATCCTCGTCTTCCGTCATCGACAGAAGCAGGTGCTCGAGCGTCGCGTATTCATGACGGCGCTCGCCGGCGAGTCCGAAAGCGCGATGCAGGGACTTCTCGAGGTTCTTGGACAACATGGACATCGGACCACCTCGACGGAAAAACGAACCACTCTTCTTCGAACTACTCTTTCTCCAACGTGCACTGGAGAGGGTGCTGGTTTTTGCGGGCGTAATCCACCGTCTGCGTCACCTTTGTCTCGGCGATCTCATAGGTGTAGACACCGCAAATGCCGACGCCCTTCTGATGGACGTGCAGCATGATCTCGGTCGCCTCGTCGCGAGTCTTCTGGAAGATGTGCTGCAGTACGTCGACGACGAACTCCATAGGCGTATAGTCGTCGTTCAGCATCAACACCTTGTACATCGAAGGCTTCTTGGTCCGCGTCCGCGTGAGCGTCAGCGCACCGGTCCGCCCATCGTTGTCGCCGTCCCCGTCGTCGCGACGGGGCGGCTGCGCCGGCGGCCCTCCCGGTGGCTCGTTAGGCCCACCCAGGCGGCTGCCCCAGAGGCGCCATTCGCTAGCGGTACGCTCAAAGACCATCTTCCGGCTCAAACTCCCGATGGGAACATCACCCAATTATATAGGTAGCGTGGGCGCTTTCGCTACCTCGGCCGCAGCCCATCCTTCCCCACCACGAGCATCCAGCGGTTGGCGCTACCGCTGTGATACATCGGCGCATTCGGGTCCCGACGAAGGTTCGAGGGCTCCAGCTTGCGCGGCCGGTTCACGGGAACCGGCACGTTGTCCCAAGCGAAAAGCCGCTCAGCGAACTTGACGTTGGCGAAGCCATCGGTCGGATAGTGATAGGCTTGGAACCCCCAGACGCCGTTGCGGCAGGAGGCGACAGTCCACCAGAAGTCGTTGTCCGGCAGCCTCAAACCGTCGCGCGGGGGGCCGAAAGCGGCACTTGCCTCTAACAAGCCCATCAGGTCCCGGGTTTCGTCGGCGCTCAGGATGCGCTCGCCACGTTTCATGGTCCAGGGGCCGAGCACATCGGCGGCACTGCCGATCGTCAGATTGGCGACATTGCCCTGATCGGCGAGCACGCCAATGGCCATTCCCGCGGTGCCGTCCGGCTGGAGGAAAATCTCGTACGTCCGGACCTGTTCCTCATAGAGAGCGTTATAGATCAGTCGGACGCGGTTTCGGCCGCCAGGCTGGCAGGCCGACCGAATATCGTTGGCGCCGACGTAGGCGAACCAGTTGTAGCTACGCGCGATCGGCTGCTCGACGTTGCGATCCGGCCGCTGTGCCGACGCAGCGGTGGGACCGAGCAATGCCAGACCGACCGTGACCGTGACCGTGACCATCCATTTCATCGCGCGCTCCTTTGTCGTTCTAGCAGTTTCCGATCCAACTTGGGCGTCAGCACGGCGGGAATGTTGCATTCCCCCACAGACTTTAGTATTGTCAGAGGAATTGCTCCTAACATCTTGGCAGAGCACAAGAATATTGACTTACGAATGGTTGCGTAGCGAGCGATGACTTTCCCCCTCAAGCGCATCGCAGTCGGCCTCTGCCGGCTGGCAGTTGGTTTGGTGTTTGTTGCAACAGTTGCAGCTCCTTCAGCGGCCGATGCCCAATCATCCTCGACAAAGCGCGCGGTCCCGCCCTCCAAGGCGCGGGCGGCCAGCAAGTCGATCGTGAACAACGCCTCACCCTGGGTCCCCAATCCGTCGGTTTCCGGCAAGACAGCCTACCTGATCGTCGATGCGACGAGCGGCCGGGAGATTTATTCCGATCAGGCCGACGAACTTCGCCATCCGGCTTCCCTCACAAAGTTGATGACGATCTACCTCACTTTCTCAGCCCTCGATTCCGGCCGGCTGTCGCTGGGGGACTCGTTACCAGTATCGTCCAATGCGCTGAATGCGCCGCCGACAAAAATGGGCCTGACGCCTGGTGGTTCGGTGAGCGTGCGCGACGCAGCGATGGCGCTCATCACACGTTCGGCAAACGATGCCGCGGTCGTGCTCGCCGAAGCGCTGGGCGGCGACGAGCCGAGCTTTGCTCGCACAATGACGCAGAAGGCGCGACAGCTGGGCATGACCTCGACAGTGTTCCGCAACGCTTCTGGCCTGCCCAATCGCGAACAGGTGACGACGGCGCGGGACCTCGCCCGCCTTGCTAACGCCCTGTTGCGCGACTTTCCGCACTACTACGCGGTGTTTTCTGTTCAGAGCTATCCATACCGCGGCCGCCCACTCGACAATCACAACCGCATGCTCGGCAACTACGATGGCGCCGACGGCCTCAAGACCGGATACACGGCGGCGTCGGGCTTCAATCTCGCGATGTCGGCCATGCGCGACAACCGCCGTCTGATCGGTGTGGTGATGGGAGGCCAGAGCGCCAGCAGCCGCGACCGTCAGATGGCCGACCTGATGGACCGTG
>RGPT01000072.1 GCA_010032545.1 Alphaproteobacteria bacterium
AGATCGAGAAGATCTATCACGAGGTCGGCGGCTTCGGTCAGCTCCTGGTGTTCGGCTTCGACTATGTCGAGAACCCGAAGGCCTGGCGCCACTCGCTCGAGCTGCTGTCCGGGGAAGTGATGCCCAAGGTGCAGCACCTCAAGCCCAAGGCGGTGCGGCTGGCGGCGGAGTGACGGGCAAAGCGCCTAGGCCGCTTTTACCGGCACCGTCGCGGCGACGTTCTGCTCGAGGTGCGCGACCAGCCGTTCGTCGAGCTTGAGGCGCGCGGCCAGCATGGCGAGGTAGCCGCGCTCGGCGGCGTTGTCGACGCGCACGGCCATCAACGACGCGGCATAGATCTCGGCTGCCATCTCCGGCGAGGTGGCGGCGCCCGCGACCGCATCGACATCGAGCTTGGCGCGCAGCTCGTCCATGACGAACGCCTTGTCGTCGGCGCTGAGGGTGAGCTTGTCCATTTCGGCGAAGACGCGGGCCTGCTCCTCCGCGTCGACATGCCCATCGGCCTTGGCGGCAGCGATCATGGCGCGAAGCAAGGCGCGCGCCAGGTTCTGCTGCTCAGTCTCGCCGGACGGGTTGAACGGTGTGCCGCTGGGCGGCGGCAGCATCGGAACGGGGGAGGCCGCCACCGGTGCCGCTGTGCCGGCCGGGGCTGCGGCCTTGCCGCCCTGCCAATCGCGATAGGCCTTGTAGGCGAGCGCACCGACAGCGGCCATGCCACCCATCTTCAGCGCCTCCCCACCGATCTTGCGGCCGGTCTTGCTGCCGAGAAGAAGCGCCGCCAGACCACCGGCCAAAACGCCGCCACCGGCACCACTCAGGAAAGCACCAGGCCCCTTGCCCTGTCCACCACCCTGGCCGTCGCCCTGACCGCCGACGAACTGATCCAACAACCGCTTCGCATCCAACATGGCGCCTCGCCTTCCCTTTGTGCGTTTCGACAAGGGGCGACTTGGTGATCAATTGTGGCGAAAGCGTGCAGTCCGATTCTAGGTGATGCGTTTCGACAACAGCGCCGCTGCAGCAAATCCCGCGGCTGCAACGACCATGATGCCGGCAAGCCCCCACAGCACTGGCGTGTAGCCGCCGAACGCACCCCAGGCGAGCGAAGCCACGATTGGGCCCGCGGCGCGCATGACGTTGGTCGGCATGGTGAGCGCGCCGGAGACCACGCCATACCCTTCGGGACCGATGAATTCCGGCACCGACATGCCGCGCAGGATGGTGATCAGCCCGTTGGCGACACCGTAGATGACAGCGAACAGGACAAGGGCGTAGACCCCACTGATTCCCGACGCCAGCATCGCCATCGACACCGGGAAGGCAAAATAGACCAGCGCGCCCAGCTGGATGGTCGTGACGTGGCGCTGCCCTGCCATCAGGAGCACCCGGCCCACCACCTGCATCGGGCCGATCAGCGCGATGATGGCCATTACCGTGGCGATCGGTACGCCGCGATCGTCGAGCAGCGGTATCAGGTGAAAGCTCATGGCCGAGAAGGCCAAGCCGTAGCCGGCAAAAGCAACGACCAGGCCCCAGAACGCCGGCACGCGCACGGCGGCGGCCAGCGGGCTCTTGCTCACGATGCCGGCGGCCGGCGGAACCGGCGCCGCGATCGGCACCGCCGCCTCGCCCGGCCCGGGCACGACCAGCCAATGCAGGAGGCCAACGCCCAGCATGATCGCCGCCAGGACCTCGAGCGTCGGCCTCCAGCCGATCCATTCGACCAGCAGCAGGGTAAAGGGAATGCCGAAGGTGCTGGCGAGGCCGCCCAGGAACGTCATCAGCAGAATCGCCTGCTTGTAGCGCGGACCATAGACCCGCGTGATCACGGCGAAGGCCGGTTCATAGAGGATCACCGCCTGACAGACGCCCAGGCCGATCCACAGCGCGTAAAACAACGGCAGGGAGTCGACCCGCGACCAAACCAACAGAAGCACCGCCGCGAAGAGGGATCCGCCGGTCATCAGCATCCGGCCATGACCACGGTCGATCCAGGCGCCGACTGAAATCGAGGAGAGGCCGGCGACCAGCAGGCCGGCCGAGAGAGCGCCAAACATCGAGCTGCGCGACCAGCCAAGTTCCTCGGCCATCGGCACGACGAACAGCGGAAAAGTGTAATAGACGAGGCCCCACGACACGAGCTGGCCGAGCGACAGCATCCAGAGAATGGTCGATGGACGCTTTCGCCACTGCCCGCCCATCTTGCTCTTCGCCATCGATTTTTTCCCGACCACTGTGCGGCAGCAGCGAGAATAGACGTCCGGTTGCCCCCCGTCCCACGCCTTCTACAATGCGGACATCTTTGATGAACATGGGCAGGACGATGAAACGGCATCCCTCAAGATTCACGACCTTCGTCCTTGCGACGGCATTGCTCGCGGGGACCGCCGCCGGCACGGCGCTCGCCTGCACGCGCACGCTCTATGTCGGCGTCGATGACACGGTGATCACCGGGCGCACGATGGACTGGATGGAGGACATGGGCTCCAACCTCTGGGCCTTTCCCGCCGGCATGAAGCGCGACGGCGCCGCCGGGCCGACCTCGGTCGCCTGGACGTCGAAGTACGGCAGCGTGATCGTGTCCGGCTACGAGGTCGGCACGGCCGACGGCATGAACGAGCGCGGCCTGGTCGCCAACTTGCTCTATCTGGCCGAGTCCGACTACGGCAAGCCGGCTGCCGGCAAGCCCACGCTGTCGATCTCGCTGTGGGCACAATATGTGCTGGACAACTTCGCCACGGTCGCAGAGGCGGTCGAGGTCCTGCGTCGCGAACCGTTCGCCATACTGGCGCCCACCCTGCCGAACGGTTCCAGGTCGACGCTGCATCTGTCGATCTCCGACGCCTCGGGCGATTCCGCGATCATACAGTACGTCGATGGCAAGCCGGTAATCTTCCACGGCAAGCAGTATACAGTGATGACCAACTCGCCGATCTACAGCGAGCAGCTTGCGCTCAACGAGTACTGGAAGAACATCGGCGGCCTGGTTTTCTTGCCCGGCACTAACCGCGCGTCCGACCGCTTCGCACGCGCCTCGTTCCTGCTAGGCGCGATACCGCGGCAGACCGATCCCTATTTCATCAAGAGCGTGCCCGGGCAGGCCTTCGCCTTCCAGGCGGTGGCGAGCGTCATGAGCGTCATGCGCGCCGTCTCCGTACCGCTCGGCATCACCACTCCCGGGCAGCCCAACATCGCGTCGACGATCTGGCGGACTGTGGCCGACCAGAAGAACAAGGTCTTCTATTTCGACTCCTCGACCCGACCCAGCACCTTCTGGGTGACCTTCGACAAGATCGACCTCAAGCCTGGCGCGCGCGTCCGGAAACTCACCCTACAGAACGGCGAGGTTTTCTCGGGCGAGGTCGCGGACGATTTCAAGCCCGCCGAGCCGTTCAAGTTCCTGCCGGCGGCGCCCAACTGAGCGCATGCGCATTGGCATCGACCTCGGCGGCACCAAAATCGAGGGGCTGGCGCTCGACGCGGGTGGCGTCGAGTGCGCGCGGCTGCGCGTGCCGACGCCGCAGGGGGCCTACGAGGAAGCCGTCGAAGCAATTGCCGGAGTGGTGGCTGAACTGGAGCGCCGCGCGGGCACACGTTGCACCGTGGGCATCGGCCATCCCGGTGCGATCTCGCCCGCCACCGGCCTGATCAAGAACGCCAACTCGACGCGTTTGAACGGCCGGCCGCTGCATCGCGACATCGAATACGCGATCGGCCGTGAAGTGCGGCTCGCCAACGACGCCAATTGCCTGGCGGTCTCCGAGGCCTCGGACGGCGCAGCAGCTGGCTGCAAGGTCGTGTTCGGCGTGATCCTGGGCACCGGCGTGGGCGGCGGCATCGTGATCGACGGCAAACCGCTCACCGGCGCCCAGGCAATTGCCGGCGAGTGGGGACACAACGCGCTGCCCCTGCCGCACGACGACGAACGCCCCGGTGTACGCTGCTACTGCGGCGGCACGGGCTGCATCGAAACCTGGCTGAGCGGTCCGGCGCTGCAGCACCGGTTTGCGCAACGCACGGGCCGAACGCTGCGAGCGACCGAGATCGCCGAGGCGGCACAGGCGGGCGACGCCGATGCGGCCGCGGAAATAGAGATCTACGCCGACCGCCTCGCCCGAGCGCTCTCGGCGGTCATCAATATCCTGGACCCAGATGCCATTGTATTGGGGGGCGGCCTCTCGCGGATGGCACAACTCTACGTCCGCGTGCCCGAACTGTGGAAGGACCACGTCTTTTCCGAGCGCGACAGGATCGTCACACGGCTGATGCCGCCCAAGTACGGCGATTCGAGCGGCGTGCGCGGCGCCGCGTGGCTGTGGCCGGAGGCCTAGGCGCCAACGAGGGCCAGCACGCTCACGGCCATCATCGCCATCCAGCCGACGTGCCGGCCGCGCGTCACCCAGGCATTGCCGATGCCGGCAACGCTGTATGTCGCGATGGCTGCGCCCCCGATCCAGAGACGAGCCGCTTCCGATCCCATGTACGGCGTCGCCGCGAGCAGGACGCCGAAGCCGATCCAGGCAACGGTTCCGCACTGCCAGATCAGGCGGAGCAGCAACCGGGTCCGGGCAGGTTCGATCCGGGCGCGCGCGAAGACTTTCGTCTCGCCCAGAACACCGTGGATGGCGGCGGTGACAATGGCGAGCCCGCCGGCCGCCTGCATCGCAAGATCGCGCATTGTCTGCCTCCATACATATCTGTATGGTTATGTAGTGTCGCAGGCCACCCCCGTCAATACACTACTGTATGGAACCATGAGCGACGATCGTCTGACTTCCCGAGATTGGGTGAACGCCGGCCTCAAGGCGCTGGCCAAGACGGGATTCACCGCGCTCAAGGCCGATACGCTGTCGAAGGCGCTCGGTGTCTCGCGCGGCAGTTTCTACTGGCACTTTGCCGATGTCGGAGCGTTCCATGCCGCCGTCCTGCTGCGCTGGCGCGAGGTCGCCTACGAGAACGTCGTGCGGGAGGTCGAGGACACACCAGAGAACCGTCTCACGGCCCTTCTCGAACGTGCCTTTCGAGCCGACGTCCGCCTCGAAAGGGCGGTGAGAAGCTGGGCGACGGTGGAACCCAGGGCGAAGGTCATGGTCGAAGCCGTCGATGCCCGGCGCCTGAAATACATTCGAAACCTGCTGGCCGAGGCCGGGCTCGCCTCGGCCCAAGCCTCGGCGCGAGCCCGCATTCTCTACTGGGCCTATCTTGGCCACGGCCTGTCGGCGAACGCCCCCGACCCGGCGGAATGGCGCCGGATCCTGGACGAGTTCGCCCGCCTCGCGACCGCCAGCAAGACCGGCTAGTGGATCAAGTCCAACAGAAGATTCCTTGGACGATCCTGTCGTCCTGAGCGCAGCGAAGGACTTCACGCCGGCCAGGGACTCGGTATCGACGGTCCGCATCGGCCGCTCGGCAAGGTCCTCCGCTACGCTCAGGACGCCGACATTGGGCATGAGCGCTTCCTGCGCTTCCGCGCTTCCGGGGACGGAACCTTCGGTTAGATTTGATCCACTAGTTGCAGCTCGGCTTGGGCAGCGCTTCCAGCCGGGTGATGCGATATTCGATGCCGCTCTCGGCTTGCTCGTGGGTGCCGAAGAGTTCGATGCCGTTGTCGAGGGTGATGCTGCTCATCTCGAAGGCGGGCTCGCCCTGCCCCGTGGCTCCGACATCGAAGAAGCCGGCGCGGTAATAGATCCGTGCACGGCCGTCGGCGAGGGACTCGGCGCCTTCCGGGATCTTCAGTTCGGCAAGACGCTTCGGTATCTTGCCGATCAGGACGTTCACGGCTTGCGGCGGCTTCACCTTGTCGCCAAAGAAGAACAAGGCGTCGAAGCCGCTCTCGCCCGCCTTGGCTTGGCGGATCGTCGCACGCGCGATGGCGACAGGAAAAAGCGTGCCGGCCGGCAGGGCCACCGTCTGTCCCTCCGGGTCAGTGAATCTCGCCTGTCCGGTGCCGTCGTCGGCGATCAGTGCCTCGCCCTTTACCAGACCTGTCTGCTTCCCATTGGCGGTGGTACGATGCTCGAAGACGAGCTTCCTGCCGTCGCGGCTCTCCGTCATCTGAGATTGTTGTTCGCTCACGATCGACGCTCGCGCGCCGGCCATCTCCAGTCTCAGGCGCTGGTTGACAACGTAGCCGCCATCGCACGTGAGCTTGAGTTCAAAGGCGTAGGTGCCGGGCGCATCGCCACTTGGCTTGCCCTTGTCCAGGGTCACTACGGAATAGACGGCCCGGTGCGGTGCGAAGTCCTGCGCAATTGCAGGCGCGGCGAGGGTGATCCCGAAGGCAGCTGCAAGAGCCGCGAACGTGGCATGATGAAAATTCAGCATTTCGGCCTCGGCAGCGCTTGAAGTTGAACGAGACGAGCATCGACGGCGAAGTCGCCGTAGTCGAGCAGCATCGACCGGGCGACGCCATTGGCCAGCAGATCGAGCGCCAGCTCGTACTCGGGGTTGGCGCCTTGGTCGCCGGTGGCGAAGAAGGCCAGCCGGACGCCCCAGGACGGCTGGTTGCGCAGCAGGGAGACATCGCCGCGGACCGCAGGCGCGCCCACGGCGCGTGGCGAACGGCCGATCACGGCGTTGACCTGGAACGCGCCGTCCAGCCGCGCGCCGTCGAACACGCTGTACGAGGCCGATTTGTCGCCATCTCGGGCGTGCTGGATGATGAGTGCAAGGTGCGTGGTCGGAAACAGGGTTCCAGCGGGAAGCTCCAAACTGCGCGCTTCGGGCAACGTGAAGGTGGCGCGGCCCTTGGCGCCTGTCGCCGTCAGATCGGCATGACCGCGCAGCTCCTCGTCAACCTCGTCATTCTGAATGTTGCGGACGCTGAAGCGCAGGCCCAGCCCGTCCTTGGTCTCGTAGCTGGTGAAGCTCGAATCGGTGCTGAATTCCTCGCTGTCGTTGCGCAGGAACTTTAGTTTTATGCGCTGCTTGACCTCCCAGGCGTCGCAGGAATCGACGTTCTCGATGACCATGCGCCCGCTCACCTCTACGATCCCGCTGTTAGGGCGGGCGACCGACAGCTTCATGTCGTAGGTCGCGCGGTGCGGTACCAGCGTCGCCTCAAGCTGCTGTGCATTGGCAACGCTTATCCACAGGACCGCCAACGCAACGGCGCCCACGGCGGCACCAAGGGCCGCTGTTTGGACGCGAGGACAGCGAAAACTATACGTGGTCAAAGGACAATGGCAGGAGGCTAGGCCTTGTAGCCGGGCATCCAAGCGTAATATCCATGCGCGCGGAATACCAGAATGATCGCGTGCGGCAGGGCTGCACAGGGAGGATAGCGACCATGACCATTCGCAAACCCAGGGTACTGGCGACGCGCCATTTCCCGCCCGATGTCGAAGCCCGTCTGGCGTCCAGCTTCGACGCCGTCCTCAACCCCGAGGACCGGCTCTACGACGGCCCGGCCTTGGCCGCGGCAGCGGTTGGCTGCGACGGCATCATGTGCGCCGCAGGCGATGTCCTCAACGCCCAGACCATCGCTGCCCTGCCCGCTTCGGTCCGCATCATCGCCACCTTTTCCGTCGGCTACGAGCATGTCGATGTCGCGGCAGCGGCCAAGCGCGGCATAGCCGTCAGCAACACGCCGGATGTGCTGACCGACGCCACCGCCGATATCACGCTCCTCTGCCTGCTGGGCGCGGCTCGGCGGGCCCATGAAGGTGCGACCATGCTGCGGACCCGCAACTGGGTGGGCTGGACGCCTACTCAGCTCATGGGCGTGCACGTTACCGGCAAGAGACTAGGCATCCTGGGCATGGGCCGGATCGGCCAGGCCGTCGCCGATCGCGCCCGCGCCTTCCGCATGCAGATCCACTACAGCAACCGCAGCCGCCTGCCCCCTGAGTTGGAGAAAGGCGCCGTCTTTCATGCCAATGCCGATGACATGCTGCCACACAGCGACTTCCTCTCGATCAAACGACCTTGCCCTTCTTGGCCTTGGGCGCGACAGGGGCCGCAGCGACGGGTTGAGCAGGCGTCGCCTCGGCAACGGCCGTAACCGGCTCGGCGGGTACGGGCTGTGGCGGGGCGGACTTGTAGACTGCCGCATCCCAGCTAGCAGGCGGCGCGTCGGGCGCGGCCTGCAGCGGCGGCCCGTACGTTGTGCCATCCTCGGCGACCGAGCGCTGCGGCGTGCTGTAGTCCACGGCGTAGGGGTCCTTGTCGCCTTCGCGCGCCTTGCAGACGTCGCGGCCGCGGAAGGCGCGCCACAGGGCGCAGTCCTTCCTGGACACCATCGAGGCGAGATGATCGGTCCCCGTCTTGTCGGTCGCCGCCAGAAAAGCGCCATCGCTGCCATAGCTCACGGCCGAAATCGCCAGCGGCGCACCACAGGCTCCGGTCAGGAGGGCCAAGCCCACGACCGGCGGCAGGAGCAAGTGTCTGAGCCGAAAAGAGCTCATAATATTCTTTATAAAATGACTATAACCCTTTGAATATTAATATAGTTTGACCTTCAGGTCAATTTGACTAGCCCCACCATCCTTAGTCTTTCCGGGGGGGCGGCAGCCGCAAGCCAATGTGGAGCTCGCGCAATTTCCCAAGCGGCAGCTCGGCTGGCGCGTCCATCATCAGGTCCATCGCCTGCTGGTTCATCGGAAAGCAGATGACCTCACGGATGTTGGGCTCGTCGGCCAGCAGCATGACGATGCGGTCCACGCCCGGCGCCGCGCCACCGTGCGGCGGGGCACCGAACTTGAAGGCGTTCAGCATGCCGCCGAAACGCGCCTCGACTTCTTCCCTGCTGTAGCCGGCGATTCCGAAAGCCTTGTACATGATCTCGGGCTTGTGGTTCCGGATTGCACCCGAACAGAGCTCGATGCCATTGCACACGATATCGTACTGCCAAGCCTTTATGGTGAGCGGGTCCTGCGTCTCGAGGGCCTCCAGCCCGCCCTGTGGCATCGAGAATGGATTGTGGCTGAAGTCGATCTTCTTCGCCTTTTCGTCGTACTCGAACATCGGGAAGTCGACGATCCAGCACAGGCGGAATTCATCCTCCGCGATCAGGCCCAGCTCCTGCCCGACCTTGGTGCGAGCCTGTCCGGCGAACTTCCAGGCCAGTTCCGGCTTGTCAGCAACGAAAAATACCGCGTCGCCGTCCTCCGCGCCTGTTGCCGCCCTTAGCTTGGCCAGACGGTCGCCGGTCACGAACTTGGCGATAGGCCCCTTCCCGGATCCCGCTTCGAGGACGATGTAGCCGAGGCCCGGCTTCCCCTCGCTCTGGGCCCAGGTATTCAGCTTGTCGAAAAAGCTGCGCGGCTGGCTGCCCGCCTTGGGTGCGCGCAACGCCCGCACGACGCCGCCTGCGGCCACGATGCCGGCAAAGACCTTGAAATCCGACCCGGCGAAGACCTCGCCGACATCGACGATGCGCAACGGGTTGCGCAGGTCTGGCTTGTCGGTGCCGTAGGTCAGCAGCGCCTCGGCAAAGGGAATGCGCGGGAACGGGAAGGCCGACACCTTGCGCGCGCTGCCCCGGTTGAAGGCGGCAAACTCCTCGAAGACACCACCCAATACCGGCTCGATGGCAGCGAAGACGTCCTCTTGCGTGACGAAACTCATCTCGAAGTCGAGCTGGTAGAATTCGCCCGGCGCGCGGTCTGCGCGCGCATCCTCGTCGCGGAAGCAGGGCGCGATCTGGAAATAGCGGTCGAATCCCGACACCATCAGAAGCTGCTTGAACATCTGCGGCGCCTGCGGCAGCGCATAGAACTTGCCGGGGTGGAGCCGGCTCGGCACGACATAGGAGCGCGCGCCCTCGGGGCTGTCGGCGGTCAGGATCGGCGTCTGGAACTCAATGAAGTCCTGCTCGATCATGCGCCGGCGCAAGCTGGAGATGACTTGGCTGCGCAGCACGATGTTCTTGTGCAGCTTGTCCTTGCGCAAATCGAGGAAGCGATACTTGAGCCTGAGTTCCTCAGGTGTGGTGTCGTTCTCGATGTGGACCGGAATCGGCAAGGGCTCGGCCATCGACTGGACGACCATGTCGGAGGCATCGAGCTCGACCTGCCCGGTGGCCAGGCGCGGATTGATCGTGGCGGCGTCGCGCGCCACGACCTTGCCGGTCACGGTGATCACGCTTTCGGTGCGGACCGCCTCGGCGGTCTTGAACACCGGGCTGCCCGCATCCACAACCACCTGGGTCACGCCATAGTGATCACGCAGGTCGATAAAGAGCAGATTGCCGTGGTCGCGCTTGCGCTGGACCCAGCCCGACAGACGGGCTTCCTGACCGACATTCTGCGGCCGGAGCGCACCGCACGTATGGGTTCGGTAGACTGAAGACATTACATGTTTTCCGGGCTTTATTGGCCCGGCAAAAGGCACGGATTGGCGGAGCAAGTCAAGGGAATGGGGCCTCCCGGCCGAGTTGCCTTTGCCGGTGGCGGTCCCGCCCGCTATAGATCGCACCAATGAAGCTCATCACCACGACCGACGAACTCGCAGCGTTCTGCAAGCCTCTGGCCGAAGTCGAATTCATCGCCGTCGACACTGAATTCATGCGCGAACGCACCTACTGGCCCAAGTTGTGCCTGGCCCAGGTGGCCGGGCCTGAGGACGCCGCAGCGATCGACGCCCTGGCCGAGGGCATCGACTTGGCGCCACTCGACGAACTGATGGCCAACCCCCGCGTGTTGAAGGTCTTTCACGCCGCCCGACAGGATCTCGAGATCTTCTACCTGCGCATGACGCAGGTGCCGCAGCCGCTGTTCGACACCCAGGTTGCAGCCATGGTGTGCGGCCACGGCGAGGCAGCTTCATACGAGTCGCTTGCCACCAAACTGGCCAAGGCGAAGATCGACAAGTCGAGCAGATTCACCGATTGGAGCCGTCGGCCGCTCAGCGAGCGGCAGATCACCTACGCGCTGTCCGACGTCACTCATCTGCGGGTGGTCTACGAGAAGCTGAAGCACCAGCTCGAGAAGTCGGGGCGGCTGCCGTGGATCACCGAGGAAATGGCGGTCCTCAACGATCCGGCGACCTATCGCGCCGATCCCGAGCAGGCTTGGCGCCGACTCAAGCCGCGTGGCTCTTCGCCCCGCCTGCTGGCGATCCTGAAGGAGGCCGCGGCGTGGCGCGAACGCACCGCACAGCGGATCGACATTCCACGCCAGCGCCTGCTGCGCGACGAGCAGCTTCTCGAGATCGCCAGCCATGCCCCCAAGACCATGGAGGACCTCGCCATGACGCGTGGACTCGGACGCGGTTTCGCCGAAGGCTGGCAGGGTCGCGAACTCATGGAGGCCATCGAGCGCGCCCGCAGCCTGCCCGAGTCCGACCTGCCAGCGCGCGACAAGCCCACCGAACAGCTCCGCGCACCTGGCGCCGTCGTCGACCTGCTCCGCACCCTGCTCCGTTTGAAGGCCGAGCAGGCTGGCGTCGCCGGGCGCCTGGTGGCCAGCGCCGACGAACTCGATCGCCTGGCCGCCGGCAAACGCGACCTGCCCGTGCTCAAGGGCTGGCGACGCGAAGTATTCGGCGCCGATGCCGTCGATCTGATCGAAGGCCGCGTGTCGCTGGCGCTCGCCGGCGACCAGGCACGGCTGATCCCGGTGACACCGGCAAGCTAGGCCGCCCCTAGGCTGAGACGATCGCCGACTTGAGATCGAAAGCTTCGGCGGCTGTCTGCAGGCGCCTTGCGGTGACGTCTCCCAATGCCCGCTTCAGCTCCGCCGGCACGATCAGCCGCAGATCGCGATCGGTGCGGCGCAGCGAAATCTGCGGCAACAGCCCGGGTGCGCCGCCGGAGAGGTTGTAGGCCAGCCTGAGGCAGGCGCCCAGCCGGCGCGCGAAGGCCTTGCCCTTGCCGTCGGCGAGCCGGAGCGCGGTGTCCATCGTCGCCGACTTGGGATCGCTCTTGTAGCGATAGGTCAGCACCATCGCGAGAACGGCGCGATCGCGATGGCTCATGCCCGGCGCCGGCAGATGCAGCACCCGGACGTAGGCCTGCTCGGCGCGATAGTCGGGATGGTCGTTCCACGAGATGTCGCTCAAATGGCAGGCCGCGATGCGCAGGATGCGGTCGGCCGCGCTCTCGTCGGCGAAGGCCGGACTCAGCCAGTCGAAAATCTCGGCCGGCGACAGGTCGAAGCGCCACCAGCCGGCGCCCTGCTCCTCGGCGAAGGCGATCAGCGGATGGCGCTCCCGCTCCGCCTCGCTCAGGCGGATATGGTAAAAGCCCTCGCGCAGGCCGAACGCCGAGAAGACCACCGTCTTCGGTTTGAGTGCTACGAGCAGGCGGTCGAGGGCCAGGCAGGCGAGCGGCAGGGTATCGACGCGCCGGCGCGACACACCCGGCATCTTCTCCAGCGACTTGGCGCTCTGCACCGCGATCAGCCGGGCGACGGCACGGGCCTCTTCAGCCGCGATCTCGTAGTGGTGGATGATGTGCAGGGGGTAGCCCGCCTGCTCCATGTGCAGGCGGGCGAAGGAGCGCCAGGCGCCGCCTACCGCATAGAAGGTCTTGCCGGTTTCCTCGCGCAGCCAGCGCACGCTGTCGATTGCGTCGACCACGGCACGCTTGGGATCGACCTTGCCCGAGGACATCAGGCGCAACGGTCCGACCGGCAGCGTGCTCGACTCACCCAGCCGGCCGTCGGCCAGCGCCACCAGTTCGAGGCTGCCACCGCCCAGATCGCCCATCACGCCATTGGCGTCGGGCATGCCGCAGATCACGCCGAAGCCGGAAAGGCGCGCTTCGTCACGGCCGCTCACGATGTGGGCCTTGATGCCAGGCCGGCGCGCCAGCTCGCGCATGAAGTCGGCACCGTCTGCGGCATCTCGAACAGCGGCCGTGGCCAGCAGGTCGAGCGACGCCACTTTCATGTTTTGCGCCAGCATCGTGAAACGGTCGATGTTGGCCAGCGCCATCTCGACTCCCGCCGGATTGAGCCGACCCGTGGCGTCCAGCCCGCGCGCCAGGCCGCACAGCACCTTCTCGTTGAACACCGGTAACGGGGCACGGCTCGCCCGGTCATAGACGACGAGACGAATCGAGTTCGAACCTACGTCGATGATGCCGACGCGGCCGTTGTCGAGTGAATTGGGCGAATTGCGCGCGCCTGTGGTCGGTTCACCGTCCATGTGCGCTCCCTCTACCGCAAACACGGTGGGATTGCAGCGGCGATACGGGCGCGACGCGGCGCCGCGGACGGCACCCGAGAAGCCGCTGCCCGATCAGGACCTGAGCACCAGCCGCGGGACTGCGCCGCTCAGCTTGAGCGCGCTGCCGCGGCCGGACAGCGAAGGGTTGGTCATGAAATAGTGGTGCGCAATGAACGGCTCCTTGCCCGGGTTGGGGCGGACGTAGGAACCATCGGGCGTCATGATCCAGCTCTGGCCGTCGTCCTTGAGGTTGGCGACCATGATCTGGTCGAGCACCTGTTCGTGAACCGTCGGATTCTCGACCGGGCAGAGAAGTTCGACGCGACGGTCGAGATTGCGCGGCATCCAGTCGGCCGAAGAGAGGAAGACCCTGGCCTTGGGAGACGGCAGTTCCTTGCCGTTGCCAAAGCAGATGATGCGCGCGTGCTCCAGAAAACGGCCGATCATGCTGCGAACACGGATGTTGTCGCTCAGCCCTTTCACACCCGGCCGCAGGCAGCAGATTCCTCGCACGACCAGATCGATCTGAACGCCCGCCCGGGAGGCGGCATACAGGCGGTCGATCAGCCCCGCATCGACCAGAGAGTTCAGCTTGATCCACATCCCGGCCGGTTTGCCCGCCCCCGCATTGGCGATCTCCGCATCGATCAGGCCATAGAGCTTGGGCCGTAGCGTCACAGGTGCGAAGGCGATCTTCTCCATCTGCTCGGGCCGGGCGTAGCCGGTCATGTAGTTGAACAGGCGTGCAGCATCGCGGCACATCGCCGGATCGCAGGTGAAGAACGACAGGTCGGTATAGATACGCGCCGTGATCGGATGGTAGTTGCCGGTGCCGAAATGCACGTAGGTGCGGATCGCCTGGGCCTCGCGGCGCACCACCATCGACACCTTGGCGTGGGTCTTGAGGTCGATGAAGCCGTAGACCACCTGGACGCCGGCGCGTTCGAGATCGCGCGCCCAGCGGATGTTGGCTTCCTCGTCGAAGCGCGCCTTGAGCTCAACCAGTGCCGTCACGGTCTTGCCCGCCTCGGCCGCCGAAATCAGCTCCTTGACGATCGGCGAGTCGTGGCTGGTGCGATAGAGCGTCTGCTTGATCGCGACCACCGCAGGATCCCGCGCCGCCTGGCGCAGGAACTGCACAACGACATCGAAGCTTTCGTACGGATGATGGACCACGATGTCCTTTGCCCGGATGGCAGCAAAGCAATCGCCGCCAAAATCGCGGATACGCTCCGGGAAACGGGCATTGTAGGGCGCGAACTTGAGGTCGGGACGGTCGTCGACGATCACCGCTTTCACGTCGCCGATGTTAAGCATCCGGTCGAGATGGAAGACGTGCACCGTAGGCGTCTGGACGGGAATCTCGAGTTGGTCGAACAGGAAATCGCGCAACTCCGTCGGCATGGCGCTGTTCACGGAGATCGAGATCAGATCGCCGCGCCGGCGGCGCTTCAGCGCGCTCTCGTAGAGCAGGACAAGGTCCTCGGCCTCCTCGTTGATCTCGACATCGCTGTCACGGATCACGCGGAAAAACGCCTGCTCGATGACCTCGTAGCCGGGGAAGAGCCGTGGCAGGTAGATGTCGACCAGATCCTCGAGCGATAGAAGCCGGATCGCCGTGCCCGGCAGGCGCACGAACCGGTCGACCTGCGATGGCAAGGGCAGCAGGGCCATCAGCGGGCGTCGGTCGTCCTTGCGCTGGAGCTTGAGAATGGCCGAAAAACCGCCATTGACGATGAAAGGGAACGGATGGGCCGGGTCGATCGCCAGTGGCGTCAGGATCGGAAAAACCTGGTCGATGAAGTACTGGTCGAGCCAGGCCCGCTCGCTGGCAGACAGTTCGTCGGAGCCGAGGACAGCCACCCCCGCTTCGCGCAGTTCATCCTGGAGGGCAGCCCAAACGTCCTGCTGATGCGCCATGAGGGCCGACGCGCGGTCCCGGATGGCGAGCAGCTGATCGGCCGGCGTCATCCCGTCATCGCTCAGCAGGGTCGATCGCGTCTGAAGCATATCGACGAGACCCGCTACACGGACCATGTAGAATTCGTCGAGATTGTCGGCCGAGATCGACAGAAACCTGACACGCTCGAGGAGCGGATGGCGCTTGTTGCTGGCTTCCTCGAGGACCCGCATGTTGAAGGCGAGCCACGACAGCTCCCGGTTGATGAAGCGTTGCGGGCTCTCGGGACCAATCTCGGCAGCCGCCGTCGGGTCGATTGTCGTGTCGAGGGCGTCCATCATTGCCCCTTGCAGGGCATCTCCCGATAATTGTGCTCGGAAACGGTATCCCGTCATCATGACAGTGTCATGGCATTTCAATAAGTAGTTGTTATTAAAGAGATTTATTGGTGGCGCCGGTGAAGAATATTCTCCTCTTACGACATGCAAAATCGGCCTGGAGCGATCTGGCGTTGAGCGACCACGACCGCCCCCTCAACCGCCGCGGCGAACGCGCGGCCAAGGCCATTGCCGATCACCTGGCGCACCACGGTCCTCGTCCCGATCTCGTGCTGTGCTCCAACGCCGTGCGCGCCCGCCAGACCCTTGCGCCCATTATCAAGCGACTGGGTAAGACCTCTCCGCCGGTCATGCTCGAAGACACGCTCTATCTCGCCTCCGAATCGAGCTTGCTGGCCCGCCTGCAGGCTGTGGCCGACGACGTCGCGACTGTGCTTCTGGTGGGCCACAACGATGGAATCTGGCGGCTCGCCGAGATGCTGGCCGGACACGGGCCACCGGCGCGTCTCGCCGCGCTGGAGGAAAAATACCCCACCGGGACGCTGACGACACTCCGGCTTCCGGGCGGACCCTGGTGTGATCTCGCGGCCGGCTCGGGCGAGTTGGTCGCCTTCACCCGGCCGCGCGATCTCACGAGGCGTTGAGGTCAGTAGGTACCCGGGTACTGGCCTCCGTCCATCAGGATGTTCTGGCCGGTCATGTAGCCGGCATGCACGCTGCACAGAAACGCGCACATCATGCCGAACTCCTCGGCCGTGCCGAAGCGGCCGGCGGGATGGGCCTTGGCGCCGGCAGCGTACTCTTCCTCGAAACTGCGGCCGGCCTTCGCCGCACGGGCCTTTGTCGTGCCGCGCAGGCGGTCGGTGTCGAACGGGCCCGGCAGCAGGCCATTGATCGTCACACCGTGACGGATCGTCGTCCGCGCGACGCCGGCCACGAAGCCGGTCAGGCCCGAACGCGCCCCATTGCTGAGGCCGAGGATATCGATCGGCGCCTTCACCGAGCTCGAGGTGATGTTCACGATGCGCCCGAAGCCGCGCTTCATCATGCCATCGACGCTCGCCTTGATGAACTCGATGGGTGTCAGCATGTTGGCGTCGAGCGCCTTGATCCAGTCGTCGCGGTTCCACTCGCGGAAATTTCCCGGCGGCGGGCCGCCCGCATTGTTGACGATGATGTCGGGCTCGGGGCATGCCGCCAGGACCTGCTTGCGGCCGTCCTCGGTGGTGACGTCGACGGCGACCGCCGTGACCTTCACGCCGTACTTCTTTCTGATCTCCTCCGCCGTCGCGTCGAGCTCCGACTTGGTGCGGGCGTTGATCACCAGATCGACGCCCTCCCCCGCCAGCGCCATGGCACAGCCCTTGCCCAGCCCCTTGCTTGCCGCACAGACGATCGCCTTGCGACCCTTGATGCCCATGTCCATTTTCCGCTCCCTATTTTGCGCGCGTCCAAATCTGCGTTTCACCGAACATCGGCGAACCGACGTAGCCGCGCAAGCGAAGCGTGCCGTCAGGCTGCAGGCTGATATTGGCTGAGTAGATCTTGCCGTTCTCGGCATTGTAGATCTGGCCCCCTTCGAAGGCGTTGGGGTCCGACGTCTTCTTGAACCCCCAGATCAACGGCATGCCGAGGATCTTGCGGCTGCGCAGCGCCGGGTTTTCGTTGCGGAAGTCGGTCGCCGCCTCGGGCGCCACCACGACACCATCGGGGCCACGGGGCTCGATCAGGCCGGCGATGAAGCCGCACAGCGCGCCAGCCGCGGGGGTCGCACAGGCTTCGATCCGGACCTGCGCCTTGCCCGACGCGGTCAGCCACGTGCCCATGGCCGACGGGGCCTGAGCCGACGCCGGCGCGGCGAAGGCCGCGAACATCACAACGAGAAACAGTCTCCTCATTCTTCCTCCTGCGGGCCCACCGACAGACGG
>RGPT01000073.1 GCA_010032545.1 Alphaproteobacteria bacterium
GGTTTCCCGCGCTCGATGCCGCAGTTGCCTACGCCCTTGTGCGGGAACGCAAGCCACAGCGCATCGTTGAGGTCGGGTCGGGCCACTCGACCCGCATTCTCGCGCGGGCGGAGTGCGGCGTCGGCGAGATTCTGGCCATTGACCCGTTGCCGCGTGCAGACATCGCCGGCCTGCCCGGAGTGCGCGTTGTACCCTCGACCCTGCAGGCCGTACCGCCCGACACCTTCGACGAGCTTCAGGCGGGCGATGTACTGTTCATCGATTCGAGCCACATCCTGATGCCCGGCAGCGATGTCGACGTTCTGCTGAACCGCGTGCTGCCAGCGTTGCCTGCGCGCACTTTGGTTCACATCCACGACATCTTCCTGCCCTTCGACTACCCCTCCGCCTGGGGCTGGCGTAACTACAACGAGCAGCAGGGTGTGCTGCCGCTGTTGGCATCCGGTGCCTATGTGCCACTGTTCTCCAGCGTCTGGGCGACGCGCCGTATGGGTGAACGACTGGCCGCCTCGGTGATCGCGCGGCTTCCTCAGCCCGCCGATGCGATAGCGACAAGCCTCTGGCTGGAAAAGGTCTGATGCTCGCCCGCCTTGCGGTCTGGTTGTTCGACGGCGGCGGGCCGGAACGCCTTCCGGAGCGCGTGCGCGTCGCGATCCAGCTCCAGCAGGAGCGCAGTGAGGTCCTGATCGGCTGGATCCAGCTTGCGATCGTGACGCTGATCGCCGGAGTCTACCATAGTTCCACCATGGCCGAGGGTCTGGTGCAGCACGACTATTCGCTCGAACCTCAGGCGCTGCTCGCTTACGCGGCACTCTGCATCGTGCGGATCTGGCTGGCACATACCAAAAGACTTGCGCGCTGGATGCTTTATCTGTCGGTGATCGCAGACGTTGCGTTGCTGATGGCACTGATCTGGAGCTTCCATCTCAAGTATGCCCAGCCTGCGGCCTTCTATCTGAAAGTCCCGACGCTTTTCTATGTCTTCCTCTTCATTGCCCTTCGAACCTTGCGCTTCGAAGCGCGTTTCGTGGTGTTCACGGGTGTCTGTGCTGCCGCGGGATGGGCAGGCCTCACACTCTACGTTGCCTCCGGCCAAGGCGGTCCGCCGAATCTGACCCATAATTTCGTCGAGTACGTGACGTCCAACGCCCTGCTGGTGGGCGCCGAGGTCGACAAAGTAATCGCCATCCTGCTGGCCACCGCGGTGCTGGCGCTGGCCATCTCGCGGGCCCGCCATCTGCTGGTGCGTTCGGTAAGCGAAGGGACCGCGGCCCGCGATCTTTCACGCTTCTTCGACCCTGGCGTAGCTGCCCGGATCCGGGGTGCGGCAATGTCGATCAAGGCCGGAGAAGGCGAGCTGCGCGACGTGGCGATCCTGTCGGTCGATCTGCGCGGCTTCACCCGGCTGTCGACCGACCTCGAGCCTGGCGAGGTCATGAGGGTCCTGCAGGATTATCAGGGGCGGGTCTGTCCGCTGATCACGAACAATGGCGGCAGTATCGACAAGTTCCTGGGCGACGGCATCCTGGCGTCGTTTGGCGCCGTGTCCGCCTCGCCCACGGCCGCGGCCGATGCATTGCGTGCCGCTGAAGCGGTCGTGGCGGCGGCGGACAGCTGGATCGCCGAGCGTCGGGCCGCCGGCCTGCCGCCGCTCGCCATCGGCATGGCGGTGTCTTCGGGCAGGGTCGTTTTCGGCGCCGTCGGCGATGGCGAACGGCTCGAGTTCACCGTGATCGGCGATGCGGTCAACTTCGCGGCCAAGCTCGAGAAGCACAACAAGGACGAAAAGACCCGGGCCATAACGGACGCCCCGACTTATGCCCTTGCTGCACAACAGGGTTACGTCCCTCCCGCCGGGCACGAGAGGCGGATCGGCCGGCGCGTGGCGGGGGTCGCTGATTTGGTCGATATTGTCGTTCTGGCGGCGTGAAATTGGTGTTTACCGGCTGCCTTGCCCTTTCCACATTCGCGGCTTATGTAATTTGAAACGGGTTGGTAACGAGTTGGCGGAGAGCCATCGTGGGTAACAACTACGACATCATTCTCATCGGGCTGGTCGCCGTATTCTTGATCCTGCGGCTGCGTTCCGTGCTCGGCAAGCGTACTGGAAACGAGCGCCCGCCCGCGCGCGATCCGTTCGAGCCGCCGGCGCCGCGCGTCGGAGATGCGCCCGGCGAGGCCTCGGGGCGACCCGACAATGTCGTGCCTCTGCCGACCGCCAATGCCCCCACCTCGCGCCCGCCGTCGGCTGTTACCGGACCGGGCGGGATTCGCGCTACGCTCCTGCCGAACGCTACTGCAGGCGTCGCAGCCATTCGCGCCGCCGACCCGTCGTTCGATCCCATGGGTTTCTGCACCGGCGCCCGCGCTGCCTTCACCGCCATTGTCGAGGCTTTCGCCCGGGGTGACGTCGAAGTGCTGCGCCCGTTGCTCGATGGCGCGACTTTTTCGAGCTTTGAGGGGGCCATTCGCGGCCGCGCCGAACGCAAGGAGAAAGCCGAGACCACGCTGATCGGCTTCGAGGCCTCCGACATCGCCGCTGCTGAGCTGCGGGGCGGCTTGGCGTCGGTGACCGTTCGCTTCGTCAGTGAGCAGATCAATGTCGTGCGCAACGCCGATGGCCAGATCTCCGACGGCAATCCGAACGAGGTGCAGAAGGTTATCGATCTCTGGACATTCCAGCGCGATACCAAATCCAGCGATCCCAACTGGCTGCTGACGAAGACCGAAAGCGAAGGCTAGGGGGCTTTCCAAGCATGCGCTGGCCGATGATGCACCGGACCGTCCTGTCCGGGGGCGCGATATGGCTGGCCGTCGCCGTTCTGCTGTCGGCGTGCGAGGGCAGCGGAGCCGGTACGCCGGAGAAGCGGGTGCCGATGGCGCCGATCTCCTTCAACGAGATCGCCGGCTGGGCCGACGAAAAGCATGGCGAGGCGCTTGCCACTTTCCGCCGCTCCTGCCCCAAGCTGACCGCCGGCCCCGACGTCAGGATCGCGACCGATGGCGGCGAAAAGACCGTCACCCCCGCCGAATGGCAGCGCATCTGCGATGCCGGCGCCGCCGTCAAGGTCGGTGATAACCGGGCCGCCCGCCTCTTCTTCGAGACGAATTTCCGGCCGCTCGTGGTCCAGGCGCCGGGCAAGTTCACCGGCTACTTCGAGCCCGAAATGCGCGGCAGCAAGGCACCGTCGCGCCTGTTCACCGTCCCGGTCTATCGCCGGCCACCCGATCTGACCGACAAGCCCTATTTCACCCGTGCGGAAATCGAGCAGGGCGCACTGAAAGGCAAGGGGCTGGAGATTGCCTACGTCCAGGATCCCGTCGGCCTGTTCGAGATCCAGGTCCAGGGCAGTGGTCGCATCCAGCTCGCCGAAGGCGGCACGATGACGCTTGGCTTCGACGGCTCGAACAACCGGCCCTACACGACCATCGGCAACGTGTTGATCGAAATGGGCGTGATGAAGAAGGAAGACGCAAATTGGCCGGCGATCCGTGACTGGCTGAAGCGCAACCCGCAACAGGCACGCGAGGTCATGCGCAAGAACGAACGCTATATCTTCTTCAAGGATACCAAGAGCCAGACCGCAACCGGCGCCGAAGGGGTGCCGCTCACCGCGCAGCGCAGTATGGCCGTCGACAAGGGCTTTACCCCGTTCGGCACGCCGATCTGGATCGACACGATGCGGCCTGTCTACCGCAAGGCCGGCGCCACCGAACCCTATCGCCGCCTGATGATCGCCCAGGACACCGGCGCCGCCATCGTGGGGCCAGCCCGCGGCGACGTGTTCTACGGCAGCGGTCCGCAGGCCGCGGAATGGGCGGGCCGCATGAACAGTGGCGGCAGGGCCATCGTGCTGGTGCCCAACAAGGGCTGACCTCGCGTCAGGCACCGTCGCCTGGCACGGAAGTCTTCCATCGCAACGCCCTGCATCAGTGTCCCGATAGGGGAAGCGTTCCCGCCCGCTCGAAGCTGCCTTGTGCTGAGGTGTTCAGACCCAGCGAGGAGGCGGCGGTTCCGTTGATTGGGAAACGCCGCCCTGCTTCTGATGGATGCCGGTCACCTGAATCGAACGTCCGAACGCCTTTCCTTTGGGATCAGGCGAGGTCGAAGCGATCGAGGTTCATCACCTTCGTCCAGGCCGCAACGAAGTCACGCACGAATTTCTCTTGCGCGTCATCGCTGGCATAGGCCTCGGCGAGCGCCCGAAGCTGAGAGTTCGAACCGAAAACGAGGTCGACACGGGTGGCGGTCCACTTCGCCTTGCCCGTCGCGCGATCGCGCCCTTCGAAAACGCCCTCGGCCTCCGAGACCGCCTTCCACGCCGTGCTCATGTCGAGCAGGTTCACGAAGAAGTCGTTGGTCAGGGTTCCCGGACGTTTCGTGAAGATGCCGAGCGACGATTGGTCAAAGTTCGCATTCAGCGCGCGCAGGCCGCCGACGAGAACCGTCATCTCGGGCGCCGTCAACGTCATGAGTTGAGCCCGATCCACGAGCAGCTCCTCCGCCGAAACGCTGTATCCGGTCTTCAGGTAATTGCGGAACCCGTCGGCGGCCGGTTCGAGCACTGCGAAGGACGCGACGTCAGTCTGCGCCTGCGTCGCATCCGTTCGACCCGGCGTAAAGGGAACCTCCACGTCATGTCCGGCGCTCTTCGCCGCCTTTTCCACGGCGGCGACGCCACCGAGAACGATCAGGTCTGCCAGCGAGACCTTCTTGCTTCCGGTCTGCACGGCATTGAATTCCTTCCGGATGCCCTCGAGGGTCTCGAGCACGGTCGCCAGTCGGGCGGGCTGATTGACCTCCCAGTCCTTCTGCGGCGCGAGGCGGATGCGGGCTCCGTTCGCCCCGCCGCGCTTGTCGGAGCCGCGGAAGGTTGCCGCCGACGCCCAGGCGGTCGAAACCAGATCAGCGATGGAGAGCCCTTTCGTCAGGATCCTGGCCTTGAGGGCGCGGACATCCTGCGCATCGATCAGCGCATGATCGAGTGCCGGAACGGGGTCCTGCCACAGGAGTTCCTCCGCCGGAACCTCGGGGCCGAGATAGCGCGCGCGCGGGCCCAGGTCGCGATGGGTCAGCTTGTACCAGGCGCGGGCGAACGCGTCCGCGAACTGGTCCGGGTTCTCGTGGAAGCGCCTGGAAATCTTCTCGTAGGCAGGATCGAACCGCAACGCGAGGTCGGTGGTGAGCATGGACGGCGCGTGACGCTTCGACGGATCGTGCGCATCCGGCACGGTTCCGGCGCCTGCGCCATTCTTCGGTGTCCACTGATGGGCGCCGGCCGGGCTCTTGGTCAGTTCCCAGTCGTGGCCGAAAAGGTGCTTGAAGAAGTCGCCGCTCCATTTGGTGGGCGTCGTCGTCCAGGTGACTTCCAGCCCGCTGCTGATCGTGTCACCTCCCTTGCCCGTGCCGAATTTGCTCTTCCAGCCGAAACCCTGTTCCTCGATGCTGGCGGCTTCCGGCTCCGGGCCCACCAGCGCCGCATCGCCGGCGCCGTGGGATTTGCCGAAGGTATGACCGCCGGCAATGAGAGCCACGGTCTCCTCGTCGTTCATGGCCATGCGCGCGAAGGTCTCGCGGATGTCCTTGGCGGCGGCGAGCGGATCGGGCTTGCCGTTGGGGCCTTCCGGATTGACGTAGATCAGACCCATCTGGACGGCACCGAGAGGGTTCTCGAGCTCCCGGTCACCCGTGTAGCGCTTGTCGCCGAGCCAGGTGTCCTCCTTGCCCCAGTAGATGTCCTCTTCGGGTTCCCAGACGTCCACTCGCCCGCCGCCGAAGCCGAAGGTCTTGAACCCCATCGATTCGAGCGCGCAGTTGCCGGTGAGGATCATCAGGTCGGCCCAGGAAATCCTGTTTCCGTATTTCTGTTTGATCGGCCAAAGCAGCCGGCGCGCCTTGTCGAGGTTCACGTTGTCCGGCCAGCTGTTGAGCGGCGCGAAACGCTGCGTGCCCGAGGACGCGCCGCCGCGGCCGTCGCCCACTCGGTAGGTGCCGGCGCTGTGCCACGCCATGCGGATGAAGAACGGCCCATAGTGGCCGAAGTCCGCAGGCCACCAGGCCTGCGAGTCGGTCATCAGCGCAAGGATGTCCTTTTTCAGGGCCTTGAAGTCGAGCTTCTTGAACTCGGCCGCATAGTCGAAGTTCTTGTCCATCGGATCGGACAGAGGAGAGTTCTGGTGCAGAATCTTGAGATTCAACTGGTTCGGCCACCAGTCGCGGTTCGACCTGCCGGCAAAAGTCGCGTTGGGACGAACCCCATGCACGACCGGACACTTGCCGGCGCTTCCCGCATTCTGTTCAGCCATCTCATTCTCCTTCGGTTGATCGTTTTCATATTAGATTAGAAGTATTCTAAACAAGGGGCGTTGCGCCCTTTTTTTGCGACTGCCATCTTGGCCGCCGTGTCCAAGTCCCCGTCCGGTTCAATTCCTCGTCCGCGCCGTGTCGCGCTTTTCGTCACCTGCCTCGTCGATCTGTTCCGGCCTTCGGTCGGCTTTGCCGCGGTCAAGCTGCTCGAGGAGGCGGGCTGCACGGTCGAGGTACCGCCGCTGCAGGTCTGCTGCGGCCAGCCCGCCTACAACAGCGGCGACCGTGCCACGACGCGGGCGATCGCGGCGCAGGTCATCGAAGCCTTCGAGGGCTATGAAGCCGTCGTGGCGCCGTCCGGTTCCTGCGGCGGAATGTTGAGCCACCATTACCCCAGTCTTTTCGACGACGATCCGGCCATGAAGACCCGGGCAGAGAACCTCGCCGGACGCAGTTACGAGCTGATGGCATTCCTGGTCGACGTTCTGGGCGTAAAGAAGGTCGCGGCTCGCTATGACGGCACCGTCACGTATCACGACTCCTGCTCCGGTCTGCGCGAACTCGGCGTCAAGGCGCAGCCCCGCCGGCTGCTGGCGACCGTCGAGGGCCTGTCGGTCAGTGAAATGAAGACACCTGAAGTATGCTGTGGTTTCGGCGGCACCTTCTGCGTGAAATATCCTGAAATATCGAATGCCATGGTTGGCGAAAAATCAGCCGATATCTCGGCGTCCGGTGCCGGCACTCTGCTCGCCGGCGATCTGGGCTGCCTCATGAACATGGCGGGCAAACTGCAGCGCGAAGGCAGTGCCGTTCGGGTACGCCACGTCGCCGAAGTGCTGGCTGGCATGGGCGACCTGCCGCCGATTGGCGAGCCCGGCTGATGGAATCCACCGCCCGCGACTTCAACGACAACGTCGACCATGCGCTGGCCGATCCCAATCTGCAGGATTCGCTCAGCAAACTGAAGGTCGGCTTCTCGGAGCGCCGCCGACAGGCCGCCGAGCGCCTGCCCGAGTTCGAAGCCCTGCGTGACCGCGCGCGCGACATCAAGAACCACGCGCTGGCCAACCTCGATTTCTATCTGGAGGAGTTCGAGCGCAAGGTGCTGGCGCTGGGCGGCCACGTCCATTGGGCGCCCACCGCCGCCGATGCGCGACGCATCATCGGCGAGCTCTGCCAGAGTGCGGGAGCAAGAACCGTCGCCAAATCGAAGTCGATGGTGGCAGAAGAGATCGCGCTCAACGAGCACCTCGAGGCGCTGGGTATCGCGCCCATCGAGACCGACCTCGGCGAATACATCATTCAGCTCCGCCACGAACCGCCCAGCCATATCATTGCGCCGGCGGTCCATCTCACCAAGGACCAGGTGGCCGACACCTTTCTCGAGCATCACGCCAGGCTGGGCTTCACCAGGCGTTTGACCGAGCGCAACGACCTCGTCGCCGAAGCCCGCCAGGTATTGCGTCAGAAGTTCCTCGATGCCGACGTCGGTCTTACCGGCGCCAACTTCCTGGTGGCCGAGACCGGCTCGTCGATGCTCGTGACCAACGAGGGCAATGCCGATCTTTCCAACACGCTGCCCAGGATGCACATCGTGCTGGCCAGCATCGAGAAGGTGATCCCCACCCTCGAGGACGCCGCCGTCCTGCTGCGCGTGCTGGCGCGCTCGGCGACGGGTCAGGAATCGTCGGCCTACACCACGCTCAACACCGGGCCGAAGCGCGAGGGAGACCTCGACGGGCCGGAGCACTATCACGTCGTCATCCTCGACAACGGTCGCTCGGCGGTGCTCGGCACGGAAATGCAGGAGATTCTGCGCTGCATCCGCTGCGGCGCCTGCATGAACCATTGCCCCGTCTACGGCGCGATCGGCGGGCACGCCTACGGCTGGGTCTATCCCGGCCCGCTGGGCGCGGTGCTCACGCCGCAGCTGATCGGCGTCGAGGAGGCAGGCAACCTGCCCAACGCCTCGACCTTCTGCGGACGGTGCGAGAGCGTCTGTCCGGTGCGCATTCCGCTGCCCAAGCTGATGCGTCACTGGCGCGAGCGCGAGTTCGAGCGCCACCTGACACCGACGGCCGTTCGCCAGGGTCTTGCGCTGTGGAGCTTCGTGGCGCGCCGACCTCGGCTCTATCGCCGCCTCACCAGCCTCGCCAACCGCGTTCTGGCGCTGTTCGGGCGTGCCGAGGGCCGCTATCGCGCCCTGCCGCTGGCCAGCGGTTGGACCCGCTTCCGCGACCTTCCCGCACCGCCCGCTGGCGGGACGTTCCACACCCAGTGGAAGAAGAGGCGGACATGAGCGAGGCGCCGACAACGGCCCGGGCGCAGATCCTGAACGGCATCCGCCGCTCGCTCCGCCGCGGCGAGATCTCGGGCGAGCAGCGCCAGGCCGCCCTGGCGCGGCTGGCCCGGCCGCCGCTCGGACCGACGGTGGCTCGCGCGCAGCTCGCCCAGCCCGAGAAGGTGGCGCTGTTCTGCCAATGGGCGGAGACCAACAACGCCACGGTCGCGCGCGTGGCAGCACCCGACGTGGCCGCCGAGGTCGTCTCGTTCCTGGCACGCAACAACCTGCCGGCTCGGGCTGCGATGGCGCCCTCGCCTCTGCTCGCGGACTACGACTGGGCCGCACAGAAGATGCTGTCGCTCCGGCGCGGCCGCGGCGAAGGCGGTGACCAGGTCTCGATCACCGGCGCCTTTGCCGGTATCGCCGAGACGGGGACGCTGGTGATGGCATCGGGACCGGACCATCCGGTGACGCTCAACCTGTTGCCCGACACCCATATCGTGGTGATTCGCGAGAGCGACATCGTCGGCGGCTACGAGGACGTCTGGAGGCGGCTGCGCGAGCGTTACGGCAAGGACCACATGCCGCGCACCATCAACACCATCACCGGGCCGTCGCGCACCGGCGAAATCGAACAGGCCATGGAACTCGGCGCCCACGGGCCGCGGCGCATGCACATCGTCGTCGTGCGCGGATGACGGTGGGTTTGCCGAAAGCCCGGCGATGAAGCCCGCCAGCACCGCCGCTCCGCCCGAGCCACGGGGGGAACTGCGTGTCGTCGGCACCAGCGTCGGGCGCGAGATCGAGCTGCTGCTCGACCGGCTGGCCGAACGGGTGGGGCGCCGCGCGCCGAGGGTCCTGCAGGTCGGGTCGCGAACGTTGGTTTCGGATCGAAACGAACGTAACTGGCGTGGCCTGATCGCTCAGCGGTTCGGCCGTCGCGCGCACTTCGTCGGCCTCGACCTGCTCGAAGGAAGCAATGTCGATGTCGTGGCCGACATCTGCGGCAGCCCCCGGACACTCACGCCGAAGCTGGGCGGAGCGGCCTTCGATCTGGTGATCTGCTGCCATGTGCTCGAGCACACGCGTCATCCGGCACGGGCCGCCGGCAACATCGAGCGTTTGCTGAGGCCCGGCGGGCTTGCCTATGTCGCCACGCCGTGGTCGCAGGCGTTTCATGCTGCGCCGGACGACTACTGGCGCTTTTCGGTGCGCGGCCTGATGCTGATGTTCGCGAAAATGGAGATCGTGTCGTCGTTCTACAGCGGTGGCGATGTCGGGCTCGACGTCGCCTACCGGGTTGTCCGCGACGGCCAGCCCGAACTCGAGTCGCGGGCCGGCGCCGTCGAGCAGGGCCTGTTCCAGCTCGTGCTCGATCACGAGGACAACCGGGGCGTCCTGGCCCGCCAGGCCACCGAACGTCTGCCGGTGTCGCGAACCTACCTGCCCACCCTGTTCGTCAACGTGGTCGGCTCCCTGAAAGCCTAGGCGAAAACCCCGATCGAGCGGTCTCCCGCTGGCTTCGAGGGCGTGCACAAAAGAAAAGAGCGGGCTTTCGCCCGCTCTTTCCGATGTGTCGTTGGATCCAGGACTAGAAGCGCAGGTCCATACCAAGCAGCAGCGACCAGCTCTGACCGGTCACGGCGTTCGACGGGCCGCTCTGGGTCTGCAGGATACCACCACCGGTGATCTTCACGCCCGGTCCCAGTGCGTAGTTGGCACCGAGCTCGAACTTCTGAGCCGTTTCCGCACCGAACGCGAGAGCGAACGGGCCAGAGAACACGTTGCTGTTCACGCCGGGAGTGCCGCCGAACGTGCCGGCAGCGCCGCCCGAACCAGCGAGCGTCGCCGCGTTCGAACCCGAGGCGATCGACTGGATCGTGCCCGAGCCGTTGCCGTTGTTGTTGATGGAGCCCATCCACATGAACGAGACCTGCCACGGGCCGGTTTCGTACATGATGCCGGCCGTGGCGAAACGCGTCGCGTTGTCCTGGCCGGTGTAGTAGTTGGCGCCCATGCCGCCGTTGTCGTAGCCGATCGAGCCACCGAGGGTGATTCCCTTGTAGCCGAACTGCAGACCAGCAGCCCACATCACCCAAGCAGCAAGATTGCCACCGGTGACCTGGCTGGCGGCCGTCGCGAGGCCGCCGTAGCCCGGCGAGAACCCGGCGTAGGCCCACGAGCCGTAGGCGGCAACCGTGACATCGCCGAACTTGTTCAAATAGTTCGCGCTGATATCGAAGGCGTTCGTCCAGGCGTAGTCGTTGGTCGGGCAGCTGGAGACGTTGGTGGCGTTTGCGTAACCGCAGATGCCGCCAGCGCCGCCCGGGCCAGAAGCCAGGCCGGTGCTGCCGAAGCTGCTGCCAGCGCCGGTGTTGACCTTGGGAGCGTAGCCGACACCCAGCTGGAAGCCCTGGAAGCGCGGGGTGAACACGTTGATGCGGTTCACGTCCTGCCAGGCAGCCGTGTTGGTGGCCGTCGTCGCGTGGAAGAAGGCCTTGTTGAAGGCGCCCGGCGCGGCGGCGTTGATGTTGTGGTTATGCTGAATGGCGCCGTAGCCGATCAGCGCCGACGGCGAACCGTAGTACATACGGTAGGCAGCAGCGTCGCGCGAACCCACTTCAACGCGGCCCCAGTCGCCGAAGGCGAACAGGTAGGCTTCGTCGATCTGAGCGTTGGCGGTTGCCGAGGACGGGTTCCAGCCTTCGAGTTCGACGTTGAGGCCGACCGAAGTGCCATTGTCCAGTTTGGTCTGGCCAATGAAGTGGATTTCACCTTCCTGCTGGAAGAAGAGGCCATTGTAGCTCGTTACAGAGCCGTTCGTCGCGTAGGTGGAATCGATGCCACCTGCCACGGCGTAGAAGGTGTAGTAGCCGCCGACGCCGATCTTGATCGGATCGGCTGCCATGGCCGGAGCGGCCATAAGCCCACCGACGACCAAGGCGGTCGAGCCCAGTAGAAGCTTCTTCATCATTCTCCCTCTCTCATTGATCAGAGACTGGTACGTCCCAAAAGGCCTGTCCGGACCGGCAGAGCAAACCCTGCCAATGCGGCCGAGCCAATAGAACACAGGCCAGAAAGGAGGGTCAACAAATGGTCGCCATGTTGCCTGATTCTTCCCGAGACCTGTGGCGTCTTTGTCACAATTTCGAGCGTGTCGGGCATATTGCGCCGCCGTCACTACCGCATCTAGTCATCGACAGAAGGAGATCTGTCAGTTTCTTTATAAGATTAACTAACCGCCGAATAGTATCCCAATAAAACTATTTGCTGGGCGGCCGCTCTCGCTTGAAGTCCCATGAGCCCACGTTTATGGTCGCCAGACCATCTCGGCTGCCGATTTTGGCGCACTTGTTCCTGCGCGCAGGCAGTATCTGGTACCCTATTTAGGCCAATTCGGACAAAGGCGCCAATATGTCGGGCTCGTTGCCACCCCTTCGTCTTCTGGTCGTTCCGGCACTTATCCTGTCGCTTGGGCTTGCAGCCTGCGGTGGCGAGGGCGTGAACGAGACACGATCCGGCCAGTCCGGCGACCGCTCCAAGCGCGATGTGCGGGGTGGTCTCGGCGGGAGCACCCAGGAGCAGGGTACCCTGTTCGGACCGGGCGGCTTGTTTGGCTCGAAGGCCCAGAAGAAAGACGACAGCGGTACCGGCGTGGCGGTCAACGCCTACCTGTGGCGCGCCTCGCTCGACACCATCAACTTCATCCCGTTGGTCTCGGCCGATCCGTTCGGCGGCGTCATCATCACCGACTGGTACACGCCGGCCGAGACGCCCAACGAGCGCATGAAGGTCCAGGTCACCATCCTCGACCGCGAACTCAGGGCCGACGGCGTCAGGGTATCGGTGTTCAAGCAACAGACCGCGCCCAAGGGCGGCAACTGGGTCGATTCCCAGGTCGACCCGCGCACCCAGATCGACATCGAGAACGCCATCCTGACGCGCGCGCGGCAGCTCCGCATCGCAGGTGGGTCCTGAGACCCTCTCGCATCGCCAACAACTTGACGTGAGAGGCCGTAGCGGGCATCCGCTGCGGCCTCAGTCTTTTTCGCACTCCCGCTCTTTGTAGGAACAAGGCCGTGTCGTCGACGCCCACCGCCCCCATCGGGCGCTACAATTTCCACGAAACCGAAGCCAGGTGGCAGAAGGTCTGGGACACCCGCCAGACGTTCCGCGCCGTCATGGATCGCGCCAGGCCCAAGTACTACGTGCTCGAGATGTTCCCCTATCCGTCGGGGCGCATCCATATGGGCCACGTGCGCAACTACACGCAGGGCGACGTGATCGCCCGCTACAAGCGCGCCAGGGGCTTCAACGTTCTGCACCCCATGGGCTGGGACGCCTTCGGCCTGCCGGCCGAGAATGCCGCGATGGAAAAGAAGGTCCATCCGAAGAAGTGGACCTACGAGAACATCGCCACCATGAAGGCGCAGCTCAAATCGATGGGCCTGTCGCTCGACTGGAGCCGCGAACTCGCGACCTGCGATCCCTCCTACTACCGCCATCAGCAGAAGATGTTCCTCGATTTCTGGAACGCGGGCCTGGCCTACCGCCGCGAAGCCTGGGTGAACTGGGATCCCGTCGACAACACCGTGCTGGCCAACGAGCAGGTGATCGACGGCAAGGGCTGGCGCACCGGTGCGCCGGTCGAGCGACGCAAGCTCACGCAATGGAACCTCAAGATCACGCACTTCGCGGATGAGCTGCTGAGCCGCCTCGACACGCTCGAGCGCTGGCCGGAAAAAGTGCGCCTGATGCAGGCGAACTGGATCGGCAAGAGCCGCGGCGCGCGCGTGTTCTGGGATCTCACCGACGCCTCGGGCGCAGCCTCATCGAAAAAGGATTGGGGCAAGCTGGAGATCTTCACCACGCGGCCCGATACGCTCTATGGCGCGTCGTTCATGGCGCTGTCGCCGGAGCATCCGCTGACCGCCGAACTGGCGGCCAACGACCCGGGCCTGCAGCGCTTCGTCGCCGAATGCCGCAAGACCGGCACCGCCGCGGCCGAGATCGAGACGGCGGAGAAGACCGGCTACAAGCTGCCGCTGCTCGCCCGCCATCCGCTGGTGCCCGGCAAGACGGTGCCGGTCTATGCCGCCAACTTCGTGCTGATGGAATACGGCACCGGCGCCATCTTCGGCTGCCCCGGCCACGACGAGCGCGACCACGAGTTCGCCACCAAATACGGCCTGCCGATCCTGCCCGTGGTGGCGCCGGCCGACGCCGATCCCAAGAGCTTCAGCGTCGCCGATGCGCCGTTCATCGACGATGGCGTGATCATCAACTCCGATTTCCTGAACGGGCTCGGTGTCGAGGAGGCCAAGGCGAAGGTGATCGCCCGCCTCGAAGAAATGGGCGTCGGCAAAGGCACAACGCAGTACCGCCTGCGCGACTGGCTGGTGTCGCGCCAGCGTTACTGGGGTTGCCCGATTCCGGCGATCCATTGCGACAAGTGCGGTGTCGTGCCGGTGCCGGAGAAGGACCTGCCCGTAAAACTGCCGGACGACGTCACCTTCGACCGGCCGGGCAATCCGCTCGACCGCCATCCGACCTGGAAGCATGTCGATTGCCCCAAGTGCGGCGGGAAAGGCCGGCGCGAGACCGATACGTTCGACACCTTCATCGATTCGAGCTGGTACTTCGACCGGTTCACATCGCCCGGCCTCGAGACCGCGCCGTTCGACCGCCAGGAGAACGAATACTGGATGCCGGTCGACCAGTATATCGGCGGCGTCGAGCACGCGATCCTGCATCTGCTCTATTCGCGCTTCTGGACGCGCGCCATGCGCGAGGTCCAGTTGACCAGCCGCGACGAGCCGTTCGACGGCCTGTTCACCCAGGGCATGGTCTGCCACGAGACCTACAAGTCGAGCGACGGCCAGTGGCTGCTGCCCGAAGAAGTGATCCGCGACGGCGGCAAGACGCTGCGAGCGTCGGACAAGAGCCCGGTCGAGGTCGGCCGCTCGGAGAAGATGTCCAAGTCGAAGAAGAACGTCGTCGACCCGGACCAGATCATCCGCGACTACGGCGCCGACACCGCGCGCTGGTTCATGCTCTCGGACTCCCCGCCGGAACGCGATCTCGAATGGACCGAAGCCGGCGTCACCGGCGCCTGGCGCTTCCAGCAACGCCTGTTCCGCATCGCCTCCACGGCGCTCGCCGAGGTGCCGCCGGCCGGCACGCCCAGGCCCGCCGCGTTCTCCGAGGCCGCGACCGCGCTCCGCCGCGCCGCCCACAAGACCATCGCAGGCCTCTCGGCCGATATCGAGGCATTCCACTTCAACAAGGCGGTGGCGCGACTGTACGAGCTCGCCAACAGCATCGATTCGATCCCAAGCTCCATGGGGGCCGGCGACGACTCGGCCAAATGGGCGCTGCGCGAGACGCTGGAGATCTTCGTGCGCCTGATCGGCCCGATGACGCCGCACCTCGCCGAGGAGCTGTGGCAGGCGCTCGGACACACGTCGCTGCTGGCCGATGCCCCGTGGCCGCTGCCTGAGGATGCCTTGCTGGTCGACGACACGGTGACCGTCGCGGTACAGCTCAACGGCAAACTGCGCGGCACCATCGCCTTGCCCAAGGACGCCTCGAAAGAGGCGGCCGAGAAAGCCGCCCTCGCCCAGCCCGACCTCGTGCGCGGGCTGGAGGGACGGACGCCCAAGCGGGTGATCGTGGTGCCGAACCGGATCGTAAACGTCGTGGTGTGAACCCACCCAGCCAGGAGGCCACAACAATGGCACGCAAGCCGAACTACGACTTCGAACGCCGCGAACGCGAACGACAGAAGGCCCTCAAGGTCGCCGAAAAGGCCGCCGCCAAGAAGGAAGCGCGGGAACGCGCCCGCGCCGAGAACGCGGGCGAAGCACCGCCCGCCGACGGCACGGCGGCCTCCGAGCCCGCCGACAAGGTCTGATCGCGCCCTCCCGGGCTGAGGTCGAGATGAAGATCGAGCCGCGACAGGCCGAAGCTTTCCTGAAGAAGCCGGATCCCCGGATCCGCGGCGTGGTGATCTACGGCAACGACGACGGGCTGGTCGCCGAGCGGGCCATGGCATTGGCCAAGGCCGTCTGCCCCGACCTCGCCGATCCGTTCCGGGTCGTCGACATCTCGGGCGACGCCCTCAAGCACGATCCGGCGCGGTTGGCCGACGAATTCGGCGCCATGTCGATGCTGGGCGGCCGTCGCGTGATCCGGGTCAGGCCGGCCGGCGAGGAATCCGTTGCCGCCCTCGAAAACCTCGTGGCCGCCTCCGCGGGCGATGCGCTGGTCGTGGTCGAAGGCGGCAACCTCTCGCCGCGCTCCGGCCTGCGCGCGCTGGCCGAGACCGAGGCCTGCCTTGCCGCCATGCCCTGCTACATGGACAACGAGGCGGCGCTGGAGGGCCTGGTCGAAAGTGCCGCCCGGGCCCAGGGGCTCGCCGTCGAGGCCGACGCGCTCGCCTGGATCGTCGAGCGGCTGGGCGGCGACCGCGGCCAGACCCGGAGCGAGATCGACAAGCTGCTGCTCTACAAGGCAAGCGACCCGCACAAGACCATCACGCTGGCCGATGCCATCGACATCCTGGGCGATACCGCCGCGATCGGCATCGACGATGTGATCGCCGCCACTTTCGATGGCGAGCTGGTGGCGCTTGATCGCGCCCTCGACCGCGTCTTCTCCGAGGGCGGCCATCCGGTCCAGCTCGTGCGCTCGCTGCAGCGCCATGCCGACCAGCTCCATCTCGTCTCTGCCCACGCCAGCAAGGGCGGCAACATGGAAGCGGCGATGTTCAAGGCCCGCGGCCTGCCGCGCGGCGGGCCGATACGCCAGCGCTTCGAGCGCCATGTGCGCGCCTGGCCGCTGTCGCGCCTCGGCGCCTCGCTGCAGGCGATCCTGAAAGCCGAGATCGACTGCAAGTCGACCGGCCTGCCCGACGAGGCAATCGCGCGCCGCCTCTGTCTGGCACTCGCCTCCTCGGCACGCTCGGCCAAAGCCCGGCGGTAGGCGCCGCCCTCGGCCTTGCGGCGGCCGAACAATCAACATCTCGCGCTGAAACTGCTCGTCTTCGACAGCGATGACATGCGCACGCAGCGCTTTGGACAGACGGCCATTCCCCAAGCCCTTCCCGGTTCGACCTGAAGCGCGGAACACGCCGCTTGGCAGGCACCCGTCCGGTGCCCTAGCTTCCCTCCCTTGGGAGAAAAGCCACCCAGTCGACACCAAGGGGGAGAAACGCCGGCATGACCGACATTCAGTACAAAGTGGCCAAGACTGTCCGCGAAGCGGCCAGCCTGATGGCGGCCGCCAAGGGCAAGGGCCGGATCCTGGCCGGCGGCACCGACCTTCTGGTCCAGATGAAGGCCGGCATGGTGGCGCCCGGCACCATCGTCGACGTCAAGAAGATCGCCGAGATGGTGAGCATCGTCGAAAAGAAGGGCGGCTTCACCATCGGCGCGGCGACGCCCGCCGCGGTGATCGGCGAGCACAAGAAGCTGCGCAAGGCCTGGCCGGGCGTGGTCGAGGCCATCAACCTGATCGGCTCGACCCAGGTCCAGGGCCG
>RGPT01000074.1 GCA_010032545.1 Alphaproteobacteria bacterium
GGCGCAGAAGCGTCAGCGGTCAGCTACGTGGCACAGCGCATTGAGGACACAACCGCAGCCCCCTCGGCCCGGTCGAGCGCCTCGTCGGACAGCTCGTCGGTGAAGTCTTCGACTTCGGCTTCGGTCTTCATTTCCATCTCGGACATGGTGTCCTCCTGTCATTGCACAGTTTCAGAAAGCCGATCTGCTCCTCCCGGCCGTTCCGCCGCATGCAACCGCATGAAGCAGGAGGGCGCAGAAGCGTCAGCGGTCAGCTACCGGAGGAATGATTCTATAGCCACCGGTGGCTCATCGTAGGCTCTGCCGCCCGCTCACCTCTAACGGTATTGCGCTCCAATTCCGCGCGCGTCGTCGGCAGTACCTCCTGATCCACCGTCCCCGTCACGTAGGCCAGGATGCGCGCCCAATCCGTAACCGCCCCCTGCCCTGTCCTGACCTCGGCGACGGCGCCGTAGGCCGTCTGGAAATTGTACGGGGCCACCTCACGCATTGCTATCCGGCCCCACCCAACTCATTGGTTTCTCGGCCGTTTCTATTTTTTGACCTCACGGGCACCTTCGTCGATCACGACAACAATCAGGCAAGGCTCCGGGAGACTATCTCGAAGACGTCGCGCGACAGGCCTGATCGGCCGGAGATCCGTTCGAGGGCGACCCGCATGGTGGCGGCGCGTACCGGATCGTAGCGGCGCCATGCAGCGAGCGCCATCGCCAAGCGCGCGGCAAGCTGCGGATTGGTCGCGTCCAGCTCCATCACCTCGTCGGCAAGCAGCCGGTAGCCGCCGCCGCCGGCCTCGTGAAAGCCCTCCGGGTTGCCGAAGACGAACCCGCCGACGAGCGCCCATACCCGGTTTGGGCTGCCGCGATCGTAGCCGGCATGACCGAGCAGGCGGCGCACTCGACCTAGGGCGCCGGGTGCCGGAGCGCAAGCCTGGAGGGCGAACCATTTGTCGACGACCAATGGCCGCTCCTTCCAGCGCTTGTGGAACGAAGCGAACGCGGCCTCGGCTTCGCTACCGCCGAGTTCGGCCAGCGCCGACAGCGCCACCACGGCCTCGGTCATGCCGGCCGCCCGCTCGAAGTGACGGACCGCTCGCTGGCGCCCGGCGTCGTCGCCCAACACCGCGAGGTACCGAAGGGCGGTGCCGCACAGCCGGCGACGGGCCACGTCAGCGCGGGTGAAGTGGCAAGTGCCGTCGCCGCTATTTGCCTCATAGACCGCTCGCCAGCGGTCCGCGAGCTCGACGGCAAGCGTCATCCGGACATGCCGCAAGGCCGTGCACAGTCCATCGACGTCGATCGCCGGCATGAGTTCGCCGAGATAGGAGAAGTCCGGGAGAGTGACGGCGGCGGCGGCCAGCACGCGATCGAGGCCTCGGTCGTCGAGCGTGCGGCGCACGGCGTCGATGAAAATTGCCGGCACGACGAGCCGCCGTCCGGCCTTGCGATCGGCGGCCAGACCGAAAATCACATTGGCCGAGAGTTGCTGGCCCGCCTCAAAACGTGCGAACGGATCGCCATCGTGGGCCATCAGGAAGGCGAGTTCCGCGTCCGGGCGCGGCACCGCGAGCTTCACCGGCGCCGAGAAGCCGCGCAGGAGAGAGACGACCGGCGGCTCCGGCACGTCCTCGAAAACGAACTCCTCGCGGGCACCGCGGACATCGAGCACGCGCGTCGGCCCTCCGGTCGACGGCTCGCCGGCAAGCCTCAGAGGCAGATCGCGGCCGGCCCGATCGAGCAGGCCGACCGCCAGCGGAATGTGCAGGAACTGCCCGGAGGGCCTGCCCGGCGTCTCCGGCACGGACTGGCTGACCGTCATGGCATATCGTCTCGACGCCGCGTCGTAGCTGCCTTCGATCTCCAGGCTGGGTGTCCCGGCCTGCGAATACCACAGCCTGAACTGCGTGAGGTCGACGCCCGAGGCGTCCTCCATCGCCTGCACGAAATCCTCGCAGGTGACCGCCTGGCCGTCGTGGCGCGCGACGTAGAGATCCATGCCCCTGCGGAACGCCGGCCTGCCGACGAGGGCGTGCAGCATGCGGACGATCTCGGCACCCTTGTAGTAGACGGTCGCGGTGTAGAAGTTGTTCACTTGGATATAGGAGTCCGGACGCACCGGATGCGCCATCGGGCCCGAATCCTCCGGGAACTGGGCGGCACGCAGGCGCTGCACCTCGGCGATGCGGCACTGCGCCGCCGACCCCATGTCGGCTGAAAACTGCTGGTCACGGAAGACGGTCAGCCCTTCCTTGAGGGTGAGCTGGAACCAGTCCCGGCAGGTCACCCGGTTGCCCGTCCAGTTGTGGAAGTACTCGTGGGCGACCACGGCCTCGATCGCGGCATGGTCCGCATCGGTGGCGGCTTCGGGATCGGCGAGCACCAGCCTCGAATTGAAGATGGCGAGGCCCTTGTTCTCCATCGCCCCCACGTTGAAGTCGTCGACCGCGACGATCGAGTAGATGTCGAGGTCGCATTCCAGCCCGTAGACGTCCTCGTCCCATTTCATCGCCTTCCTGAGCGACGCCATGGCATGTCCGCAGCGCCCGGCATCGTCCGGCCGGACGTAGATGCGCAGCGCGACCTCGCGGCCCGACCGTGTCGTGAAGCGGTCGGCGAGGCACTCGAGCGGCCCCGCGACCAGGGCGAAGAGATAGGACGGCTTGGGAAACGGATCGATCCATGTAGCGAAGTGCCTGCCATCGCCGGTCTCTCCGGCGGCGCCCGGATTGCCGTTCGAGAGCAGCACCGGCGCCAGCTTCCGGTCGGCGACGATGGTAACGGTGTAACGCGCCATCACGTCGGGCCGATCGAGGAAGTAGGTGATGCGACGGAAGCCTTCGGCCTCGCAATGGGTGCAAAACAGATCGCCGGAGATGTAGAGGCCGGTCAGCTCCGTGTTGGCCGCCGGGTTCGTCCGCGTCGCGATGTCGAGCACGAAGCGGTCAGGCACGTCCCGGATCGTGAGCGTCTCCGCGCCGACCTCGTGGCCGGCCGGCCGGCCGTCGAGCTCGACCGATAGCAATTCCAGCCTGGTGCCGTCGAGAACGAGGTCCGCCGCCCGCGCCCCCGCCGCGTTGCGGCGGACAGCGAGCCGGGACCTGACCACGGTCTCCTCCCGGCCGAGCTCGACGCGAAGGTCGATGGAATCGATCAGGAACGAAGACGCGGCATAGTCGGCGCGACGGGTGGCGCGGGGCGCGGCGGCCCCACTTTCTACGGACGACTCAGGCTGGCCCGGTAGGCCATGCCCTCGTACTTCCAGGCGAGCCGCGGCAGGCGCGAGGCGATCACGACCGTCACGTCCGGCTTCTGGTCGGCTTCGGCAAGGCCCATCGCCGTCCCGGAACGCTCGACGATCTTGCCGGCGATCCGTTCGGAACCGGCGAGGCGGACCAGGGCATGTCCGTGGCTGTCGTAATGGTAGACCGCCGGGTCGAGACCCGAGCAACGCCGCACTGCAAGGTAGAATTCGAGTTCGTTGATGCTGCCGCCGGCCGGATAGGGACGGGAAATGATGTCCTGGCGGCTGCTCTCGATGTAGCCGGTGGTCCGGCAGACCCGCCACAGGAACTCGCCGATCGAGGCACGCGAAACCGGCTCGGCGGCGTAGCGCCGGACCGACCGGCGGCGCGCCTGGACTTCGTCCACGCTGCTGCTGGCCTGGCGAATGCGACCGGGATCGACTTCGTCGAGGCCGATCCTGCTCCCCGGCATCGCCGGCTTGACCGCCGGCGGCGAGGCAAACACGCCGTCGAAACGGTAGGTACCGCCCACGGCAACGGCGTCCCGGTTGTTGCGGCTGGCCTCGTGCATCAGCAGGTCCTGAAACTCCCAGCAGCGGCGCGCCTCCGGTTCGACGGCCGCGCAGGTCTCGAGAAACCCGAGCTGCCACAGCCCCGCCGCGAAGCTTGCGGGCGGCGCCGGTGCCGGTGCGGCGAGCAGCGCCGCCAGCATCGACAGTCCGCGCCCGTTCAGATGGACACGACTGCGCACATTGCCCGACTCGAGCACGGCCTCGCCGTCGGCCCGCCGCACATACGCGAACCGGCAGAGCTGCTGATCGCCGGCCGGCGGCTCGCCCCAGCGAGGCTGGTAGCGGGCGGCCAAGGCAGCGACCGTTCCCAGCGGACCCTCGCCGTCGGCCAGTTGCCAGGCCAGCAGTCTCCCGAAGGCGAAGCGTTCGAGGTAGTGGCGAATGGCGCGGGAGGCGGCGGCCGGGTCTCCCGCCGCGGCGGCCATGCCGTCGAGACTGGACAAGGTGGCGCCGTCGCCGGATAGCGCCTCGATCGCATCGCCGTGGGATGCCACGGCAACCGTAAAGCCGATCGGCCGGTGATCCCTGACGTCGAGGACGATGCGGTTGCCCTCGCGCTTGACCGACAGGACATCGGCATTGAAGCGGTAGAACAGATCGACGTTGCCCATCGTGCCCGGCCTCACAGAAAGAACGCGATCGGATTCAGTTCGTCCTCGGCGAGAGGCCGCGCGAGCCAGCCCATCTCGACCGGCGCCTGGTACAGGCGGCCCTCGCGGAAGCGTGCCCAGAAATGCCGCATGCCCGGAACAACGACACGCGCCGTGGCGAAATCGATCTCGGGCCGGGAATGATCGAGAACGATCATGTCCAGCCCCTTGTCGGAGACCGCGCGCATGCAGCGCTCGACCGCCTGCTTCAAGTCGGTGATCTCGGGACGCACGTAGGCGTCGAGACGGACGTCGCCATCGGGCACGCAGTAAGGCTCCGTCGTCAGGCTCTTGTTCTCGATCCAGTCGAGCATCGTGTCGTCGCTGGAGGCCGCCTTTCTGCCGTCCCGCGACTTGGCGGCTTCGGTTTCGAGGACCAGCATCTGGTTCATCTCGGCAAGTGCCCGGTTGACTGCGATCCCGGCGTCGAGATGGGCGCCGAGGCCGAGCACGATCGACTTGCCGTCGTCCTCCTTCCACGAGAGCGCGATGGCCACCGGAATACCGATGTCGGTGGTCAGGTCGAGCACATGCACGCCGCGGCCGCGGCCGCGGTAGTGCGCCCGCACGCGCCGCACGAACGGATCGTCGCAGGCGTCGAGGTCGAAGGCCGGACGGCGAACGCGGTTGTACCACCACAGCGCGCAGGCATCACGTTCGACCAGTTCCAGGAAGCCCTGAAGGATGGCCTCCTCGAGCGTGCTGCCCGAGGCGCAGCCGTTCGAGTCCGCCGCGCAGAAGGCATTGTCGTCGCCTTCCGAGGCGACCTTCGGGTCGGCGTAGCCGAAGTAGCAGTAGCGTGTCGGCAGCCAGCGCAGCGCTCCGTGAGTGAGCGACCAGGCGGGTGTCCATTCGATCGCACGCCCTTCGTCGAAGCGCTCGCCGATCCAGTTGAACCCGTCGTGCGTCTTGTTCCAGGCCCCGCGGCTGTCGTACTGGCGCTCGCTGTAGTTAAGGTAGCTGTAGGGATGAGGCGCCGCGGCATCGAGCTGGGCCGAGGTCGCCCGCCGGCGCGGCTCGCGCCCTGTATAGCCGCAGACATAGCGTTCCATCGCCTCGGCCAGGCAACTCGCCTTGGCCTGGATTTCGCTCTGGCCCTTGCCGGCCGCTGCTCCCGGGCGGCCGATCAGGCGGTTCTGACGAGGAGTCGTCGCGACGGGATTGGTCTGCTTGGCCTGGAAAACCGGCAAACCGTCCTGGGGCGACGCGTCCTCGAGATCGGCGATGAGACCGGTGATCGGGCTCACGTAGCGTTCCAGGCGCTTGACTACATCGGCAGCCGGCGAAACCCGCCAGCCGCCATCGGTCTGGGCCAGGACCGGTCGAGCCTGGATCGACACCGGCGCCATGGCTCGCTCCAGCGTCTTCACGGGATCGTCGTGCTCGCCGCACACGGGACAGTTGGGAGCCAACCGCACCATGTGGTCGCGCGAAGCCCGGGTCTTCAGATCGAGACCGACAATCTTCCAGTCGAGCCCAGCCTCGTCGTTCCCGGCAATCGCGCGGGCGAGTTCCAGGGCCGCAAAGTTTGCGGCCAAACCGATGGTGGCGCTATTGTGGGCACGCGCCGGACGCACCGCCTTGACCGCGCTGGCGACGAGGCGGTCGCCTGGCCTGTTCTCCAGCATGCGATGGGTGAGACACGCCCAGCAGGGCGCAGATTCGGGATGGAACACGGGGCCGAGCAGCGGCATCGAGCCGCCCGCCTTGAACGGCAGCCACGACCGCCCGGCGTTGCGCATCGCGATGTTCACGTCCGCAAGCTCGCGGTCAAGGTAGTCCGCCACCGAGACCACGACCAGTTTCGCTTCCTTCTCGTCGACGAGGCGCAGGCCCGCCCCGATGGCCGCCCGGCGCAGGTCGCACGCCGCCAGCCCCGCCGCAGCATCGCCTTCCAGCGCCTTCACCGCGATCGACCGTTCGGCAAGCCGCCTCTCGGCCTCGGCCGGCGCCAGGCCCAGCTCGGTCCACAACGCCTGCCGGCCCATCGGCGCATCGGCATCGACATAGGTGATGTAGTCCTTCTCGATCATGTTGTGCAGCGCCAGACGCAGGCGATCGGCCGGCACCCGCCCCGCGAAAGCGCCGAGGATCTGGTCGCCTGTCCGGGTGCCGTCGAGATAGGGGATCATCGCCGCATAGAGCTTGCCGGCCAGCCGGAAACTGCGCTGCTCGGACAGTAGCAGCACCTGGCGATCTTCGATGACATGGGCGGAAAAATGGGGGCTGAGGCCAATCGGCCGGTCGAGTTCAACGTCGGTCAAGGCAGAGCACTCCATTCAATTCCGAGCCAGCCTCGGTCGAACAAGATTTAGCGCGGCACGGACGAGTATTGCCAACACATTCGGGCCGACATCCGCGATGAAAGATTCTCTGACTCGAAAAAGCCTCAGGACACCTCGAAGAATGGGCCTGTCAGCGACCTGCTGGCCATGGCACCCGACGTTTCGTGGTTTCGGCGCGGCTTGGTCGGCGCCATCAGCGGCTTTTTGCCTCATGACGCTCCGGTTCAGCGGTCAGCTACCGACCGAGAACGGTCGTAAGCTACACCGCCATCAGCGGTCAGCTACCGGGCTAATAACAGTTACAACCGCCGCAGTTCAACTTAAACCCCTCCGCCCGATCGAGCGCCTCGTCGCTGAGCTCGTCGGTGAACTCGTCGGCTTCGACTTCGGTCTTCATTTCCAGCTCGGACATAAAGGTCCTCCTGTGCAGGGTGCAGTTGCAGGGCGCAGTTAAACAAAGCCAAGCCGTTGCCGCGATGCCGGACCTCCCGCACATGCACAGCCGCATCAAAGCAGGAGGCTCAGCACCGCCATCAGCGGTCAGCTACCGGGCTCATTGATTCTCTGCCGACAGTCGGTAGCTTCGCTCTTTTGCCCGGTGGAATAAAGTCCAAACGCAGCTTCAGCCTCGAACCCCGTGACGCCCGCCAGGCGGCTGATTTACAACGATTAACCGCTCCACCTCCACCAGCACGCCGGGCCGCAGAACCGTCACCGGTTGAGGCCGTTTCCGCCCCCGCCCTCCCCCGCGATAGCTGGCACTTGACGCGAAATTCATCTTTTGGCCCTTGGACCCAAAAAAATTATAGCCTAGGCTACCGAAGTTAATGCTGAGGCTGGCCGCACAGCAGCCTGGCTGCAAATATGCCGATAAATTCGAGGGAGCGCCCAATGTCCGCCGATCATCCGGTGTCCGCAGATGAGATGCCGACGAGCCAGAGCGACACCGCCAACGATCCGGCTGGCGGACCGGCCGAAGGCCCGATCGGGCTGGAAGGGGCGGAGCAGGACCGGGAACGCCTGGCGCGCGGACTCGTCAAGTACTACGCCGCGTGGTCGATCGGCGCCGGTATCGTGCCGGTGCCCTTCGTCGACATGCTGCTGGTCATGGGCGTACAGGTCCAGATGCTGCGCAAGATGTCGGACCTCTACGGCGTGCCGTTCTCCGAGCATGTCGCACGCAACCTCGTAGGCGCGCTGGTGGGCGGCGCGGGGTCGGAAGTCGTGGCGGGTGGACTGGTCGGGCCGGTTGTCCGTCTGATCCCCGGCATTGGCCCATTTCTCGGCGCCATGACGATGCCTGCGGTCGCCGCTGCCTCGACCTATGCCGTCGGCCTGGTGTTCCTGCAGCATTTCGAGTCGGGTGGCACGTTTCTCACCTTCCAGCCCGGCCAGGTGCGCGAGCATTTCCGCAAGATCTTCGAGGGCGCGCGAAAAGGCCGGCCTCTCGATCCTGCGCGCGCCTGACACCGCGCCCAGAGGACTTGTGGAAAATGCTCATTACATTATATGTTGTCCTGTCGCTGCTCGTAGGATGGCTGGGACGTCGCAAGCAGATCGGCTTCGTCGGGTTCACCGTGCTGTCGCTCGTCTTCACCCCCGTGCTCACCCTGCTAGCTCTGATGATGACCCACGAACGACGGCCGAGCAGGCCATCCTGAACCCGCCCGTGATCACCCTCAGTTGCCGCTGCGGCACTGTCTGTCGACACCCATGAAGCACGTCATCGACTTCCTCAAGGGGCAAAGCAATCTGCCCATTCCCCGGCTCGCCTTCATGGCGGCGGTGGCCGGAGGATGCACCATTGTCGTGCTGTCGACGCTCAATTCGGGCGCCGTCAACGCCTCGAAGGGCGATGCGCTCGGCTGGCTGTTCGTGCTGTTCGCCGCGGCGGCGGCAGCGCAGATTTACTCCCAGCGCTATCTCCACATCACCGCCCTCACCGAGGTCGAGAAGTCGCTGCACACCTACCGGATGCGGCAGGTCGAGCGGGTCCGGCGCTGCAATCTCGACGCGCTGGAAGAGATCGGCCCGGCACGCATCTTCGGCGCCCTGACCCGCCAGACGCAGACGCTCGCGACCACTGCCCCGGCCATTCTGGCCGGCGCCCAGTCAGCGATTTCGGTCGTCTTCGCGCTCGCCTATCTGGCCTGGCTCGACGTTGCCGCTCTGTTCCTGACGGTGGCGATCGTGGGTCTCGGGTTCCTCGTCTATATGTTCCGGCTGCGCCGGGCCCGCGCCACGCTGGCGGAGGTCAACGGCCAGGAGAACGAACTGTTCGACTCCGTCACCGATCTCATTGAGGGCTTCAAGGAGGTCCGTCTCAACGCCGCACGCAGCGCCGACCTCGCCGTCTTCATCGCGGAAATCTCCCGCCGCACCTGCGAGATGCGGACCGGTGTCAACGTGAAGTTGTTGGAGGTCTACCTTTTTGGGCAACTCATCTTCCTTGCCGCCGGCGGCGCACTCGTTTTCCTGCTGCCCGGATTTGGCCTCACCCAACCCGAGGAATTGCTCAAGACCGTCACCGTCATCCTGTTCCTTTTCGGTCCGATCGGCTCTATGACCGCGGCATCGTCGGCAGTCGCCAACGCCCAGGCCGCCTGCGAGGTCATGCTCGACCTCGAGAGAAGGCTGCATCAGGCGGTACAGAGGTCGGGCTCGGGTACGGCGCCAGGGCAACCTTCCGACTTCGCCGAGATCGAACTGCGGCAGGTGGTCTTCACACATGGCCAGTCCGGCGGCTTCATGGTGGGCCCGATCGACTTCACGCTGCGCCGCGGCGACGTCCTGTTCATTTCCGGTGGCAACGGCTCCGGAAAGTCCACCCTCCTGAGGTTGCTGACGGCGCTCTACCTGCCGCAGCAGGGCCAGATCCTGGTCGACGGCCGGGTGGTCGACGGTGACCGGCGCGAGGCCTGCCAGAACCTCTACTCGACGGTGTTTTCCGATTTCCATCTGTTCCAGCGGCTGTTTGGCCTGGGCGACGTAGCCTCGGACCAGATCCTCGAATGGCTAACGACGATGGAAATCGAGAAGAAGACGGGCATGCACGACGGCCGTTTCGACACGATCAAACTCTCGACCGGCCAGCGCAAGCGGCTCGCCCTCGTGGTAGCCGCCCTGGAAGACCGGCCGATCTACGTGTTCGACGAGTTCGCCGCCGACCAGGATCCGGCCTTCCGCCGGAAGTTTTACGACGAGATCCTGCCGGCGCTACGCGCCCGCGGCAAGACAGTGGTCGCGGTGACGCACGACGACCGTTACTTTGACCGAGCGACCCGCCACTTCGTCATGGAAGATGGACGGCTGACCGAGTACGGAGCCAGCGATGATTGAGCGTGCGGTCAAAGGCATCGAGGCGTGGTTCGATCGTCACTTCATCGGCACGACGGCGACACTCCTCTTTGTGGTCTTTTTCCTGCTGTTCTTCTTCAAGAGCATTTTCATCACGATTCCCGCCGGCCATGGCGCCGCGCTGTGGCTGCGTTTCTTCGGCGGCACGGTTTTGCATTTTTATTACGGCGAGGGGACCAAGATCATCTTCCCGTGGGATCAGATCCACATCTACGACCTGCGCCTCCAGCAGCGGACCAAGAAATTCGAGGCGCTGACCAAGGAGGGGCTGCAGGTCACCGTCGAGGGAACCCTGATGTACCGCATCAATCCCAAGGCCACTGGTTTAATCACGAAATATGCCGGGCCCGATTTCGCAGACAAGCTGGTCATGCCGGCGGTGGGGGCGATCATTCGACTGGAAGTCGGCAAGTTCACGCTCGAGGAACTCTATTCGGTGAAGCGATCCGAGATCGAGCGCGGCGTGCTCAAGCAGTTCAGGCTGACCGCCGATATGTTGATCGGCGGGGTACCCGACAGGGTTCCAGAAATCATGATCGAAGATTTCTGGTTCAGCAGGATCGAACTGCCTGCTGCGCTGGTTAGCGCGATCGAAGCCAAGCTGACCCAGCGCCAGCTCAGCGAGCAGTATGTATTTATCCTCCAACGCGAGGAGCAGGAGGCCACTCGCAAGAAAATCGAGGCCGAGGGCATCCGGGCATTCCAGGACACGGTGTCGGGCGGCATCTCCGAGAACTACCTGCGCTGGAAGGGCATCGACGCCACCCTCAAGCTGGCCGATTCGCAGAACGCCAAGATCGTCGTCATCGGCAGCGGCAAGGAAGGGCTGCCGCTGATCCTTGGACCATGGGAGTCAAGTGCCCCCCCGGCCGCCGCCTCCGTGACATCCGACGGCCAGCCGGTCGTGCGGCCGGCCACACCCGGAGGGGCTCGCTCCACCTTGGACTCGATACCGGCAAATCCTTCGGCGCTCGACCCCGGCATCGCGATGCCGGCCCTGCCGCCAGTCGGATTGTCGCTCCCGCAGCAGATGAAATAATTGATCGGCAACGACATCCCCGGCAGACCGCCGATTGGTTGCGAGGTTGCCTTTCATGCCGGCCTGCCTCGCGCCACCTCTGGCCGCCGTGGTGTGGTTACGCCGACGGTACTGCTGCTTGTCGCCCTTGCGACCGCCGCGGTGACGGGATGCACGTCGGGCCCCGACTTTCAGCCGCCCGACAAGCCCGATGCCGGCGGCTACACGCCCGAGCCGCTCACGGCGACCGCTTCGGCCGACATCGCCGGGGGGGCTGCACAACGCTTCGTCATGGGCGCCGACATTCCCGGCCAGTGGTGGACGCTGTATCGAAACTCGCAGCTCAACGCGCTGATCGAGGAAGCACTGAGGGCCAATCCCAGCCTCGCGGCAGCCCAGGCTACCCTGCGGCTAACGCAGGAGGCCCTCTACGCCCAGCAGGGCGGCCTGTTCCCGCAAATCAACGCCGGCGCCTCGACGACCAAGCAGCAGGTGACGCCCGTCACCAGCGGGCTAAGCGGCCCTCCGACGATCTATACGGTAAGTTCCGCCTCGCTCAGCATCTCCTATGCCCTCGACATCTTCGGCGGCGTGCGGCGGACGGTCGAAACGCAGGCTGCTCAGGTAGAGTATCAACGCTTCCAGCTCGAGGCGGCCTATCTGACCCTGACCTCGAACGTCGTGACCGCCGCCATCAATCTCGCGTCGCTGCAGGCGCAGGTCGCCGCCACCGAAGAGACGATCCGGATCGCGGCCCACCTGCTCCGCCTGGTGCGGACCCAGTTCGACCTGGGCGGCGCGTCGCGCGTCGAGGTGCTGTCGCAGGAGACGGCGCTGGAACAGGCGCGCAGCACCCTGCCGCCGCTGCAGCGCCAGCTTGCGCAGCAGCGCAACCAGTTGATGGCACTGATCGGCCGCCTGCCGGACCAGTACAGGGGCGAGAACGTCGACCTCGCCGACCTCCACCTGCCCGAGGAGCTGCCGCTCAGCCTGCCCGCGGCCCTGGTCGAACAACGGCCCGACGTACGCTCGGCGCAGGCCCAGCTCCGCGTGGCGAGCGCCAACATCGGCGTGGCGATCTCCAACCAGATGCCGCAGTTCAACCTCACCGGCACATACGGCCCGAACGCCGGCGCCGAGATCATCGCATTCCTCGGCCAGATTGTCCCGCCCACCGGCATCGCCTGGAACCTGGCCCTCAGCATCCTCCAGCCGCTGCTCGACGGTGGCACGCTGGAACACAAGAAGCGCGCCGCCCAGGCCACCTTCGATCAGGAAGCCGCCAAGTACCGCAGCACCTTGCTCCAGGCATTCCAGGACGTCGCCAATGCGCTGCGCGCCCTGCAGGCCGACGCCGACGCCCTGCGCGCGGCGGCCGCCGCGGAGCGCGCCGCCGCCGCCAGCCTCGCTCTCGCACAGCAGCAGTACCGGCTGGGCGCCGTCGTCTATTCGGAACTGCTCAACAGCGAGAAGGCCTACCGAACGGCGGTGCTCAACCGCGTCATCGCGCAGGCGGCGCGCTACAGCGACACCGCAGCGCTGTTCCAGGCGCTGGGCGGAGGCTGGTGGAACCGCACCGACATCGATCCGAAGTCGGAGGGCAAGCCGGCCGTCTTCTGGTTGCCGCCGGTGCAGGACATCAGGCTGCCGGCGGCCGGCCGCTAGGACCTGGGGAAACGGAGCGAAAGCAGAAGCGATGATCAAGCGAATGTTCTGGATGATGGCCATCGTCGGCGCGGCGGCGGGCGCTCTCTACGGCCTGAAAGCCTACGTGGCGCGACAGGGCGCCGCCTTTGTCTCGGCGGCAGGCGTGCCGGCCCAGACGGTGTCGGCGGCAAAGGCGCGGATCGATACCTGGCAGCCCAGGCTCGAGGCGGTGGGCAGCCTGCGGGCGGTCAACGGCACCGACCTGTCGCTCGAACTGGCCGGGATCGTTCAGGAAATCGGCTTCCATTCGGGCGATCGCGTGCAGGCGGGGCAAGTTCTGCTGAGGCTCTGGGCCGACGACGACATCGCCAAGCTGCGGTCGCTGGAGGCCAACGCCCAGCTTGCCCAGCTCAACTACGATCGCAGCGTCCGGCAGTTAAAGGCCCAGACGATAAGCCAGGCGACCCTGGACAGCGATGCGGCTACGCTCAAGAGCAATGCCGCCCAGGCCGACCAACAGCGGGCCCTGATCGAAAAGAAGCACCTCCGGGCGCCGTTTTCCGGCCGCCTCGGCATCCGCCAGGTCGACCTCGGCCAGTACCTCGCTCCCGGTACGACCGTGGCGACCTTGCAGTCGGTCGACCCGATCTTCGTGGACTTTCCCCTGCCCCAGCAGGCCATCGTCCAGATCGCGGCCGGCCAGCCGGTGCGGGCGCGCATCGACGCCTGGCAAGGCCGCGTCTTCCCCGGCCGCATCACCGCGATCAGCCCCAAGGTGGATTCGTCGAGCCGCACGTTCCAGGTGCGCGCCGCCCTCGACAATCCCGGCGGCCTGCTGCTGCCCGGCATGTTCGCGGCGGTCGAGATCGACGCCGGCGCGCCGCAGCGTCTGGTGACCCTGCCGCAGACGGCAATAACCTACAATTCCTACGGCAGCACCGTCTTCGTGGTCGACGAGAAGAGCCGCGATTCGAAGGATCGGCCACGCCTCGTGGCGCGCCAGGTCTTCGTGACGACCGGCCCTACGCGCGGCGATCAGGTCGCCATCCTGAAGGGGGTCGACGAGGGCGACACCGTCGTGACGGCGGGACAGATGAAGCTCTTCGAGGGCGCCTCCGTCGCGATCGACGATTCGGTCAGGCCGTTGGACGATCCCGATCCCAGGCCTCAAGAGCGCTGAGAGCCGCAGCCCATGAAGTTCACCGACATCTTCGTGCGTCGTCCGGTGCTGGCGACGGTCATCAGCCTGGCGATCCTGGTGCTCGGCCTGCGCGCGGCGGGTTCGCTGCCGGTGCAGCAGTATCCAAGCACCGAGAACGCCGTCGTCACCGTGACGACGGCGTATTTCGGCGCCGACCCGGAGACCATCTCCGGCTTCATCACCACTCCGCTCGAGACGGCAATCGCCCAGGTGAACGGCATCGACTACATGACGTCGTCGAGCAGCAGCGGGCTCAGCACCATCACCATCAACCTGCGGCTCAACTGGGATGCCGACAAGGCGCTCACCGAGATCGACACCAAGGTCAACTCCGTCCGCAACCAGCTCCCGCCCGACGCGCAGCAGCCGGTGCTCAACGTCGCGGTCGGCCAGACGATCGATGCGATGTACATCGGCTTCGACAGCGCGGTGCTCGCGCCCAACCAGATCACCGACTATCTCGTGCGCGTCGTGCGCCCCCAGCTCCAGGCGGTTCCGGGCGTCCAGACCGCCGAGCTGCTCGGCGCCAAGAACTTCGCCCTGCGTGCCTGGCTCGATCCGAGCAAGCTTTCCGCCTACGGCCTCACGGCGACCGATGTCGCACAGGCACTCTCGGCCAACGACTACATTGCCGGCCTCGGCAAAACCAAGGGCCAGATGGTGCAGGTCACACTCAACGCCTCGACCAACCTGCATTCGGTGGCGGAATTCCGCAACCTGGTCGTAAAGCAGGTCAACGGTGCGGTCGTGCGCCTGCAGGACGTGGCCACCGTGGTACTCGGCGCCGACGACTACGAATCGCAGGCGAGCCTCGACGGGCGCACGGCAGTATATGTCGGCATCCAGGTGGCGCCCAACGCCAACCTGCTCGGCGTCGCCAAGGGCGTTCGCGCGATCTTCCCGGGCATCGCTGCCCGCCTGCCGCACGGTCTTACCACCAACATCGTCTACGACTCGACGGAGTTCGTCGAAAGCTCGATCGAGGAAGTCGCCTACACTCTCATCGAAGCACTTGCCATCGTGACGCTGGTCGTCTTCGTCTTCCTGGGCTCGCTGCGCTCCACCCTCGTGCCGGTCGTCGCCATTCCACTGTCGCTCATCGGAGCGTTCGCCATGATGGTGGTCCTGGGTTTCTCCATCAACCTGCTGACACTGCTCGCGCTGGTTCTCGCCATCGGGCTGGTGGTCGACGACGCGATCATCGTAGTCGAGAACGTCAACCGCCACCTGGCAGAAGGCGCCGGCCTGCTGCCCGCCACACTGCAGGCGGCCCGCGAACTCGGCGGCCCGATCGTCGCCATGACCGTGGTGCTGATCGCCGTGTATGTCCCGATCGGCATGCAGGGCGGGCTCACCGGCGCCCTGTTCACCGAGTTCGCCTTCACCCTGGCAGGCGCCGCCACCATCTCGGGCATTGTCGCCCTGACGCTCTCTCCGATGCTCTGTTCGCGCCTCCTGCGCCCGCCCGGCGAAACGGCGGGCGGCTGGGAAGGGCGCTTCGCCGCGACGGTCGACCATGTCTTCGAGGCGCTGCGCCGGCGCTATGCCGGCCTGCTCCGCGCCAGCCTCGACAGCCTCCCCGTCATTTCTACTTTTGCCGCGATCGTGCTCGCCAGCATCTACTTCCTCTATGCCGGCATCCGCAGCGAACTGGCGCCGGAAGAAGACCAGGGCGTGCTGCTGGCGATGAGCACGGCCGCTCCCAACGCCAGCCTGCAGCAGCGACTGCTCTACTCCGGGCAGGTGTACGACATCCTCGCCCGCCAGCCAGGTGCCGAGCACATCTTCCAGTTCGAGATGCCCGGCTCGTCGATCGCGGGCCTGGTGCTGATGCCGTGGGAGAAGCGCTCGACGACGGCCATGCAGCTGCTGCCCGGGCTGCAGCGCCAGCTCTCAGGTATCGCCGGCACGCGGGTCGTCGCCTTCAATCCGCCGCCGCTGCCCGGCAGCAGCGGCCTGCCCGTCCAGTTTGTCGTCAAGACGACGGACAGTTTCGAGGCGCTCGACCGTGCCATTCGCGCTTTCCTGATGGAAGCCAATCGCAGCGGCCTTTTCCCCTATCTCGACAGCGACCTGAAGATCGATCAGCCGATGTCGACCGTGGTCATCGACCGTGACAAGGCAGCCCTGCTCGGCCTGCAGATGAGCGACATCGGCGCCGCCATGGCTTCCATGCTGGGCGGCGGCTACGTTAACTACTTCGATCTCGATGGCCGTTCCTACCGGGTGATCCCGCAGGTCGAGCAGCCTTCGCGCCTGAACGCCGACCAGGTCCTCGGCTACTACATCCGCGCCGCCAACGGGACGATGGTGCCCCTGTCGACAGTCGCCACGATCAGCACGAGGACCATTCCCCGCTCGATCAACCATTTCCAGCAGCTCAACAGCGCCACCATCCAGGGTGTCGCCGCCCCCGGCGTGTCGCAGGAGGAGGCGCTCGCCTACCTGAAGGATCTGGCCAACCGGACCCTGCCGCGCGCCTACGCGACCGACCACGCCGGGCAGTCGCGCCAGTATGTGCAGGAATCCGGCGGCTTCCTCGTCATCTTCGGCTTCGCCTTCTTGATGGTCTACCTGGCGCTTGCGGGGCTGTTCGAGAGCTTCCGCGACCCACTGATCATCCTGCTTTCGGTGCCGATGTCGATCGCCGGCGCCTTGTTCACGCTGGCGCTGCTGGGAACGCTGGGCGTATCCGGTACCAGCATGAACATCTACACCCAGGTCGGCCTCGTCACCCTGATGGGGCTGATCAGCAAGCACGCGATCCTGATCGTCGAGGTCGCCAACGAGCAGCAGAGGGCGGGCAAGTCGCGACGCGAGGCGGTCGAGGCGGCGGCCACCATCCGCCTGAGGCCGATCCTCATGACCACGGCTGCCATGGTGCTGGGCGTCCTGCCACTGCTTTTCGCCGGCGGCGCCGGCGCCGTCTCCCGATTCAGCATGGGCCTGGTGATCGCCAGCGGAATGTCGATCGGCACGCTGTTCACCCTGTTCGTCGTGCCGGCCTTCTACACGATGCTCGCCACCGACCATTCGGGCGCCGCCGACGCCGGCCGCTCCCCTGCATCGCCCGGCACC
>RGPT01000075.1 GCA_010032545.1 Alphaproteobacteria bacterium
GGACGCCGATGGCCGCGATCTTGTCTTCGCGCGGCGTGCCATCGGGCAGGGGCTGTTTGTCGGGCCGGACAACCCAGACGCCGACACGGCCAGCCCGGCGCTCTGCGGTCACGTTGAAGCGGGAAAGGGCTCGAATGGTCCATTCCTCGAGATCCCACACGTAGCGGCGGACGTCCTGGCGCCGCGCGCGCAGGTCGAGCATGACGTAGGCCACGCGCTGCCCGGGGCCGTGATAGGTGTATTGTCCGCCTCGGCCGGCGATGTGCACAGGAAAGCGCGCGGGCTGCAGCAGGTCCGTCGAGGCGGCACTGGTGCCTGCGGTGTAGAGCGGCGGATGTTCCAGCAGCCAGACCAGTTCGGGCGCCCGTCCGGCGCGGATATCGGCGACACGAGCCTCCATGGCCGCCAGCGCCTCTGAATAGGGCACGGGACCGTCGGAAATGCGCCATTCCGGCTTGTTCATCGCGACAAAATCGATGCTTCGGGCCTTTCGCGCAATAGCCGAGCGGTGCGCCTTGCCACTGAGGGGACGATTTGGTATCCCCGCGCCCGTCGAACCGGCGCGGCCATGGCGGAATTGGTAGACGCGCTAGCTTGAGGTGCTAGTGCCGCGAGGCGTGGAAGTTCGAGTCTTCTTGGCCGCACCAACTCGCCGGTTCGTACGAAAGGGTGATACAGAGAAGCCGCCCTAGGGTGGCCCTTTTCGTTGTTACAGGCGGGAGACGAGCTTGGCGGATGAACTCACCGACGGCGCGCTCCGTTACCATCGCCTGCCGAGGCCCGGCAAAATCGAGGTCGTACCAACCAAGCCGCTGGCCACCCAGCGGGACCTGTCGCTTGCCTATTCGCCCGGGGTGGCAGCGGCCTGCCATGAGATCGTGCGCGATCCCGCGATGGCCGCCGAGCTCACGATCCGCGCCAACCTGGTCGGCGTGGTAACCAACGGCACGGCAGTGCTGGGTCTCGGCGCTATCGGCCCGCTTGCCGCCAAGCCCGTGATGGAGGGCAAGGGCGTCCTCTTCAAGAAGTTCGCCGGCATCGACGTCTTCGACATAGAGATCGCCGAACTCGACCAGGAGAAGCTGGTCGACATCGTGGCCTCCCTGGAGCCGACGTTCGGCGGCATCAACCTCGAGGACATCAAGGCGCCGGAGTGCTTCTACGTCGAGCAGAAGCTGCGCGAGCGCATGAAGATCCCGGTGTTCCACGACGACCAGCACGGCACCGCGATCATCGTCGGCGCCGCGGTGCTGAATGCGCTGTCGCTGGTCGGCAAGGATATCGGGAAGGTGAAGCTCGTCGTGTCGGGCGCCGGTGCGGCGGCGCTGTCGTGCCTGGGCGTGCTGGAGAAGCTCGGCCTGCCACGCCAGAACATCTGGGTCACCGACATCGTCGGGGTGGTCTGGAAAGGCCGCAACGAGCTGATGGACCCGTTCAAGGAGCGCTATGCGCGTGACACGCCGCTGCGCACGTTGGGCGAGGTGATCGGCGGTGCCGACATCTTCCTCGGTCTCTCCGCCGCCGGCGTGCTGAAGCAGGACATGGTCAAGAAGATGGCGGCGAAGCCGCTGATCTTCGCACTGGCCAATCCCAACCCCGAGATCACGCCCGAGGATGTGGCGGCGGTGCGCGACGACGCCATCATGGCGACCGGCCGCAGCGACTATCCCAACCAGGTGAACAACGTCCTCTGCTTCCCCTACATTTTCCGCGGCGCTCTCGATGTCGGCGCGACCACTGTCAACGACGAGATGAAGATCGCCTGCGTGCGGGCGATTGCCGAGCTTGCCCGCAAGGAGCCGTCGGAAGTCGTTGCGCGCGCCTTCGGCGAGGCTGGCGGCGGCTTCGGGCCGTCGCAGATCATTCCCAAGCCGTTCGACCCGCGCCTGATCGTCGAACTCGCGCCGGCCGTTGCCAAGGCGGCCATGGACTCGGGCGTGGCGACCCGGCCGATCGCAGACTTCGACGCCTATCGCGAGCAGCTGAGCCAGTTCGTGTTCAAGTCCGGCCTGGTCATGCGGCCGGTGTTCGAGCAGGCGCGCAGCGCGCCCATGCGGGTGATTTTCAGCGCCGGCGAGGATGATCGTGTGCTGCGGGCAGTGCAGATTGTCCTCGATGAGGGCATTGCCCGGCCCATCCTGATCGGTCGCCCTGAGATCATTCGCCATCGCGCCGAGCGCCTCGGGCTGCGTTTCCGGCCGGGTACGGATGTCGAGTTGGTCGATCCGTCGAGCGACCCGCGCTACGACCGCTACTGGAGCGCCTATCACGAATTGATGGAGCGGCGCGGCGTTACCGAGCCGACGGCACGCAATCTCGTGCGCTCCAGCCCGACCTTGATTGCGGCCCTTGCCGTCAAGCTGGGCGACGCCGACGCCATGATAGCCGGCGCCTACGGTCGCTTTCGCACCCACTTCAACCATGTCCGCGATGTGATCGGCATGCGTGAAGGCGTCAAGCACATGGCGGGGCTCAGCCTGTTGGTCATGCCGACCCGCTCGCTGTTCATCGCCGACACCTACGTCAACGACGACCCGGATGCCGAGACGCTGGCCGAGATCACCTTGCTGGCGGCCGACGAGGTGCTGCGCTTCGGCATCCAGCCAAAGGTGGCGCTTCTGTCGCATTCGAGCTTCGGCAGCTCCGATCATCCCTCGGCGCGCAAGATGGCGGCGGCGGTCAAGCTGCTGCACCAGCGCGCGCCGACCCTCGAGCTCGACGGCGAGATGCACGGTGACGCGGCACTCGAGGCCGATATCCGCGACAGCGTCTTCCCGCGCTCCCGGCTCAAGGAATCGGCCAATCTGGTTGTCTGCCCGTCGCTCGACGCCGCGAACATCGCTTTCAATCTGCTTAAGACTGCCGCCGATGGCCTGCACATCGGGCCGATGCTGCTGGGCGCTGCGTTGCCGGCGCATGTGTTGACACCGTCCGTCACCGCCCGAGGCATTCTCAACATGACCGCTCTTGCTGTTGTCGAAGCCCAGCGCCTCGCCGAGGCGCGCGGATGAGCTCTGAGGCGGACGTTCTCGATGAAGTGCCGCCTGAACTGGTCCGGCGGGTCGAGGCCGCACTTGCCGAGGATCGAGCCGAAGACGTCCGGACGCTCCTGGCCAGTCTCAGCGCCACCGGCCAGGCTTCGGTGCTCGAGCAGGTGTCGGAGGCCGAGCGCGACAAGCTCGTCGGCATCCTCAAGCGCGACATCGACCCCGAAGCCCTGACAGAGCTGGATGAAGAGGTCCTCGGGGATGTTCTCGACCAGCTCGACAGCAAGGACATCGCTGCTGCCGCCCACGAACTTGAAACCGACGATGCGGCGACCCTTCTCGAGGATTTGACCGAGACCGAGCGCCGCGAAGTCCTGGCGGAATTGCCGGCCGACGAGCGGGCCGACATCGAAAGCGCGTTGGCCTATCCTGATGATACGGCCGGGCGCCTCATGCAGCGCTCGCTGGTCAAGGTGCCCGACACCTGGACCGTCGGCGAGGTCATCGACCACTGTCGCGAAGCCACGGACCTGCCGGACGATGTCTACGATATCTTCGTTGTCGATGCGGCTGGTCGGCTGAGCGGGGCGGTACCGCTCGGTCGGATGCTGCGCGCCAAGCGGCCGGTGCCGATCCGGGACATCGTCGATCCGGACATTCCCTCGGTGCCGGCAACGGCCGACCAGGCCGAGGTCGCCCACCTGTTCCGCGACAAGAACCTCGTGTCATGTCCTGTCATCGACGACGACGGGCGCCTGCTGGGCGTGATCATGGTCGACGACGTGGTCGACGTGATCGACGAGGAAGCCGAAGAAGACCTTCTGAAGATGGGTGGCGTCGGCATCGACGACATGCACGCCGACACGGTCCGGACGGCGCGGCTGCGCGCGGTCTGGCTCACGTTGAATCTGGCGACGGCGGTTCTGGCGTCTTTCGTAATCGGCCAGTTCGAAGGTGCCATCGAGAAGATCGTGGCGCTCGCCGTATTGATGCCGATCGTGGCGTCGATGGGCGGCAACGCCGGCACGCAGACAGTAACGGTGGCGGTGCGCGCCCTCGCCATGGGTGAGCTTACGGCGGCCAACGCGCTGCGCTTCGTGGCAAAGGAAGCCGCGGTAGGCGGCTTGAACGGCATGATCTTCGCCCTGATCATGGGAGCCGCGGTCGTCGCCTGGTATGGCGACTGGCGTCTGGGGGCCGTAATTGCCGCCGCCATGGTCTGCAACCTGGTGGCCGCGGCGCTGGCGGGAACGCTGATACCCTTGGGCCTGCAGAAATTCGGAGTGGATCCTGCGGTATCGTCGACGGTGTTCCTGACGACGGTGACCGACGTGATCGGCTTTCTCGCCTTCCTCGGGTTGGCGACCGTGTTTCTGCTGTAGCGGGCCAACGCGAGGCGATCCCGGTGGGAACGGCTTCTTGCCGGCGTTGAACCCGAGTGCCTGCGGCTTCGCTTTGACGGCCCGACAAGGTATCTTGCACAGTGGGAGGGAATTCGATGTCGCTGGCGGCTCGGCGCGTTGGAGCGGTAGTGTTGTTGGCCGCAGCTGCGCCTCGTCCGCGTCGACGTCAACACGACGCGCGCACTCTGGTGACCGAACTGAACCACAACAGGTAAATCAGAAACATGATCCCCAATGCCATGCCTGCCTTCGACTTCGGCCTGGGCGAGACCGCCGATGCGCTCCGCGATCAGGTCCAGCGCTTTGCCTCGGTTGAGGTGGCACCGATCGCCGCCGAACTCGACAAGACCGACCGCTTCCCGCGCGAGCTTTGGCCCAAGATGGGCGATCTCGGCCTGCACGGCATCACGGTCGCGGAAGAGTATGGCGGTTCGGGCCTCGGCTACCTCGAACACGTCGTCGCGGTCGAGGAACTGAGCCGCGCGTCGGCCGCCGTCGGCTTGAGCTACGGTGCGCACTCCAACCTCTGCGTCAACCAGATCAGCCGCAATGGCAGCGACGAGCAGAAGCGTCGCTTCCTGCCGAAGCTGATTTCCGGCGAGCATGTCGGCAGCTTGGCGATGAGCGAGTCGGGTTCGGGCTCCGACGTCGTCTCCATGAAGCTGCGCGCCGACAAGAAGGGCGACCGATACGTGCTGAACGGCACGAAGATGTGGATCACCAACAGCCCAGATGCCCAGGTGGTCGTCGTCTACGCCAAGACGGATCCTGCTGCGGGTCCGCGTGGCATCACGACGTTCATCGTCGAGACCGATCGCAAGGGCTTCAAGGTCTCGCAGAAGCTCGACAAGATGGGCATGCGTGGCTCGTCGACCGGCGAGCTGGTGTTCGAGGACTGCGAGATCCCCGAGGAGAACGTGCTGGGCCCGGTCGGCAAGGGCGTGAACGTTCTCATGAGCGGCCTCGACTACGAGCGCGCCGTGCTGGCGGCAGGGCCCCTCGGCATCATGCAGTCGGCGATGGACATCGTCGTTCCCTACGTCCACGAGCGCCATCAGTTCGGCCAGCCCATCGGCACTTTCCAGCTGGTCCAGGGCAAGCTCGCCGACATGTACACGACGATGAATGCCTGCAAGTCGTACGTCTACGCGGTCGCCAAGGCCTGCGATCGCGGCCAGACGACGCGCAAGGACTCCGCCGGCGCCATTCTTTACGCGGCGGAGAAAGCCACCATGGTGGCGCTGGACGCCATCCAGCTCCTGGGCGGCAACGGCTACATCAACGACTATCCGACCGGCCGACTGCTGCGCGACGCCAAACTCTACGAGATCGGTGCCGGGACCAGCGAGATCCGCCGCATGTTGATCGGGCGTGAACTGTTCGCTGAATCGGCCTGACGAACCCGATTGACCGGATCGCCGTCTTTTCGTACACGGCGTGTATGGAAAGAGTGCCATGCCGCGGTATCTGACGGAAAAGGACATCGCCGACTTCCGCGCCGAATTATGCCGGATCGCAACCGAGCGGTTCGCCCGTTTCGGCTACGAAGGCGTCACCATGCGCCAGCTCGCCGAGGCGCTGGGCTGCAGCCCCAAGACGCCGTATCGCTATTTCAAGGACAAGGCCGATATCCTGGCCACCTTGCGCGCCCAGGCTTTCAGCCGGTTCGCCGACACCCTTGAGAATGCCGCGGCCAAGGGCGCCGGACCGCTCGAACGCGCGCGCCAGGTGAGCGAGGCTTACCTTCGGTTCGCATTCGAAAACCCGCACGCCTATCGCATCATGTTCGAGATTGATCAGCCGATCGACGGCAGCCATGCCGACCTTGCTCGCGAGGCCGCTCGAGCCCGCAGCTACATCACGCGGCAGGCCGAGGAACTGGCGGCAGCGGGTGTCATCGCCGTGGACCCGAACCTGTTCGGCTGGTCTTTGTGGGCGGCCTCTCATGGTCTGGTCATGCTGGCCCAGGCAGGCATGCTGGAGCACGGCCCCGATTACCGGACGTTGAGTGCGTTCCATGGTGCGCTGATGGTCAGAGGTGCGGCAGATCTCTCGAAATCCACGGTGAAGGCGAAGAAGGCATGAAGCGGAAGCAGTTTGTTCTTGGGGCGGCGACGTTTTGGTTGTCAGGCCCGGCACTTGCCCAGAAAGACTACGGGCCGGGCGTCTCCGACACGGAGATCAAGCTCGGCCAGACGATGCCCTACAGCGGCCCATTGTCCGCGCTGTCGGGCGTCGGCAAGGGCCAGGCCGCCTACTTCAAGTCGCTGAACGAGGAGCAGGGCGGCGTCAACCGGCGCAAGATCAACCTGATCTCGCTCGACGACGGTTACAGTCCGCCCAAGACCATGGAAGGCACCCGCCAGCTCGTCGAGCGCGACACGGTGCTGGCGATCGTCAACACGCTCGGCACGGCGACCAATCGCGCGATCCATCGCTATCTCAACCAGAAGAAGGTGCCCCAGCTTCTGATCCTGTCGGGCGCGTCGGCCTGGAATGACCCGGCGAACTATCCGTGGACGATGATGGGGATGGTCGCCTACGCGACCGAGGGCGCCGTCTATGCCCGCCACATGCTCGCCGCGATGCCCAATGCCCGGATCGCTCTGCTCCGGCAGAACGACGATTTCGGCAAGGACTATGTCGAGGGGTTCAGGCACGCGCTTGGCGCCAAAGCATCCCAGATCGTTGCGGAGGTCACCTACGAGAGCACCGATCCGACCGTCGATTCGCAGGTCATCCAGCTTCGCGCATCGAACGCCGACGTGTTCTTCGTTGTCGCCACGGGCAAGCATGCGACCCAGGCGATGCGCAAGGCCCACGAACTGGGATGGCGGCCGCAGGTCTATCTGCCGGCGGGTTCATCGTCGGTACCGGGTGTGCTGAGGCCGGCTGGTGCGGAGGCCGCGGCGGGCGTCATTACGGTGGCCAACGCCAAGAGCCCCGGCGATCCGTCCTGGGACAACGACGCGGGGATACAGGCTTACTTTGCCTGGGCCAAGAAATGGGCGCCGGAACTTAATCCCAACGATTCCTTCGTCTCCGCCGGATATACCTACGGCATCATCGTTGCCCATCTGCTGCGCCAATGCGGCGATCAGCTCACGCGCGAAAGCCTGATGCGCCACGCAGCCAGCATGAAGGGCTACGCCACACCACTTACCCTGCCGGGCGTGACCCTGGACACGAGCCCCAGCGACTACCTGCCGTACCAGACGCTGCGGCTGCAGCAATTCGACGGCACGAGCTACAAGCTGATCGGCGACGTGATTCGGGAGTAGGCGACATGGCTGCGGGTGTAAGAGCAGGCGAGCGTTTCCGAAGTTGGTCCGACATCCAGGCCAATGCCGCTCGCGCCGCCGAAGGTCTGTCGGTGCTCGGCGTGGGCGAGGACGACAGCATGGCGCTGATGCTGCGCAACGACTTCGCGACCTTTGAGGTCAACATGGCGGCCGGTCAGCTTGGCGCGTACGCAGTGCCGCTCAACTGGCACTTCACGCCGGAAGAAGCCGGCTACATTCTCCGTGACTGTGCCGCCAAGGTGTTGGTGGCCCACAGCGACCTCCTGGCGCAAATCGCACCAGGTGTGCCGGAGGGCGTAAAGGTGCTGGTGGTCCCGACGCCCGAGGAAATCGCGGCGGCCTTCAATGTTCCCGCCGACCGCCGCGTGGCGCCGGCAGGCGCTATACCGTGGGACGATTTCGTTGCCGCTTCTCCGCCGCGCACGGCCCCGCCCAAAGCCTCACGCGGCAGCATGATCTACACCTCCGGAACGACCGGCCGCCCCAAGGGCGTGCGCCGCCGGCCCAGCACGCCCGAGCAACAGGCCGCGGCGGGGCAGGAGGCGGCGATCTTCTGGGGATTGAGGCCCGATCCCGCGATTGTCGTGCTGATGAACGGCCCGATGTACCATTCGGCGCCGGCGGCCTACGGCATGGCGAGCGCGCGGCTGGGCTTGAACATGGTCCTTCAGCCGCGTTTCGAGGCCGAGGACATGTTGCGCCTGATCGACCGGCACCGCGTGAGCCACATGCACATCGTCCCGACCATGTTTGTCCGCTTGCTGCGGTTGCCGGATGCGACGCAGCAGCGCTATGACCTCTCGTCGCTACGCTTTGTCAGCCATGGCGCGGCACCCTGTGCCCCGGCGGTCAAGCGCCAGATGATCGAGTGGTGGGGACCGGTGATCAACGAGTACTACGGCGCGACCGAGACGGGCGTCGTGGTGTGGCATGGTTCGGAAGAGGCGCTGCGCAAGCCCGGCACGGTGGGCCGAGTCGTTCCCGGCGGCACGCTACGCATCGTCGACGAGCAGGGCAGGGACGTGAAACAGGGCGAGGTCGGCGAAATCTACGTGCGCGGACCGCATCTCGCGGAGTTCACTTACAACAACGACGACGCCAAGCGGCGCGAGGTCGCGCTGGGCGATCTCGTGACCGTGGGCGATGTGGGCTACCTCGACGCCGATGGATTCCTTTTCCTGTGCGACCGCAAGCGCGACATGATCATTTCCGGCGGTGTGAACATCTATCCCGCCGAGATCGAGTCGATGCTGATTCAGATGCCGGGCGTGCGCGACTGTGCGGTGTTTGGTATCCCCGACGAGGAGTTCGGCGAGCAGATCTGCGCCTATGTCGAGCTCATGTCTGGGGTGGCTATCGAATCGATAGACGTGCGGGCCTATCTCGGCGAGCATCTGGCGCGGTACAAGGTGCCGAAGGTCGTGGAGTTCGCCAGTGCCCTTCCGCGCGAGGACTCCGGTAAGATATTCAAACGCAAACTGCGTGCCCCATATTGGGAGAAGACAGGGCGCAGCATCTGAGGAATTCAATGGCCGACGACGATGTCACCTTGTTTGGCAGGCTCAAGAGCAAGCTGATCGACAGCAAGCAGAAATGGGCCGAGGAGGGCCGGTTGCTGACCGGGAAGACCGCGGCGCATGGTGTTCGCCTGCCGCCCGGGCAGCGACGTGTCGAGACCTGGCCCGTGCTGGATCTTGGTGTTCAGCCGGAGATTCCGACCCAAGCGTGGCGCCTGTTCGTCGATGGTGCGGTCGAGGCGCCGACCACCTGGAAATGGGGCGAGTTCACCGATCTGCCCAGGACCCGGCTCACGACCGACATCCACTGCGTGACCGCCTGGTCGCGCTACGACAACAAATGGGAAGGGGTGAGCGCGCGTGACCTGCTGGCGCTGGTCAAGCCGAAGGCGGATGCCCGGCACGTCATCTTCCACTCCTACGACACATACACGACCAACGTACCGATCGAGGATTTCGCGGCCGATGACGTGCTCCTGGCGTGGAGCTGGAACGGCGAACCGATCAGCCGAGAGCATGGCGGACCGTTGCGCGTGGTAATCCCTAAGCTTTACTTCTGGAAGAGCGCCAAGTGGATCAAGCGCGTCGAATTCTCGATCCTCGACAAGCCAGGCTTCTGGGAAGTGCGCGGCTATCACAACTACGGCGATCCCTGGCTGGAACAACGCTACGACGATGAGGCCTCTGAAGGCCCGAAGGAGACCTGACATGTCGGCTCACGATTTCTCCTTCACTGCGATCGACGGAAAGCCACTCGACCTGAAGGATTTTGCCGGCAAGGCCGTGCTGGTGGTGAATGTCGCCTCGTATTGCGGGTTCACGCCGCAGTACACCGATTTGCAGGAACTGCATGAAGCCTACGGCCCGAAGGGCCTCGTCGTGCTGGGTGTACCCTCGAACGACTTCGGCGCGCAGGAGCCGCGAAGCGAGGCGGAAATCGCGCAGTTCTGCACGAGCATGTACGACGTCGCCTTTCCGCTCACCTCCAAGCAGAAGACAATCGGAGCGGACGCCCATGCGCTTTACCGATGGATTGTCGCGCAGGCGGGCGAGGGGGCGGCGCCGAAGTGGAATTTCCACAAATATCTGATCGGCAAGGACGGCAGTCTGCTCGGTGCCTGGCCGAGCCGCGTGCGACCCCGGTCGAGCGAGATCACCGAGGCCGTTGAAGCCGCTCTTCGCTAGGTGGCCGGCAGAACCCGGCGAATCCCAGCAAAGACGTCGTGAAACATCTCGGTCGTCAGGCGCCGAGTGTTCGTGTTGTAGCGCGAGCAGTGATAGCTGTCGGCCAGTAGCAGCCCGTTTGGGAGCGTGTGCAGCCTGCCGTGAATGAAGGGATAGGCGCCGGCCGGGCGCACCGCGAGGGCACGCAGGATCTGGTCGTGGGCGCCCTTGCCCAGCGCCAGGACGGCTTGAGCCTTGGTCATCGCCGCGATCTCCGACAGCAGGAATGGCCGGCAGGCCGTGAATTCGGCAGGCGTAGGCTTGTTCTCGGGTGGAAGGCATCTCACGGCATTGGCGATCCGGCAGTCGACCAGGCGCAACCCATCGGCGGGATCGGCGCCAAAGGTGCCGATGGCGAAGCCGAACTTGAGCAGGGTGGAGTAGAGGAGGTCGCCGGCATAGTCGCCAGTGAAGGGCCTGCCGGTGCGGTTGGCACCGCGCATGCCTGGCGCCAGTCCGACGATCAGCAGACGCGCGTCCAAAGTGCCGAACGAACGGACAGGGGCGTTCTTCCAATCGGGATGGAGGACACGAAGTTCGTCCAGGAATGCAACGAGCCTGGGGCAGCGCGGACAATCGAGCGGCGGCTCCTCGAAATGCGACGTGGCCACGGGACGACGGGCGCTAGCTCGAACGCATCAGCGACTCGGACGGGGCGTCGTCGAGATCGCCATCCGCTGCGCCGCCGCTAAGTGGGTTGTCTGCGGCGGGGCGCGCCGGGCGCCCGGCTGTATTGCGGGCGATCAAAGAGGCCAGTTCCGAAAGCTCGATGAAGTCGTCGGCCTGTCGACGCAGCTCATCCGCGATCATCGGTGGAGAAGACTTGATGGTGCTGACTACCGACACGCGCAGGCCGCGGCGCTGCACGGCTTCGACCAGCCGGCGGAAGTCGCCGTCGCCAGAGAACAGGATCACGTGGTCCAGATGTTCGGCCATCTCGAGCACGTCGATGGCGAGCTCGATGTCCATGTTACCCTTGATCTTGCGGCGGCCCATCGTATCGGTGAACTCCTTGGCCGGCTTCGTGACCATCGTGTAGCCGTTGTAGTCGAGCCAATCGATCAGTGGCCGGATCGGTGAATACTCCTGATCTTCCACCAGCGCGGTATAGTAGTACGCGCGAACCAGGTGGCCTTTCTCGCGAAAGACCTTCAGCAGGCGGCGATAGTCGATGTCGAAGCCGAGGGCGCGTGCGGCAGAGTAGAGATTGGCGCCGTCGATGAAGAGAGCGACCCGCTCGTTGTCGTAAAAATTGCCTTTCATGGCAGCCAATCCATCAAGAAGATTATGCGCGGGGGAAGCGGAAAATTTGTTTTGTAAGGAGGCACCTGAGTTGGGCCTCTGCAAATATGGATTAAGCGTAGGGTATAATCCCATAAATTACAAGGAGTTGGAGGCCGTTCTGACAGGAAGACCGGGACCACATTCAGTATTCATCGGTGCGGGCGCAAACCTGCCTCACCCGTCCTATGGAACGCCCCGCGAGACTTTGGAGGCGGCTTTCGAGGAACTCACACGACGCGGCGTCTCGGTCTTGCGGGTATCGGCTTGGTTCACGACCGCTCCGGTGCCGGCGTCCGACCAGCCTTGGTACCAGAACGCGGTGATCGAAGTGGCGACCGACCTGTCGGCCGACAGGCTCCTGGCTATCCTCCACGAGGTAGAGGAGGCCTTCGGGCGCGTGCGGACAACACTCAACGCACCGCGCATGATCGACCTGGATTTGCTCGATTTCCGTGGGGAAATTGCCCGAGGCGGGGCCGGTCTGGCGACCCTGCCTCACCCCCGCCTGGCCAGCCGGGCGTTCGTTCTGAGACCGTTGGCCGACCTCGCCCCGCAATGGCGACATCCCGTGACCGGCGAGGCGATCCAGGCCCTGCTGGCGGCCTTGCCGGCGGATCAGGTAACGGAACGCCTGTAGCGCGCCGGCCAGCGTTTCAGGGCCCCTTGCCTTTTGATGGGGGGCGCGTATAACCTGCCGCTCCCGGGAAATCAGAGGTCGCCATGGCGCGCGTCACCGTCGAAGACTGTATCGTGCAGGTCCCCAATCGTTTCGAACTCGTCATGTTCGCGGCCCAACGCGCGCGCGACATCTCGTCGGGTGCCCAGATCACTGTGGACCGTGATCGCGACAAAAATCCGGTCGTTGCGCTGCGTGAAATTGCCGAAACCAAGCTCGATCAGGCCGTTCTCAAGGATTCGCTGATCTCGGGGATGCAAAAGCACGCCGACATCGACAAGCCCGAAGAGGTCAACGAGATGGCCGAACTCGAGCAGGAGTTGGCGGCGGCTCTGGCTCAGGGCGGCGCCGAGGCTGCCCAGCCGAAGGCCCTGCCGATGGCCGAGGAAGACGACGTCACCGAATAAGGCCTGCTCGAGGCCTGGCAGAACTCAGCCTTGCTATTCGCGCAATCGCCGTGGAGTAGACGCAATCCGCACCATATAATGCGTGATTGCGATGATTCGTCAGTTTGAGCTCGTTGAACGCGTGCAGTCCTACGATCCGGAGGCGGACGAGGACACGCTCAACCGCGCCTACGTCTACGGGCTGAAGCGGCACGGCAACCAGCTGCGGGCCTCCGGCGACCCCTACTTTTCCCACCCGGTCGAGGTGGCCGGCATTCTGGCCGAGATGCGGCTCGATACGGCCTCTATCGTCACCGGCCTGCTGCACGACACCCTCGAGGATACCGACGCGACGCGCGACGAAATCGCTGGCCTGTTTGGCGAGGACATCGCGCGCCTGGTCGACGGCGTCACCAAGCTCTCGCGCCTGGAGATCCAGTCCGAGAGCACCAAGGAAGCCGAGAACCTGCGCAAGCTGGTGCTCGCGATGTCGTCCGACATCCGGGTTCTGCTGGTGAAGCTCGCCGACCGTCTGCACAACATGCGGACTCTGCGTCACATCAAGGAGCCGGCACGGCGCAAGCGCATCGCCCGTGAGACCATGGACCTCTATGCGCCACTCGCGTCGCGCATCGGCATGGAAAAGGTCAAGCGCGAGCTCGAGGAACTCGCGTTCGCCGAACTCAATCCTGACGGCCTCACCTCGGTGCAGGCGCGTTTGGGCTATCTGCGGGAGCGCGGCGAAAGGTTGGTCCCCCAGATCGAGGCCGAACTGGTCAAGTGCCTGACCGACGGTGGCCTCAATGCCCAGATCCAGGGCCGGGAGAAAACGCCTTACTCGATCTGGCGCAAGATGCAGACCAAGAACGTGTCGTTCGAGCAGCTCGCCGACATCATGGCGTTCCGTATCATGGTCGCCGACGTCGCGCAGTGCTACCAGGCGCTGGGACTGCTGCATGGTCGCTATCAGGTGTTGCCGCAGCGCTTCAAGGATTACATTTCTGTTCCCAAGCCCAACGGCTACCGCTCGCTGCACACAGGCGTCATCGGTCCGCTCGGCCAACGCATCGAGATCCAGATCCGGACCGCGGAGATGCAGGACCAGGCCGAGCGGGGCGTCGCTGCCCACTGGATCTACAAGCAGGGCGGGCCGTCGACCGACGCGCCGCAGTACGCCTGGTTGCGCAGCCTCATCGATATCCTCGACAAGGCACCCAACGCCGAGGAATTCCTCGAGCACACCAAGCTCGAGATGTTCCAGGACCAGGTGTTCTGCTTCACGCCGAAGGGCAAGCTTATCGCGCTGCCGCGGGGCGCGACGCCGATCGATTTCGCCTATGCCGTGCACAGCCAGGTCGGCGACACCTGCGTCGGATCAAAGATCAACGGTCGCATGTTGCCGCTGCGCACCCAACTCGCCAATGGCGATCAGGTCGAGATCGTCACGTCGAGGGCGCAAACGCCGTCGCCGACCTGGGAACGCTTCGTCGTTACGGGCAAGGCCAAGGCGGCCATTCGCCGTTTCGTTCGCACGCGCCAGCGCGAGCAGTACATTCAGCTTGGCAAGTCGTTGCTCGACAAGACGTTCCACGAGGAAGGCTACGAGGTCACGGAAAAGGGCCTCGATGGCGTGCGTGCCAACTTCAAGCAGACGGCCACCGATGATCTGATCGCCGCTGTCGGTGCAGGGCTTGTCGGCGCGCGCGAGGTTCTGACTGCCGTCTACCCTGGCCTGAAGCAACATCGGAAGGGCGGCGCCGACGTGGTGCCGATCTCGCGGGCGCGCAACAAGGCGGGGACGACCGCTGATGGGAAGCGTGCCCAGAAGGAGGCTGGCCAGATCGCCATACGCGGCTTGATTCCGGGTATGGCCGTCCATTTCGCGCGCTGCTGCCATCCGCTGCCCGGAGACCGTATCGTCGGCATCATCACCACCGGCAAGGGCGTGACCATCCATACGATCGACTGCGCCACGCTCGAGAGTTTCTCCGAGGCGCCCGAGCGTTGGATCGATGTCGGCTGGGATTCGGTCGGCGAGGGTGCCGCTACCGCCTATACCGGCCGCCTCAAGATCACGGTCGCCAATCAGCCCGGCAGCCTGTCGAGCCTGTCGACGGTGATTGCCCGCCACGAAGGCAACATTTCGAACCTGCGGATCATCAACCGCTCCATGGATTTCTTCGACATGGTGATCGATGTCGAGGTCTCGGACGTGAAGCATCTCGCCGACATCACCGCAGCCCTTCGCGCGACGCCGGCCATCAATGCCGTCGAGCGCGCCCGCAATTGACGTTTCCTCCCGCCCATTTATAGCGAAAGTAATTCATGTCCACGCTGCCCCGCCTGCGTCTTGGAGTGAACATCGATCACGTGGCAACGGTACGCAATGCGCGCGGCGGCCACTTGCCCGATCCGCTGCGGGCCGCGCGTCTGGCCGAGGCTGCCGGCGCCGACGGCATAACGGCCCACCTGCGCGAAGATCGCCGGCACATCGTTGATGACGACATCGCCGGTCTGATGCGCGACCTCAAGGTGCCGCTCAACTTCGAAATGGCAGCGACGGCCGAGATGGTCGACATCGCGTTGCGTCATCGTCCGCATGCCGCCTGCATCGTCCCCGAAAAGCGCGAGGAGCGGACGACCGAGGGGGGGCTCGATGCGGCGGGCCAGCATAATCATCTGAAGCCGATGGTCGCCAGGCTTCGCGATGCCGGCATCCGTGTGTCGCTGTTCATCGAGGCCGACCCGCGCCAGCTCGAGGCCGCGGTGGTGCTGGGGGCGCCGGTTGTGGAATTGCACACTGGCAGGTACTGCGAACTGGAGGGCGATGCCCAACGGGCCGAACTGGCTCGGTTGCAGAGAGCGGCAGGCCTCTGTGCGCGCCTCGGGCTCGAATGCCACGCCGGCCATGGACTGAGCTACGGCGATGTCGGACCGGTTGCCGCAATCCCCGAAGTGCGCGAACTCAACATCGGTCACTTTCTGATCGGCGAGGCCATCTTCGTCGGCTTGGATCCGGCGATCCGGGAGATGCGTCGCGTGATGGATGCGGCACGCGGATCGGGAATGGCCGCGTGATCATCGGCATCGGCAACGACCTCGTCGACATCAGGCGCATCGAGAAATCATTGGAACGCTTCGGCGATCGTTTCGTGCAGCGCATCTTCACCGAGACGGAACAGAAGCGCTCGGAGGGCAGGGCCACCCGAGCGGCCAGCTACGCCAAGCGATTCGCGGCCAAGGAAGCCTGCTCCAAGGCCCTGGGCACCGGATTGCGCCGCGGCGTCTTCTGGCGCGATATGGGCGTCGTCAATCAACGTGGCGGCAAGCCGACGATGGCCTTGAGTGGCGGCGCGCTGGCCCGCCTGCACGAGATCACGCCGGCCGGAATGGCGACGCAGATCGATCTCACCCTGACCGACGAATACCCCCTGGCGCAGGCGTTCGTGATCATCTCCGGCGTGTCGCAGCCATGAGTGACCACCGGCACCCGGCGCAAATGCCGTGCAAGCAACCAAGGCAGCATTTATCGGTCTTCATGACACATGAAAGGCCATGGAGGGGGTCAGGATTGGAGTCGATTCCGCCCGACTGGCTCGACCCTGAGACGATGGATTTCCAGCGTTCACAAGTGCCATTGCGGTGGGAGACAGCGGCGGCCGGCCCTGCTATAGGCGCGGCTCGTTTAAACTGGAACGGCGATGACGGACGTGGCTGAACGTCGAAAGCGTGGACAGGAAAAGACCGGCGGCTGGGGCGAAACCATCCGAACGGTGGTCTATGCCGTTTTGATCGCGCTGGTGGTTCGTACCTTTGCCATCGAGCCGTTCAATATCCCCAGTGGCTCGATGATCCCGACGCTGCTGGTCGGCGACTACCTTTTCGTCTCGAAGTATTCTTACGGCTACAGCAAGCACTCCTTCCCGTTCTCGATGGGGATGTTTCCGGGCCGGGTCTTTGGCAGCCCGCCCGAGCGCGGCGACGTGGCCGTGTTCAAGTATCCTGGCGATCAGGGCCAGGGCGTCAATCGCACCGACTACATCAAGCGTATAGTCGGCATGCCGGGCGATCGCATCCAGGTGACGAACGGTGCGCTCCACATCAATGGAACGGCGGTACCGCGCCTCCGCATCGGCGACTACGTGAGAGGCACCAACGGCCACTATCAGAAG
>RGPT01000076.1 GCA_010032545.1 Alphaproteobacteria bacterium
CGGCGCAGCAGCAGCGACATCTGGCGGTACGACACCGCCTGCTTGGAAAGATCGTCATACACGATCACGGCATGCATGCCGTTGTCGCGGAAGTATTCGCCCATGGCGCAGCCCGTGTAGGGCGCCAGGAACTGCATCGGCGCGGGATCGGACGCGGTGGCGGCGACGACGATGGAATATTCCAGCGCACCGTTGTCCTCGAGCGTCTTCACGATCTGAGCGACCGTCGAGCGCTTCTGGCCGATGGCGACATAGACGCAGTAGAGCTTGCGGCTCTCGTCGGTGCCCTTGTTGATCGTCTTCTGGTTGAGGAAGGTGTCGATGGCGACGGCGGTCTTGCCGGTCTGGCGATCGCCGATGATCAGCTCGCGCTGGCCGCGACCGACCGGGACCAGCGAGTCGATGGCCTTGAGGCCGGTCTGCATCGGCTCGTTCACCGATTTGCGCGGGATGATTCCCGGCGCTTTGACTTCAACGAGGCGACGCTCGGTGGTGGCTAGCGGGCCCTTGCCGTCGATCGGATTGCCGAGGCCGTCGACCACGCGGCCGAGCAGGCCCTTGCCCACGGGCACGTCGACGATGGTGCCGGTGCGCTTGACGATATCGCCTTCGCGGATCGTGCGATCCTCGCCGAAGATCACGACGCCGACATTGTCGCTCTCGAGATTGAGCGCCATGCCCTTGATGCCGCCAGGGAACTCGACCATCTCGCCGGCCTTGACGCTGTCGAGGCCGTAGACGCGCGCGATGCCGTCACCAACGGAGAGGACCTGGCCAACCTCGGCCACTTCGGCTTCGGTGCCGAAATTCGCGATCTGCTGCTTGAGGATGGCCGAAATTTCGGCGGCACGGATATCCATTTAGGCAACTCCCTTCATGGCAAGCTGCAGGCGCTGCAGTTTGCTTCGGATAGACGAATCGAACAGGCGCGAGCCGACCTTCACGACAAGACCGCCGAGAATGCCGGGTTCGACGCGTGCGTCGACGGAGACTTTGGCGCTTCCCAGCACGCCGCGCAGCGTGTCGGTGAGCTGTTGAAGCTGTGCCGGCGACAGTGCCACGGCCGATGTGACGGCCACGGTCGTCTCGCCGCGGCGGCTGGCCAACTCGGCCAGGAAGGCCGTGGCCATAGCGACCAGTTCGCGGGCACGGCCGTTGCCGGCCACGGTGCCGATGAAATTGCGCGTGAGGCCCTTGATGCCGGCCGCGTCGAGCACGGCCAGCAGCGCCTTGGTTTGCAGCGGGCGGCCGATCACCGGGCTGGCGATGACGCGGGCGAGATCGGCGCTTTCACCGACCATCTTGCGGAATGTGCCGAGGTCCTGGGCAACCTGGTCGAGAGACTTGGCGCTGTCTGCCAGGTCGAAAAGGGCGCTGGCATAGCGTCCGGCGACGCCGGTTGTGGCAGAGGTAGCGGTTGACACGTTGAAAGCCTCTCCGAGTACCGTTGCGTCCAACCGGCAAGCCATTGTTCCGGCAGGACTTTTCCCAGGAGAAGGTGTCGCGCAGTATCTCGCCCCGCCCCGGAAAAGCGCGCGTTGCTAACATGCGGTTTTCCCACGCGCAAGATTGCCAAACGCCTGAATTAGCGCGGTTTTTCAGCGCGCACCGTCACAGGAAGGAATAGGGGTCGACATCGACCTGCAGACGCACTGCCCCGGGCAGGCCGATCCTCTCCAGCCAGCCATGCAGCAGCGGCTGCAGCGCCGTCTCCCGAGAAGCCTTCAGGAGGAACCGTCGGCGATGGCGGCCGCGCAGCAACGCCAGCGGCGCCGTCGACGGCCCCAGCACCGTCACGCCCGGCTGCTGAGGTGCCTGGCGCGCCAGCGCGGCGCAGACGCCGTCGACCGCGGCGGGATCGGGTCCGGACACGATCAGCGAGGCGAGCCGCCCATAGGGTGGCATGCCGGCGGCGGCTCGATCGGCAAGTTCCGCGGCGACAAAGCGGTCGCGGTCGCCCGACACAAGGGCCTGCATGACCGGATGCTCGGGCATGTGGGTCTGCACCAGGGCACGGCCCGGCCGATCCTCCCGGCCGGCGCGGCCGGCCACCTGATAGAGAAGCTGGAAGGTACGCTCGGCGGCCCGCAGGTCACCGCCGTTCAGGCCCAGGTCCGCATCGATCACGGCGACCAGAGTGAGGTTGGGGAAGTGGTGGCCCTTGGCCGCCATTTGCGTCCCGATCAGGATGTCGATCTCGCCCGCGATCATCCGCTCGACCGCCGCCGACGCCTGGTCGCGGTTCATGAGCGAATCCGAGGTGAACAACTCCAGCCGTGCCTCGGGGAAGAGTTCCAGCGCCTCTTCGGCCAGCCGCTCCACGCCGGGGCCGCAGGCGACGAACTGGTCGACGGCGCCGCAATGCTTACAGGTGCGCGCCGGCGGCTCGGTGTGGCCGCAGTGATGACAGACCAGCGTGCGACGGAAGCGGTGTTCGACCAGCCAGGCCGAGCATTGCGGGCATTCCAGGCCATGGCCGCAGGCGCGGCAGAGCGTGAGCGGTGCATAGCCCCGGCGATTGAGGAACAGCAGCGCCTGTTCGCCCGCCGCAAGGGTCTGCTTCATTGCCTCAACGACCGGTGGCGACAGCCAGCGTCCTCGCGACGGCTGCTCGCGCCGGAGGTCGACGGCCGTCAGCCGCGCCAGTTGCTGGCCACCGTGGCGCCCCGGCAGATGCAGCGCGCCGTAGCGCCCCGAGCTGACGTTGACGACGCTTTCGAGTGAGGGCGTGGCCGAGGCGAGCACGATCGGCGCCGCTTCTAGCCGGGCCCGCACCACTGCCATGTCGCGTGCGTTGTAGGTAACGCCTTCGTCCTGCTTGAACGAACCGTCATGTTCCTCGTCGACCACGATCAGGCCCAGTTTGGCGAACGGCAGGAACAACGCCGAGCGGGCGCCGACCACGACCCCCACCCTTCCCTCGGCGATGGCGCGCCAGGTCTCGCGGCGTTCCAGACCGGTCAGGCCGGAATGCCAGGGCGCGGGCGGCGCGCCGAACCGGTCTTCGAAGCGTTTGAGCCACTGGGCCGTGAGGGCGATCTCGGGCAGCAGCACCAACACCTGCCGGCCAGCGGCGAGTGTCGCCGCGATCGCCTCGAAATAGACCTCGGTCTTGCCTGCCCCGGGCACGCCATCGAGCAAGGTCGCCGAATACGCATTGGCCCGGACCTTCTCGACCAGTGCCTGGGCAGCACTCGCCTGCTCGGGCGACAGCGTCGGCCCAGGATGCTCGCCATCGGGCCGGGGAAAGATACGCCGCATCGTGCGCTCGACCGGTTCGAGCAGGCCAATCTGCGCCATCGTCTTGACGACGGAAGTGCCGACACCCGCGAGATGGGCGAGTTCCGCAACCGGCATCGCCGGCCCGTCCTTGAGGGCGTCGAGCACACGCCGCCGCGCCGCCGTCAGTTTCAGCGGCTCGTCGCCGGAGGCGTGGGCGGGACCAAAGATGGTCTCGGTCTTGGGGGCCTCCAGCGCCGACGGCACGCTCATGGCCATGCGCAGTACGGCGCCGGGCGGTGCCAGCGTGTAGGCCGAGACCCAATCGACGAACCGGCGCAGTGCGTCGGCCATCGGCAGAGCAGGCAGCATGCTCACGATGTCGCGCAGCTTTTCGGGCGCCACTTCGCCCGAGCCTTCGCCCCAAACCACGCCTACCGTCTCGCGCTTGCCCAGCGGCACCACGACGAAGTGACCTGGGGCAACGACCATGTCTTCAGGAGCCCGGTAGTCGTAGGCGTCGGCCAGCGGCAACGGCAGCAGAACCTTCACTGTCCGGACGAGCGTGTTTTCCACCGGCCGAGGGCACGACGGGGCAGCCTCGTCGCCTTGTGGCTCGGTGGGGGAAACGCTAGAAATTGTGGTAGCGCGCACGTCCGGACCACTGGTCATTGGGGTAGTTTATATGAAGTTCTTCGTCGATACCGCCGATGTCGCCGAGATCAAGGACCTCGCAGCCTCCGGCCTGCTCGATGGCGTGACGACCAACCCTTCGCTGATCGCCAAGGCCGGCCGGCCGATGCTCGACGTCATCAAGGAAATCTGCGCCATCGTCCCCGGCCCGGTCAGCGCCGAAACGGTCGCGACCGACCACAAGACGATGCTCGAGGAGGGCCGCAAGCTCGCCAAGCTCGCCAAGAACGTCGCCGTGAAGGTCCCGCTGACGCCGGACGGCCTGAAAACCTGCAAGGCGCTCACTTCCGAAGGCACGATGGTGAACGTCACCCTTTGCTTCTCGGCAGCACAAGCGTTGCTGGCGGCCAAGGCCGGCGCCACCTTCATCTCGCCCTTCGTCGGCCGGCTCGACGATATCGGCCAGGACGGCATGCACCTGATCGGCGAGATCATGACGATCTATCGCCAGTATCCGCACTTCAAGACCGAGGTTCTGGTCGCCTCGGTGCGTCACACCCAGCATGTGATCGCAGCCGCCAAGCTCGGTGCCCATGTCGCCACCTTGCCCCCCAACGTGCTGCGCCAGCTCTTCAAGCATGTGCTGACCGACAATGGACTGAAGGCGTTCCTCGACGACTGGGCCAAGACCGGCCAGTCGATCCTCTGACCGGAAAGACCGGCCCATGACCAGCCCAAAGGGCAGCGACGGCACGATCCCCGCGCCCGACGGTTCGGGGCGGCAGGTGAAGCTCATCACCGCCGACGATGTGGTGGCCTACCTCAAGGCCCATCCGAATTTCTTCGCCGACCACGCCGATCTCGCCGAGGAACTCGCCCTGGTGCCACGCGTCCAGGGCCCGGGCGTCATCGACATGCAGCAGGCGATCCTGAAGCGCCTGCGCTCGGAGATCGACCGCCTGAAGAACGAGCGCACCGAGATCATCGCCAATTCGAAGCAGAACCAGATCGTTCAGAGCCGCATCCAGGCGGCGGTGATCAGCATCATCCAGGCCACCACCTTCGAGAAGATGATCCACGTCGTGACGCACGAGCTGCCCGAGCTGCTCGACGTCGATTTCATAACGCTCGCCATCGAGGCCAATGTCGACGCGCCCAAGCGCGTGCCGGTGCGCGGGGTCTATGTGCTGGCACCGGGCGCCATCGATGCCGCCATCGGCCTCGACAAGCATGCGCGCCTGCGCAGCTCGATCCTGGGCGAGGACGCCTTCTTCGGCGAGGTCTCGAGATTCGTGAAGTCGGACGTGCTGCTGCGCCTGAAAGTCTCGACCGATTCGCCCGACGGCGTCATGTGCTTCGGCTCACGCGAGCCCGAGGCCTTCGGCCCCGACATGTCGACCGAGCTGCTGTTCTTCCTGGCCAAGGTGCTGGAAAACACCATCCGCGCCTGGCTCGACCTGCCCGAATGAGCTTGGCCGAGGCGCAGACGGGCTGGCGAGACTGGCTCCGGAGCGAACGCCGCCTCGCCGCCCACACGCTGATCGCCTACGAGCACGATGTCGCCGGCTTCCTCGGTTTCATGACGACCTACCTCGGCGCCGCCCCCACGCTGGAGGCGCTGGCCGGGCTCAAGCCCGCCGAGTTCCGCGCCTGGCTGGCCGAGCGGTCCCGGCAGGGCATGGCGCGCAGTTCTACGGCCAGGGCCTTCTCTTCGGTGCGCTCCTTTTTCGGCTTCCTCGACAAGCGCGGCCTCGCCCACAACGCCAGTATCGCCACCATCCAGACGCCCAAGCTGCCGCGCTCGGTGCCCAAGGCGCTCAGCGAACGCGATATGGGCGAACTTCTGGACGCCGATCCGGCCGAAAAGGAACGCGCGCCGTGGATCGAGCTCCGCGACCAGGCGGTGCTGCTGCTGCTCTACGGCGCGGGCCTGCGCATCGGCGAGGCGCTCGGCCTCACCAAGGCGGCCGTCGAGGGCCTGCTCGCCGCTGGCCACGACACGCTCGCCATCACCGGCAAGGGCAACAAGACCCGCCTCGTCCCGTTGCTGCCCCAGGCGCTGGACGCGCTGGCGGCCTATCGAAATGCCTGCCCGTGGCTGAAGGCCGCGCGACCCGGCGATGCCTTCTTCATGGGTGCCCGCGGCGGCGCCCTGGACCCTGCCATCGTGCAGAAGCGGGTGCGCGAGCTGCGCCAGCACCTGGGCCTTGCCGACAGCGTGACGCCGCATGCGCTGCGCCATTCCTTCGCCACCCACCTGCTGGGCGCCGGCGGCGACCTGCGCACCATCCAGGAACTCCTGGGCCACGCCTCGCTCTCGACCACCCAGCGCTACACCGATGTCGACTCGGCCCGCCTCACCGCCGTCTACCGTAGCGCCCATCCGCGGGCGAAGCTGCGGTAGCAGGCCAGCCCTTCGTGGAACCAACCTCGCGGGAAAGGCCACAATCACAGTATCAAGATCAGGCTCTTCAACTGCCGAGGAGCCAGCAAATCCAACTGAATCTGCGAATTGAATGTTGCTGGCACTGCCAACATCCAGACCGGGAGCGACGGCCACTCAAAGCCGCTTGCGGAAGACGATCTCGTCCTCGCCCTGGCCGTCGACCTGGCGGCCGATCTCCTGCCACCCGTTCTCCCGATAGAACCGCTCGGCCCGCGTGCCGGGGCCGGTCGTGAGCGTCGCCTCCGAAAAGCCCGCGGCGCGCAGGTCCTCGCAGGCAAGCGGCAGCAGGGCCCGGGCGATGCCGCGCCCCTCGTAGGCGGGATGGACGAACAGGCCGAAGATCGTGCCGTCGCGCGGATCGGCGACGGCGAAGCCTTGCACGGCGTCGTCCTCCTCCCAGACCCAAAAGGCGGCGTTGGCGAAAATCCAGTCCGCGATCGTATCGACCTTTGCCGCGGAAGCCGGGCTCAGGCGGTTCTCCCGCACGGCGTGGCGCACGACGTGGATACGGGGGCGGTCGGCGAGGGTGGCTTTGCGGATCATGGGAAGGCTCCGATACTACCGGACCGCTTCGTAGACCACATGCACCGCGCCGCCGCTCCGCGTGATCTCGTAGGTTGCGCGCCCCATCACGATGGCGTCGACCTCCGCCAGGAAGGCTTCTATGCCGAACTCCTGCGGCGGATAACCCTCCAGCCAGTCGACCGAGCCGTCGCGCCGCGCGATCTTGCCATCGAACGATACGGCGATGTGGCAGTGCCAGGTTGTCCGCGTCACGGGCTCATCCGGCAGGGCGATCGCAGCCAGCTTCAGCCTGGCCGGCGCCGCTTCTGGATCAGCCATTGAACGCCGAGGCTGCCCGCGACGGCCAGAACCGTGAGACCGATGGCGCTTGGCTGGGTCTTGCCCAGGCTGATCATGAAGGCGCCGAGTACCGTGACCATCAGCGCCGCGCCGGCGAGAATCAGGAGCCGGGAGCCGCCCGCCTGGTCGTGCAGCCGCCAATGGGCCGCGAAGACGCCGAGATAGGCGATCAGGAAGGTCGCGCCGGCCACCTGGGCGATGGCGCCGAGGTCGAAAAGGTTCACCATCGCCAGGATGGCTACCGCCGCCCAGACCAGGCCATGCGTTCCCTGTCCCCACGCCGAGCGACCGAAAATGTCGGGCAACTGGCCCTTGCCCGCCAGCCCCTTGGAAACCTCCAGTGCGCAGAAGATGCTGGCGTTGATCGCCGACGACGTCGCGAACAGCGCGCCGATCGACACCACCACGAAGCCTGCATTGCCGAGCAGCGGGCGCGCTGCCTGCGCCACCGCGGTGCTCGAAAAGCGGGCCAGATCCTGGGCTGAGACGTTGCCCAGAACGATCACGGAGAGGCCGATATAGAGAACGATGACGACGCCGATCGCGAGGAAGATCGCGCGGGGAATCGTCACATGGGGAATTGCCACATGCCCCGCCGCGTTGGTCATCATGCCGTACCCGGCGTAGGCAAAGAAAGTCAGGCCGACACTGGCCAGCAGGGTTGCCGCTCCAACGGTCGGGCCGTTGCTCAGCATCTTGGGGTCGATGCTCGGCACCCCGGCGATCATCAGCGCGGCCAAGATGACCAGCTTGGCGGCGACGAGCAGTTCCTCGATGAGACCGACCGCACCGGAGCCCACCATGTTGACCAGCACCAGCACGATCACGATGCCCGAAGCGAAGAGATTGCTGACGATGGGAGCCGAGGCGTCGCCCAGCAGCAGGCGGTCCGCGTAGGCGCCGAAAGTCTTGGCGATCATCGCCACCGACACGATTTGCGTCACCAGGTACAGCAGCGACAAGCCGCCGGCGATAATCGGCGACGGAAAGGCCCGATCGAAGTAATCCATGATTCCGCCCGAACTCGGAAACCGGGATGCGAGACGGGCGTAGGAGTAACCCGAGAGCAATGCGACGACACCGCCGATCGCAAAAGACAGATAGACGTCGCGACCAGCCATCAGGGCTGCCTGCCCCAGCAGGGCGAAGATTCCAGCGCCGACCATCGAGCCGATGCCGAGCGCGGAGACGCTCCATAGCCGCATCGGCCGACGCTTGGATGGAACGGGCGCGTCGGTCAAGACGCGATGCGCGCAGCGTTGCGGCTTCCCAGCATCAGCATCGATTGCCTCCCTCGTTCGCCCACCAGCACTACATCATCGGCCCCCGGAAAGACACAGGGGCCCTGCCCAGTTGTCGCCGAGTGGCTGCGATACGCTGGACGACAGGCAGGAACTCGTCCGCGGGTGGCCCAAGGTTCCTGGTTGGCTGAATCAGAACTGTACTATTTTTGCTTTGGCAGGGCTTCGCAATGATGGGCAACCAGCCCACAGCATTAGAATGAAAAGCGGACCGCAGCTCCCGATCCGCGTCACGAAGCGAACGCCTTCGCGAGAAACGCCTGCACGTCGGCCACGAACGCCTTCCACGCCGGCTCGTTTGCGCCGTAGTGCGCACCGCAGCAGCCGCCGGGTTTGCTGCGGTTGCCGACGCCGTCGAGGTAGCGCACCGGCAGGCCCAGCGCATCGAAGCTGTGATGCGCTCCCTCGTAGACGCGCGTCTCGACCAGATCGCGCCCCCTGGTCACGCGATCGATCACGGCGCGGCATTGCGCGGGCGGCGTCCAGTCGTCGAGGGCACCCATGGCGAACAGGGTCGGCTGGCGCACCGTGAGCTTCGGGCCCAGCACATCGGCCAGCGCGCAATCGGGATAGACCAGCACGACCGCGCGCGCGGGCAGCGGTGCCGTCTCGTTTGGATTGCCCGAGAGCGCGCGCAGCAGCGCGACGCCGCCGCCGTAGGAATAGCCCATGACGGCCAAACGCTGGGGATCGACGAAGCCCTGTGTGCCGAGCCACGCCAGCGCGGCATCGACATCGTACGCACGCGCCTCGGCGTCGGCTTGCGTCGGCCAGTTGCGGCCACAGATGTCCTTGAGGCCGCGCGCGGAAAAACTGTCGACGACGAGCGCGGCGTAGCCCCACGACGCCAGGAGCCCGGCCATGCGCGCGGTGTTCTGGCCCGGGCCGCCGCAGCCGTGGAAGATCGCGACGGCGGGGACGCGGCCGGGCGTCGCGGCCGGCTTGAAGAGTTGGGCGGCGAGTTGGACGGTGCGGCCGCGCTCCTCCACCGGCACGCGCACGTTCTGCTGGGCCCAGGCCGGCACGGAGCAGGCCATCGTAAGGATCAGAACGAGGCGCGCGAGCATGTCTCTATCTGGAGTGTCCCCGTTGTCGCGACAAGCCCGTTGGTGAGTCTGCAACGCCAAGGATGACGGTGCACGGCCGGTCGTTTACGCCCTTCTCCTGTTCCCCGACCCGCTCGGCGTGCCAGAGACAGCTGTAGCGCACGATCAGGCAAGCCTCGGGACGAGGTAGGCTCACAACTTCCGGTTCTTCAGTTCCTTTTGCGCCCCTGCGAAGGCCCATCAGGCCATCGCGGTCGCCGGCCGCGTCGATCGCCAGGCCGGATCACCCAGCCGGCGGCGGCGTCAGTCGGGCTGCCCATGAACGCCTATGTCGCCTCCCCTTGGCGAAATCCGCGAAGGGGAGGAGAAGCGGACTCAGCCCGTCGCGCGGGCGGGCGCGCCGAACGTCGGCACGCCCTGTGCGCGATCCTCGAGCGCCTCCGCGCCCTCGGTCGGCAGGATCTTCACGAAGTTGAGCGCGGCGTTGATGTCGCCCTGCCAGACTTCCTTCGGCAGGTCGTAGACGAACTCGACTCCGTAGCCATTGGGATCGTGGATGTAGAGGCTGTGGGTCATGCCGTGCTCGACGCGGCGGTCGAACTTCACGCCCTTGTTCTGCAGGTAGGTGAGGTGTTCCAGCCATGCCTTGCGGCTCGGCATGGTGATGGCGATGTGGTTCACCGCCACCGGCATGTCGAACATCTTCCAGTCGGCTGGCGGCACTGGCAGCGCCTTGTTCTCGACCAGGGCGACGTCGTGATGATGGCTGGTGCCGTCCTCGCGGACGCCCGAGTAGAAGCGCATCTTGGGCGGGTTGGGGCGCTCGGCGGTCGGCGTCAGCTGGCCGACTTGGCGAAAGCCCACGATCTCCGTCCAGAAGCGGTGCGACTCCTCGATGTCGCGGACGTTGAGCACGAGGTGGTTGATGCCGCGCGGTGTAACCGGCTTGTCCATGGCGATTCCTCCGTTCCGGAGGCCGATCATAGCGCCAAATGAGCCGGGCAGTCACTTCGTCGGATCGGTCAAATCCTCGAATTCCTTGAGGTGGCCCGGCGCCCATCTGTGGTCGCGGGCACGGACGATCCAGCGGTTGAGAAAGGGCAGGCGGCGGCGCCCCGCCTTGACCCATCTGCGGCCGGTCTCGAACTCGGTGGCCAGCAGGTAGAGGCCTAGCACGAAGAAGATCCAGCCCTGCAGAATCGGGATCAGGCCGCCGATCGCCGCCATCGCGAAGCACCCCGCGACCGCCAATGCCATCAGCGGCTTGCGCATGAAGACCCTTCGCAATCGTCGTCAGCCCGAAGGCGAAGCCCGAGGGATTCTTCGGACCACAGGAAGGATCCCTCGCCGCGCTCGGGATGACACCTGTGTCTGCTGATCACGCCGCCACTCTACAGATGAATCGGCTTTTCCCAGGCCGCCAGAGCCGCTTCCTTGAGCGCCTCGTTGACGGTCGGATGGGCGTGGCAGATGCGGCCGATGTCCTCGGCGGACGCTGCGAACTCCACGGCAAGGGCCGCTTCGCCGATCATCGTGCCGGCCTCGGCGCCGAAGATGTGGACGCCCAGCACGCGGTCGGTGGTCTTGTCGGCCAGCACCTTCACGAAGCCCTCCGTCGCCGCGTTGGCACGGCTGCGTGGATCGGCAGTGAAAGGATACTTGCCGATCTTATAGGCAACGCCCGCGGCCTTGAGTTGTTCCTCGGTCCGGCCGACCCAGGCCACTTCGGGCTGGGTGTAGATCACCGACGGCACCAGGTCCCAGTTCACGTGGCCCTTCTGGCCGGCCAGCGTTTCCACACAGGCGATGCCATCCTCGCTCGCCTTGTGGGCCAGCATCGGTCCGTCGATCACATCGCCGATGGCATAGATGCCGGGCACCGAGGTCTGGAAGTGCGCATCGACGGCGATGCGGCCGCGCTCGGTGAGTTTTACGCCCACTTTGTCGAGACCGAGACCAGCCACATAGGGACGCCGCCCGATCGCCACCAGCACGACGTCGGCTTCCAGCGTCTCGGCCGTGCCACCCTTCGAAGGCTCGACGGTGAGCGTGACGCCCTCGCCGCTCATCTCCGCCTTGGTGACCTTGGCGCCCAGCTTGAACTTCAGCCCCTGCTTGGCAAGCGTACGCTGCAGGAACTTGGTGACCTCGTCATCGACGCCCGGCGTGATGCGGTCGAGGAACTCGACCACGGTCACGTCGCTGCCGAGGCGCCGCCACACTGAGCCGAGCTCCAGGCCGATGATGCCGGCGCCGATCACGACCAGGTGCTTCGGAACGGAGGCGAGGTCGAGCGCGCCGGTAGACGACACGATCTTCTTCTCGTCGATCGTCACTCCCGGCAGCGGCGTCACTTCCGAACCCGCGGCGATCAGGATGTTCCTGGCCGTCGCGGTGTCCTTCACGACGCCGTCCATACCGAGCACCGACACCTTGCCGGCGGCGTCGATTCGACCTTGGCCCTGCAGCCAGGCGATCTTGTTCTTCTTGAACAGGAATTCGATGCCCTTGGTGGTGGCGCCCACCACCTCGCCCTTGCGCTTCATCATCTGGATCAGGTCGAGCGCGGGGGCCGGCACAACGATGCCGTGGGCGGCGAGGTCGTGGCCCGTCTCCTCGAACAGGTGCGAGGACTGCAGCAGCGCCTTGGATGGAATGCAGCCGACATTGAGGCAGGTGCCGCCCAGCGTCGCGTTCTTCTCGACCACGGCCACCTTCATGCCGAGCTGGGCCGCGCGGATCGCCGCCACATAGCCGGCGGGTCCGGCGCCGATGATCACGAGATCGTAGGAGTCGTTTGCCATGGAACACTCACCTCATGGCCGGGAGCGCGCCACTCCAGTGGCGCCCCTGATTGCGCCACTGGAGTGGCGCGCTCCCGGCAAAGCCTAAACCCCGAGCAGCAGGCGTTCGGGATCTTCTATGCATTCCTTGACCCGCACCAGGAACAGCACGGCCTCGCGGCCATCGATGATGCGATGGTCGTACGACATGGCCAGATACATCATCGGCCGCGCCTTGATCTCGCCGCCCACCACCATGGGGCGCTGCTGGATCTTGTGCATGCCGAGGATGCCGGACTGCGGCGGATTGAGGATCGGCGTCGACATCAGCGAGCCGTAGACGCCGCCGTTGGAGATGGTGAAGGTGCCCCCCGTCAGGTCGGCGATCGACAGCTTGCCGTCGCGCGCCTTGCGGCCGAGTTCGCCGATACCCTTTTCGATGCCGCCGAAGTCTAGCACGTCGGCATCGCGCAGCACCGGCACCACCAAGCCCTGCGGCGTGCCGACGGCAACACCGATGTCGTAGTAGTTCTTGTAGACCAGCTCGTCGCCTTCGATCTCGGCATTGACCGACGGCAGTTCCTTGAGGCCAGCGATGCAGGCCTTCACGAAGAACGACATGAAGCCCAGCCGCGCGCCGTGCTTCTTCTCGAAATCCTCCTTCAGCCGTTCGCGCAGCGCCATCACGTTGGTCATGTCCACCTCGTTGAAGGTGGTGAGCATGGCGGCGGTGTTCTGGGCGTCCTTGAGGCGGCGCGCGATGGTCTGGCGCAGCTTGGTCATGCGGACGCGCTCTTCACGCGCGCTATCGTCGGCGGAGGACGGCGCGCGGGCGACGATGGGCGCCAGAGGCGTGGGGGCGGCGACGACGGGGATCGCCATGCGCTCCATCAGTTTCTTTACTTCGGCGCGGGCCATGCTCAGATCTCTCCAATCGTAGGCGCCGTCGAGGTGACCCCTGCTTCGGCCAGTTTCTTCAATTGCGCGTCGTCGTAGCCCAGCAATTCGCGCAACACCTCTCGCGTGTGCTGGCCGAGGTCCGGCCCGGGGCGCTCGATGCTGATGCCCTTGCCGCCGAGACGATAGGGCAGCCCCTTCACCAGACCGCCGCGTTCATCGCGCACGAGCGTGACGCCCTGCAGGGCCGTGTTGTGCAGAAGATCGTTGCCGTCGTTGCAGGGCGCGGCGGCGATGCCCCGCGCCAGAAGGGAGGTGACGGCGGCAGTGCTGCCGAGGCCAGCGCAGAAAGCTTCGAGCGTGTCATCGGGTCGGTCGAGGGTGACGGCGATCCAGCGTCCGTCCTTGCAGCGATAGGCGTCCTGCTGGGCTATGCCTTCAGCGCGATTGCCGCATCGGCCGGTGGCCCGCGCGGGATCGGCCGAGGCGGCGAGGATCTCCTCGCCCAGGGTGAAGGAGGCCACCTCACGCTGCGAGAAGTCGAGAAACGCGCCCCGGCCGGTGCGGCGCGCTTCCATGACGGCCGTGATGACGATGCCGGTCGCGAACAGTGACACGATCTGGTCGGGGTAGTTCACGTCCATGCCGGAGATACGCGGCTCCTCGCCCTCGTACCCGGTAAGCGAAGCGATGCCGGAGGTGGCGTCGAGTGTCGAGCCAAACGAGACGTTCATGCGCTCCGGCCCGGTGTCGCCCTGGCTGGAGATGGCGGCGAAGACGAGGCGGGGGTTGGCGGCGCTCAGGTCCTTGTAGCCGAGGCCCGCCCGGTCGAGCACGCCGCGGCGGAAATTCTCGACCACGACATCGCAATGGGCCGCCAGCTCGCGGATGACGCGTTGTCCCTCGGGTGCCTTCAGGTTGAGGGCCACGCCGCGCTTGTTGCGGTTGGTGAAGCGGAACTGTGGCGAGCGGTTCCACCAGCCGTCGTTGTTGTCGGGTTTGCCGACGACGCGGAATGGATCGAGATAGGCGCCTGATTCGATCTTGATCACGTCGGCGCCGAGATCGGCCAGCATGGCCGACGTATTGGCACCCGCCGTCAGCAGCCCGAAGTCGAGGACACGCACGTCGGCCAGGGCTTTCATGCCGCGAGTTCCGATACCGGCAGTTCGGGTGCCGGCCTGGGAGCGAACGAGCGGCCGTTCCATTGCACCGGAAGTTGCGGCAGGCGAAGCGTGCCCTGTGTCGGATGTGCCATGTCGGCCAGGAAGTCGCGCGCGACGTACTGTTCGGTCTGCAGCAGTTCCGTCGGCGAGAAGATCGGACCGAAGGGCACACCTTTGGCCTGCGCGGTCTGCTGGATCTCGGCCCGCGTCTTGTCCGCGAACCAAGGCGTGATGATCTCGTACAGCTCGGCGATGTTCTGGCGGCGGCCGGCGCGGGTGTTGAACTTCGCGTCGGCCAGGCGCGGATCGCCGATCAGGGCGCGCGTCGCGGGCCATTGCGTGACGGTGTAGACGACCGCCACGTGTCCGTCGCGGCAGGGCACGATCTGGAACTCCGAGTTCCCGCCTTCGCGACCGGGCGAGACGCCGCTTGCGTCGGCGCCGGACACGGCCTTCCAGTTCACCCACTGCATCACTTCGGCCAGCGACACACGGACGTCGGGCGCCGTCTGGCCGGCATCGCGGGCGGCGAGGGCGGCGGCAAGGCCGGTGAAGGCCGTGAGACCAGCAGCATAGGAGGCTTGATGACCGCCCAGCCGCAGCGGCTTGCGCGCCGGTTCGCCCACCATGTGCAGGAGCCCGCCCAGTGCAAGGATGGCGAACTCGCTGACCGGCCGGGAGGCCGCATTCATCTCGACCGGAAACGCCGCGATCTCGATCGGCGTCGCGCGTGCGGTGCGCAGCAACGATGCCGAGGCGGCTGGCTCCTCGAACAGGACGGCGTCGGCCTTGCCGAGGAGGTCCCTCAGCGCGCTGTGTCCGGCGTCGCTCGCGAGGTCGAGCACCAGCGAGCGCTTGGATGTATTCAAGAACTGGAAGAGCGCGCTTTCGCCCTGCGGCAGGAACGGCGGCGTGCGTCGTACCGGGTCGCCGCCGGGTGGCTCTATCTTGAGGACCGATGCGCCGAGGTCGGCTGCGATCTTGGCGGCGAGAGACGTCGCCAGACGAAGGCAGAGCGGCACGTTCGTGTCGTTCACCTCGAGGATCGTGAAGCGGGCCAGCGGCAGGGCGTTATCGTCGCTCATCTTCTGCATATCGTGGCGTGTGCTACTGTGCCGGTCTACGGACGAATTTCGCGGGGATTTCATGGCACAGACCGGTAACCACAAGGGGCTCACCTTCGGCATCTTTCTGGCGCCGTTCCACCGCGTCGGCGAGAACCCGACGCTCGGCATGGCGCGCGACATGGAGCTGATCGAGTGGATCGACGAGCTGGGCTACGACGAGGCCTGGATCGGCGAGCACCATTCCGCCGGCTGGGAGACGATCGCCTCGCCGGAAGTCTTCATCGGCGCCGCCATCGAGCGCACACGCTACATCCGCCTCGGCTCAGGCGTCACCAGCCTGCCGTATCACCACCCGCTGATGGTTGCGAACCGCTTCGTCCAGCTCGATCACATGTCGCGCGGCCGGACGATGCTGGGCTGCGGTCCCGGCGCACTGCCGTCCGACGCCTACATGATGGGCATCGAGCCATCGACGCAGCGGCCGCGCATGGAGGAGGCGCTGGCGGCCATCATGGCATTGCTGAAGTGCGAGGAGCCGGTCACCATGAAGACCGACTGGTTCGAATTGAAAGAGGCGCGCCTGCATCTGGCGCCCTACAGCTATCCGCATTTCCCGATCGCCTGTGCCAGCACCATCACGCCCTCGGGCATGATCGCGGCCGGCAAGCATGGGCTCGGCGTGCTCTCCATCGGCGCCGGAATTCCGGGCGGGCCGGAGATGCTGGGCAAGCAGTGGGGCATCTACGAGGAGACCGCGGCCAAGCACGGCCATAAGGCCGACCGCTCCAAATGGCGCGTGGTCGTGAACTGCCACGTCGCCGATGACGACGAGGAGGCGCTGCGCCAGGTCCACAAGGGCGAGCGCAACGAGACCATCACCTATTTCGAAGACACACTCGGCCGCCCGCCGGGCCGCGCCGACGATCCACTGCGCGATGGCGTGAAGATGGGCACGACGCTCGTCGGTTCGCCCGACACCGTTGCCAAGGGCATCGAGCGGCTGCTCGGCTTCTCCAGCGGAGGTTTCGGCGGCGTGCTGTTCCGCGCCAACGAATGGGCGACGCGCGAACAGATACTGCGCTCCTACGAATTGTTCGCGCGCTACGTCATGCCGCGCTTCCAGGGTTCGCTCGACACCATCGTCAACTCGAACCAGTGGGCCAAGGACAACCGCAAGGGCATCTTCGGGCCCAACGTCGCCGCCGTGAAGAAGGCGTTCACCGACGCCGGTCGCGAGGCCCCCGAGGAGTTCCGGGCCCGCACGCCCGGTGCGCGCGACGAGAACAATGACGGTCGCGTGGATGGGCAGGAGCTGCAGTGGGGCGTCTACGACCTGTGGCGCGCGTCGGCCACCGCGAACGGCGACATCTTCCCGGACAACGTCTTCCCAAGCTTCAGTGCGACGAATGCCGCCA
>RGPT01000077.1 GCA_010032545.1 Alphaproteobacteria bacterium
CGGCGCGGTGGCGAGCTGGGCGAGGCCGGTCACCAGCATGATGGTGCCGATCTCGAGCGGTCCGTGCTCGCGCACGAAGCCCAGGAACACCGGCATCAGGTAGACCGAGCCGTAGAGGCCGATGCCGAGGGTGAAGCTCAGCAGGCAGCCGATCGCGAAATTGCGGTCGAGCAGCGCGCGCAGCTCCACCACGGGATGGGCGCGGCCGAGACTGCGGCGCACGAAGCCCGCGCCGCAGACGAGGCAGATGGCGAACAGGCCCATCACATGGAGAGAGGCCCAGCCGTGCCGGGGCGCATCCTTCAGGCCGATCTCCAGCGCGGCGAGCGAAGCTGCCATCAGCAGCAGGCTTAAGAGATCGACGCGGCGAGCGTGGCTGTACTCGCCCGCCTGGCGCGGCAGGCAGCGCGCGGCCACGGCGACGGCGGCGATGCCCGGCACCACGTTGACCAGGAAGAGCCAGTGCCAGGAGAAGGTCTGAGTGATCCAGCCGCCGACCAGCGGGCCGACCGTGGGCGCCAGAACCGCCATCACGCCGCCCAGCGTCGTGGCAAGGCCCTGCTGGCGGACGGGAAAGAGCAAGAACACGGCCGAGAACACCGAGGGGATCAGCACGCCGCCAGCGAAGCCTTGTACGACGCGGGACGCGATCAGGCTCTCGAAACCGCTGCTTGCCGCGCAGGCGACAGACGCGGCAGTGAACAACGCGAGGGCAGCGGCAAAGAGAACACGCAGGCTGAGCACGCGGGTCAGCAGCCCGGTGAGCGGGATGGCGATGACTTCCGCGATCAGATAGGCGGTCTGGACCCAGCTCATGCGGTCGGCCGGGATGGCGAGCGCGTTGCTGATGTTGGGCAGCGACGTGACGACGATCTGGATGTCGAGCACGGCCATAAACATGCCGAGCGTCATCGCACCGAAGCCCGCCCAGACGGCGAGGCTGGCGGCGGGACGGTCTTCGTTCACGAGTGCCCGTTCACGAGCGCAACGCCGTCGCCTCGGCCCTGATGCGGATCCACATCACGCCGGCATTGAGGGCGGAGAAGACGAGTCCGTACCAGGGAAGTCCGAAGGCGAGCGGCAGCACAAGGATCTCCCCTGCCACCACCCAGTAGTTGGGATGGGAGACGAAGCGATAGGGCCCGCGCGTCACCAGCGGCGCGCGGGGCAGGACAATGATGCGCGTCGTCCAGCGCGGCCCCAGGCTCGCGATCACCCACACGCGGCCGAGCTGCAGGACGACGAAGAGCGCGAGCCAAATCCCGTTCACCGCGAGAGTGAGCGAGAGGGAAAAATACCAGAGGCCGGCGAGCCAGGCGGCATGCAGCGCCACGATCAGCGGATAATGGCCGGCGCCAACCTCGTGGGCGCCGTCGGCCAGCAGCCGCGCCGTGTTGCGCCGGGCGAGCACGAGTTCGCCCAGGCGCTGGAGCGTGACGAGGACCAGGATGAGGATGGCCCAGCTCATGCGGGCAAGCTCAAGCGGCGCGCGCCAGCGAGAGGCAGCTGCACGTAAACCCCGGGCCAAGGGATGCCAGCACGGTGCGCTTCGGCAGGCCGGCCTTCACCAGGCGTTCGAGCACGAACAGCACGGTCGGCGCCGACATGTTGCCGTAGTGGCGCAGCACCTCGCGCTCGTGGTCGAGCGTGCCCTGGTCGAGGCGCAGGGTTGCCTCGAGCGCCGTGATCACCTTGGCGCCGCCGGGATGGCAGGCGAAGCGGTCGACCGAGTCGCGGGCCACGCCGATGCGGGCCAGGATGCCGTCGACGGCGGTTCCGACCTGCTGCTCGGCGAAGGGCGGGATGGAACGGTCGAAGACCACGCCGAGGCCCGTCGGATCGACGGTCCAGCCCATGATGTCGAGCGTGTCGGGCCACAGATGCTCGCCGGCACCTTCGATGCTGGCGAGGCCTGCCTCGCCGGCGCGCACGACACTGGCCGCAGCGCCATCGCCGAACAGGGCGGTCGCCACCATGTTGGCGGCGGTGAGCTGGTCCATGCGAAAGGCCGCGGTGCAGATCTCGATCGCGACCAGCAGCACGGTCGAGCCCGGCCGCGCCGAGGCGAGGCGTCCGGCGAGCGCCAGGCCCGACACGCCGCCGGCGCAGCCGAGGCCAAAGACCGGCACGCGCTCGACGTCGGCGCGGAAGCCCATGCGCCCGGCGACACGCGCTTCCAGGCTGGGCGTGGCGATGCCGGTCGAGGAGATGGTGACGATGGTGTCGACATCGGCGGCGCTGCAGCCGGCGGCGGCCAGCGCGCGGGTGGCGGCATCGACGAAGAGTTCCTGGGCGCCCGCGAGATAGGCCGCATTGCGCTCGGGCCAGCCAAGATCGGTGAGATACCAGTCGAGCGGCTTCACCGTGTAACGCTGCTCGATTCCCGCCGTCGTGAAGACCGGCGCCATGCGCTCGAAAGCGGCGTAGCGATGGGAAAACATGCCGCGCGCCGCGGCTTCGGCGTCGGTCTGCCGCATCCGGTGCGGTGGCACCGCATGGGCGACCGACATCAGCGCGGGACGGGAGGCGGCTTGGGTCACGATACTGCCTTTGAACAATGGGGGGAGACCACCGATGCGGTCGCCCCCTCTTAACGCCCGTGCGGGCACAAGGTTCAAGTCACATTTCGCGGCGCGGCACGCCTCGATTGCGGCAATATCGTGACAAGTGCTGCCCGGCTAACCCAGGCGAAAGCCTTCGTAGCCGTTGGCGGCAATCTCCTCGCACCTCTGTCGGTACTTGGGCGCACCGCCTGCATAGGCCATGAAGGTGCGCTTGAGGCGGCCAGGGACGTTCTTGTTCACGCCGGTCATCCAGGAATCGACCTTGGTCAGCAGCAGGCGCGAGGCGGTGTCGTGGACATGCGCGGTCCAGGTCGCCTCGGCATCGGGCGTGGCCTCGATGCGCGTCAGGCCGCGCTCGCGCATGTAACCCAACAGCTCGCTCACGAACTCGACGTTCTGCTCGATGCAGCGCGGCAGGTTGCAGAAGGTCGCGGCGTTGTGCGGCCCGACCAGCGTCAGCATGTTGGGGAAGCCCGCGACGTTCAGACCAAGATAGGTGTGCGGTCCGTCGGCCCACTTGTCCCTGAGCTTCTCGCCGTTGCGGCCCTGGAAATCGATGCGATCGAAAGCGCCGGTGATGGCGTCGAAGCCGGTGGCATAGATGATCATGTCGAAGTCGTAGTCGGCCTCGCTGGTCCGGAGGCCCTGCTCCGTGATGCGCTCGATCGGCGTCTCGCGAATGTCGACCAGCTTCACGTTGGGCTGGTTGTAAACCTCGTAGTAGCCGCTCTCGAGCGGCACGCGACGCGTGCCGTAGCCGTGGTTGGTCGGGATGAGCTTGTCGGCGGTTTTCGGGTCGTTCACGCGGGCGCGGATCTTCCTGACCACAAACGCGGTCAGCGCATCGTTGGCAGCCTGATCCATCAGCACGTCGCGGAAGTTGCCTTGCCAGAAGGCAAAGCCCGGCAGCGCATAGAGCTTCTCGAAGAAGGCCTCGCGCTCCTGGACGGTAACGTCGGTGGAATGCCGTGGGTCGGCGGTGTGAATGAAGCAGCCCCAGTTGTCGCGGCAGTGGGCGAAGATCTCGTCGTAGCGGGCGCGAATGTCGGCCATCGTCTCGGGCGCGATCGCGCTGTTGCGCAGCGGCGTGCACCAATTGGGGGTTCGCTGGAAGACCGTGAGATGACCAACGGTCTTGGCGATCTCGGTGATGGCCTGGACGCCCGAGGCGCCGGTCCCGATAACGGCCACGCGCTTGCCGGCAAAGCTCACGGGGCGATGCGGCCACAGGCCGGTGTGCCAGGACTCGCCCTTGAAGGCGTCCATACCCGGGATCCCCGGCATGGTCGGCGACGACAACGGCCCCAGCGCCGTGATCAGGAAGCGCGCGCGGGCGGGTTTTCCATTCTCGAAGGTAACTTCCCATTCGTTCGCCGGCTCGTCCCAGTGCGCAGCCTTCACGCGCGCATTGAAAGTGATGTCGCGGCGGAGGTCGAACTTGTCGGCGAGGAACTCGCAGTAGCGCAGGTTCTCCGGCTGGCCGGAGAAATGCTCCTTCCAGTCCCATTCCTTCAGCACCTCGGGCGAGAAGGAGAAACCGTAGGTCCAGCTCTCCGAATCGAAGCGCGCGCCAGGATAGCGGTTCCAGTACCAGGTTCCGCCGACGCCGCCGCCGGCCTCGTAGACACGGGCCTTGAAACCCATCTGGCGCAGCTTCAGGAGCTGGTACATGCCCGACAGACCGGCGCCGATTACGATGGCTTCGAAGCACTCGGGGGCGTCCCCGCGCTCGACGTCAGTCGCAATGGTCATGGCGAATCCTCTTTGCTGCCGCCTGCAAGTATAGCGCGGAGCCGGCACCTGTCGCCCACCGCCGGCCGCCAGATGGAAATGATCCTGCGACTATTGAGGTGGCTCGTACATTAGGCTCGCATCAGCAGACCGGCGACAACGCCGACCACGACACCGCCGAGGCAAAGGCCGATGAAGGCGCCGACGGCGATCATCGCCCGCTTGAGGTGATGGCGCATGTCGGGTGTCAGCTCATGCCAGCCAAGCCTGCGCGAGAAGAGCGATGTCTTGGGCACGTGACCAGCGGCCCGGGCGCGCGCGTGCACGACCGCGAAATGGATCGCATGCCATACACCGCCGATCAGGGCGGCGATGCCCAGCAGCCAGAACGGCGCGAACATCAGCCAGATGGTGATATCGGGACTATTGTCGACCAGGGTGCTTCCTCCGTTCCGCCGTGTTTGGGCCGGCCGACTCGCGAGGTCAAGCCGCCTGGGCAAGCCGTTGATCCGGCGTGCCGAGGTCCGCGTAGCAGAGAGGATGCTCGAAAGACGCGCCCTGCAGATTTCGATCGCGATCGCCGCCCTGGTGCCGGTCGGTGCAGGACTGTGGGGAATCGCCCAGTCCGCGTCACCGGGGATGTGGGACGACAACCACCATCGCTATCTCAGCGGACTCCTGCTTGCGATCGGGCTCGGCTACTGGAGCGCCGTGCCAATGATCGAAAAGATGGCGACGCGCCTCCGGCTGCTGACGGCGCTCGTGGCGATCGGTGGCCTTGCCCGCCTGTCCGGCCTCGTGCTGGGCGACATGCCGACATTGCCGGTCGCGTCGGCACTGGCGATGGAACTTTTGGCGGCGCCGCTGCTCTGCCTGTGGCAAGCGCGCATCACATCAAGGCAGCATTCGCCGGGGACTGCCCGATTGGCGCCCCAATTGCGCCACATCGCGCGATGACCTTACCTGCTTCCAGAAGCGTAACGGGGAGTTCCGCACCATGGCCAGGATCATCGTCCTCACCTCCATTCTTCTCGGCCTCGCCGCGTGCGGCGACACCTGGGGCCAACGCGCCGTGACAGGTGGCGCCATCGGTGCGGGATCGGGTGCCGCCGTCGGCGCCCTCACGCCGCTGGGCGTCCTGCCGGGCGCCCTTATCGGCGGCGCCGTTGGCGCAGGCGTTGGCGCGGCGACGACGCCGAAGAAGTAGCGCTCAGCCCATTCGGACCTTGCCGTGCTCGCCCATGTCGGTGGGCGGGATGCCGGTGAAAGCGGCCTTGGCCATCTTGAAAAATTGCACGGCCTTGTTGGTCTTCACGTCCCAATAGTCGGCGTGATCGATAGCGACGGCGACCAGCGCGAGGTCGGGATCGGACGCGCCACCGGGAAACCAGGACTTTGCGAAGGTGCTGAACAGTGCCTTCTTCTTGGCATCATCCTCGACCACCCGCGCAGTACCGGAAACCGACACATAGGAATCGCTCCCGGTGTCGGCATAGGCCACGTTCACTTCTGGCGAGACAGAGATGTCCGCCACCGGGTCGCCCTTGCGCGACATGAAGAACCACAGCACAGCACCGCGCTCGTCGCTGCCGTTTTGCGTCGTCATCGGCCGTGAATGAAGATGACCGTTGCCGTGGCGGGCGGTGAACATGCCGAACTTGATGTCCTTGATCATGTCCCACAGCTTGGACGTGTCGACGGTTTCGACGCTGGTCATGGCGGTACCTCGGGTGACGGGAAACTGGGCTCGCCCTCCCTAACGACCTGCTGTGCCTTCCGGTTCCCCCACCCTTGCCACTACCAGCTCTCCCGCCACGGCCGGAGATCCATCTCGAAGGTCCAGGCGCTGCGCTTCTGGCGGTGAAGCTGCCAGTAAGCCTCGGCGATGTCGTCGGGCGCCAGGATGGCGTCGGGGCCGGCGTTGTAGCGCTCCGGAAAGTTGGCCTTTATCCATTCGGTATCGATCGCGCCGTCGATCACGACATGGGCGACGTGGATGTTCTGCGGCCCCAGCTCACGCGCCATCGACTGCGCCAGCGCCCGCAACGCGTGCTTGCCGCCGGCAAAGGCCGAGAAGCCACGGCCGCCGCGGAGGGACGCCGTCGCACCGGTGAAGATCATCGTACCGCGGCCGCGCGGCACCATTGCCTTGGCCGCTTCGCGTGCCGTCAGGAAGCCCGCGAAGGCCGTCATCTCCCAGACCTTGCGATAGACACGGCTGGTCGTGTCGCGGATGTCGAAGCGCACGTTGCCGCCGACGTTGAACACGAAGACCTCGATCTCGCCGATCCACTCTGCCGCCAGCCGGCTCAGGGCTCAAGCGCCGCACAGTCGGCGAAACGGAGAAGCTCTTCCTGCCAATCCTCACGCCGGGAGCCGCGCGAACTCGGCGTCTCCGCAAGCGTGAAGTCGACATGCAGGCCACGACCACTAGGGAAGGCACGGCCGGTCAGGAGCTTGGCAAGGGCCAGTGCCGAGCGCCGCGCAGTACTGGTCCCCGGCATGGCGTGCGCCAGCAACGGCAGCACGTTCGACCACGCCCAGCGCTCGACGGCCGAACGCTCGCGCGCGAGGCCGGTCCCCGGCATCAGGCCGGGGTCGAAAGCGATGAAGCGAGCATCGCCGGCCGAGGCCCGTCGCGTCACGGCGTAGACGTAGAGGATGGCGCAGAGCTTCGACGTGGCGTAGCGGTCCCTGTCCAGCTGTTTCGCCGACGCTGCGGGGTCGAGCTCGCCCTTTGCCACGTGGTCGGCGCCAACGAATAGCCCGCCCCGGAAGCCAAACCGCCGCGCCAACCGGTTTGCCGGATCGTGGGTGCCACTCGCCGTCAACACCACCGGCGCACTCGGCACGAGATGCCGTCTCAAGCGCGCGATCAGCAAGGCGTGGCCGAGGAAGTTCGCCTGAAAGGTTTCCTCGTAACCGTCGGCGGTGAGACGACGCGGGCCGGCGGCCTGAAGGCCGGCATTGGCGGAAAACGACGCGAGCTTCGCGCCGGCAAGCTGTCTTTCCACCGCCTCGGCGAAGGCGACGGTCGAGGCGAGCGACGCGAGATCAAGCGGCAGGATCGCCAGGCGGTCAGGGCCGGCGAGCGCTCGCAGCGCCTTAGCGGCTTCGGGCCGGCGCGCGCCAACGACGAGGCGACAGGCCGGATCAGCCAGGAGGAGAGCCGCGAGTTCGAGACCGATCCCCGAGGTGGCACCAGTGACAAGATGGTGGGATGAAGACATCGGTTTTGACTCCCGCGCTGTTCCATCGAAAATGGGGCGCGCTAGGGAGTCCGTCCATTCGCATGGGAGAGCCATTCGTGTCCGGTGCGTTGAAGCCCCGCAAGAAGCCCATACAAGGCCGATCGACCGCCACGGTCGATGCGATTCTTGAGGCGGCTATTCGCATCTTGCGCGCCGACGGCTGGGCGCAACTCACCACGACGCGCGTGGCCATGCGGGCCGGTGTGTCGGTCGGCTCGCTCTATCAGTACTTTCCGAACCGCGAGGCGATTGCCGCAGCTCTTGTCCGTCGGCGGACGCGCCACCTGCTCGAGGCGGTGTTGGCGGCCGACCTTTCGGGCATGGTTGGCCGCGACGAGGTCATACATCGCATCATGTCGGCCTTCCTGGCCGAAAAGCGGCGCGACCTCGGCCTGTCGCTCGCAATGCGCGATGTCATGCCGGACGTGAGGGGCCGTCAGGCGGTTCTCGAAGAAGTACGCACCTTCCTGCCGGCGCTGCAGGACAAGCTCGCCGCCGCGCTGGGCATCCGTCCAGATGCAGCCCGCCTGGCCGTGGCGCTGGCCGCCGTCGAGGGCGCCGTCTGGGAAACTTTGGCCCAAGAGGACGGCCTGCTCGACCGGCCGGCGATGGCGGTCTCGCTATCACGTGTTTTCGAGGCGGCGCTGGGCGACTAGGCCGGCGACAGCTTGGGCTCCTCCGGCACCAACCCGGCCCGCTTCTTGATCTCTGCCGTGGTGAGTCCCTCGCCGTTCGGACGCCAGCCCGGCGGCGCGAACAGGTACATCCAGACCTCGCGCGGCGAGCGCACCGAGGCGAGATCCTTGGCGAGGCCGATCCACGGACCGAAATCGACTACGAAGGAATTGTGCGAGGAGATGACAGGCGAGATCACGCCGAAGTCGCAAGGCACTTCCTTCTTCTCCTCGACATAGGTGCCGAACAGGCGATCGAAGACGATCAGCACGCCGCCGAAGTTGGCATCGAGATACTCGGGATTGCGCGCGTGATGCACGCGGTGGCTCGACGGCGTGTTGAGCACGTATTCCAGCCAACCCAGCTTGGGTATCCAGTCGGCGTGGATCCAGAACTGGTAAAGCAGATTCAGGAACAGCGCCGTGAGCACGACGGTCGGCGTGAAACCCAGCAGCACCAGCGGCGTGAAGAAGAGCGATGTCCCGGTGAAGCGGCCGAACCAGCCGAGGCGGTAGGCGGCGGCGAGGTTGAACTGGTTGGGCGAGTGGTGGACGGAGTGCGATGCCCAGAACCAGCGCGAGGTGTGCGCGGTGCGGTGGTACCAGTAGTAGAAGAATTCGAGGCCGATAAAGAGCAGCACGACCGGGCCTACCGAGTCGAGCGACTGGGTGAACAGCCGATGCTGCCACACCCAGTCAAGCCATGGGGCGGCGAACGCATAGGGAATGAAGCCCAGCACGCGGCGACCCGCCAGGTCGGCCAGCGAGCAGGCCCATGCCTTCCAGTCGTAGGCCTCGGTCCGCGTGCGGGCGAGCCACAGGCCTTCGGCCAGGGCCGCCACGACAACCAGCGGCAGCAGGGTGAGATAGAGGAACGAAAGTTCACCCATGACGTACTCCTTGGGTTGGCTGCCTCCATGATATGAGCAATGCTCATGTTCTGTTACTCGCCTTCCCCGCCCCGGAATCGCCATGGTTTCCAGATCTCAACCCATTGAAAACAAAAGAAGAATGCCCCGACAGGCGCGTGCAGCCGAAACCGTGGCCGCAATCCTCGAGGCGGCGGCTCAGATTCTGGAGAGCGACGGTCTGGCTACCTTCACGACCAACGCGGTTGCCGAGCGCGCCGGCGTCAGCATCGGCACGCTCTATCAGTACTTCGGCGACAAGAACGCCGTGCTGCTGGCGCTAGCCCGCCAGGAACTCGCCGCCGCTCTGGCCGAGGTCACCCGCGCGTTGCAGGGCGAGGTCGATCCTACGGTCGAGGGGCGCGTGCGCGCCATGATACGGGCGATGATCCATGCCTTCCGCGGGCGGCAGCGTGCCCGCAAGGCCGTCGTGCAGGCGATCTTGGCACAGGGCCTCGGTATCGAGCTGATGGCGCCGGTGGCCTCTTTCATCGCCACGGCCAGCGCGGCCATCGGCAGCGGCCCTGAGGCGAAGCTGCCAGGCCTTTCGAGCCAGCAGCTCTTCGTGCTGTCGCGATCGGCCCTGGGCGTGATCCGCGCCGCAGTGCTGGAAGAGCAGCCTTTCCTGCGCAGCCGCGGCTTCGAGGACGAACTCGTGCGGATGGTGGTGGCCTACCTCGGTGCGATCATTGCGGCGGCCGATTCCGGTCCTGGTCGAACCAGAGCTTGAGCCGGTCGAGCATCGTGAAGAGCGACCGCTGATCGCGCTCCGTCCAATCGCCGAAGGCGCGCGCAAGCCCGGGAGCGAGCGCCGCGACCGCGGCGCGATGCTTGGCGAGACCGGCCGGCGTCAGGACAAGCAGCTTGGACCTGCCGTCACCGCCGTTCGTGCGCTCGCGCAACCAGCCCTTGGCCACGAGCTTTTGCACGTTCTTGGTAACGCCTGGCTGCGGTTGCTGCAGCGCGCGGGCGATCCCGGTGACGGTCTTGGCCTCGTCCGGTCGGTGGCTGAAATGGTTCAGCAGCACCAGGTGCGGCAACTGCATGCCGAGCGGCTTCAACGCCCGATTGGCTTCAGTCGATGCCAGCTGGTCGATGATACCGATCCAGTTGACGATGCGGAAGGGAAGCGGCGGTTCGGTCACACCGTCACGAAGCTCTGAAGCGCCCGTCGGGGCGACGGACCAGGATCCCCAGCATAGCCCAGGCGGAAGAACATCTGCAGTATCGCACCGTCCGGTGTGCCGGTTTCCCTGTGCATGGCCGCGCGCAGTTCCGCCATCTCCGGATACTCCTGCAGGGTCTGGGCGCTGCCGTAGCCGCCCAACGCATAGTCGCGGCCGCCGTTCCACGCCAGCGTACCGGGGGTCATGGCCTTTTCCGGCGTCATCTGGCCGGTCTGACGCAGCGCCCAGATCATCGGCCCTTTCAGGGAGATGCCATCGCGGTGGGCGGCGATCTCGGCGGCGCCAATGCGCGCCACGTCAATGCTTTCCTTGTGCGTGCGGGCGGTGTTCATTTCCAGCTCCGAGCCGGCGACCGCCAGGGCGCGCAAACGATCGACCCTGCCAGGCTCGTCGGCGATGGCGAGAGGCAACGCCGGCGCCCCGTATCCTGCAAACAGCGCCACCTTGTGCGAAGCATCGAGCGTTCGGGCTTCGTACTTGCCCTTCACCGTGCGCCGCCGCGGCACTTCGACGAACAGAGGATCGACTGCAATGCCCGGCTGTTTCACGAACACGATCCGCGCCACCGGTCTGTCCAGTCTCCATTCACCGCCAGGAAACAACGCCACGTCGGCGCGATAGCCGTCGGCTGCCGCCGCCATCGACAGGATCTCGAGGAAGCAGCCGTGGCCGATCAGGATCTGCCTGGAGAACGGGTCGGTCTGCGGCAACAGCCTCGTGCGATCAGCGAAAAGCACGATCGCGCCGGGCTGCGAGAGGTCGACGGACCAGCTTTGCAGATTGTGCGGATTGGGTGCCAGCAGCGCCCACGCGAGCGCCCGCCGGCGCGGGTCGGCCTCCTCCGGACCCGGACCGCGCCAACCCTCGACAGCCGAAGCCGGCATGGCGTCGAGCCGCGGCACGGCTACAGCAGCGCCTGCCGCCACCACGATCCCCCCGCCCAGGACGCGGAGAAAAGTCTTGCGAGACAAGGCCATCGAAACCTCCATAACATTCTTGAGAATGTATATATATTCTGAGGAATGTTACAACACAAGACCAAAACCATTCTATGGAATATTTATTTTATAGGATGTGGGGCAGCGACACCGACAGCAGGACGCCGAATTCACCCGCAAGGTCGCAACTCACGCGGGCGTGGACCTTGCCCTGCTTGTCGAAGAAGCGGCCAGCCGACGTCACCGGAAAGACGCCCTCGTGCCAGACGCCGGGATGGATGTAGATGCCGAAACTGCCATCGGACCAGAAAGCCACGAAAGCCTCGGGCTCGAGATCGTCGCCGGGTTTGGCCACCGGTACGACAAATGGCTTTCCGTCGAGCGGCCAAAAGAGCTGGCCACCGTCGGGATGATAATTGCAATGCCATAGCAGCACGCGGTCCTGGGCCAGCCCCACGCCGGACACCGCCTTCTCCGGCAGCTCGCGGAAGCCGATGACATAGTGGCCGCCGACCGCCTCGTTGAGGCCGATCAGTTCGTTGCCGCGCCATTCGCAGGTGAAGATGCCCTCGGTCGTACCGCCCTCGATGCCTGTGCCGGCGTCGAGCCGGCGCGGACCCGTGACCGGCCAGGGCACGATCTCGATCTTGTGGCGCTTGGGATCGCGCACGATCTCGCCATAGCCCCTGATCGAGTCGCGGGTGGCACGGATCAGCGGCACTTCGAGCGTCTTCAGGCCCGGCGGGATGGTGGGATTGAGATAGTCGAAGACGACGCCGTCGTTCATGCCGTCTCCCCTAAGCCGCCTTGCCGAGATCCTCGCCGGCCAACGCGCGCTCGATCAGAGCCACGACATTGTCGCGACCGTAGAGCTTGATGAAGGCGCCCATCCGCGGCCCCTGTTCGCTGCCCAGCAGCACCTCGTAGAGCGCCTTGAACCATTGGCGAAGCTCTTCCTTGGCGAAGTGACGCTTGCCGGCTTCGTAGACCTCGTTCTGGATGAACTCGGCGCTCTCGTCCTCGGCAATGCCGCGCAACACATCCGCGAGGTCTGTCAGCGCTGCATGTTCCCTGCCGTCGGGCAACCGGAACTTCTTCGAGGACTTCACGAAGTCCTGGTAGTAGGCCACGGCCCCCTGCAGCAGACGGTCGAGATAGGGCGCACTTTCAGGCGTGGCGCCCGGCACATAGCGGCGCAGGTACTGCCACAGCACGTCCTTGTCGTCGGTATGCGCCACGCTCGCCAAGTTCAGCAGCATGCCGAAATTGACGCCCGCCGCCGAGTTGGCGGGCACCTTGCCATTGTGGATATGCCAGGCGGGATTCTCCAGAACCTTCGCCGGCTCCTCGGCCGGCAACTTCTCGACCGCGGCGAGATAGTCGTCGATGGCCCGCGGGATCACGTCGAAATAAAGCCGCTTGGCGCGACGCGGCTGCTGCTGCATGTAGAGCGCCAGCGACTCGGGCGGCGCATAGCGCAGCCAGTCCTCGACCGAGAGCCCGTTGCCCTTGGACTTGGAGATCTTGCGGCCCTGCTCGTCGAGGAAGAGCTCGTAGTTGAAGCCTTCCGGCGGCTTGCCACCGAGAATTCGTACAATCTTCGCACTCAGCTCCGCCGAGGGGATGAGATCCTTCCCGTACATCTCGTAGTCGACGTCGAGCGCGAACCAGCGGCCAGCCCAGTCCGCCTTCCATTGCAGCTTGACGTTGCCGCCGGTGACCGGCGTCTCGACCAGCGATCCATCTTCGTCGCGATAGACGATGGTGCCGGCATCGGCGTCGGTTCTAATGACCGGCACCTGCAGCACGCGTCCTGTCTTGGGCGAGATCGGCAGGAAGATCGAGTAGGTCTGCTGGCGTTCCTCGCCCAGGGTCGGCAGCATCACCGCTTGCACCTCGTCGTAGTGCCGCAGCATGGCGAGCAGCATCGGATCGAAGCGGCCCGACTTGTACCAGTCCGTGGCCGACTGGAACTCGTATTCGAAGCCGAAGGAATCGAGAAAGGCGCGAAGCCGCGCATTGTTGGCGGCACCGAAGCTCGGATGCTCGTTGCTGAACGGGTCGGGCACGGATGTGAGCGGCTTGCCGAGATGGGCCGCGAGCATCTCCTTGTTCGGCACGTTGTCCGGGACCTTGCGCAGACCGTCCATGTCGTCGGAAAAGCAGAACAGCCGCGCCGGCACGTCGCTCAGCTGACGAAACGCCTGGCGCACCATGGTCGTGCGCACGACTTCGCCGAACGTACCGATGTGTGGCAGGCCCGAGGGACCGTAGCCGGTCTCGAACAACACGTAGCCCTTGGCCGGCGACTTGCCCCCGATACGAGCGACAAGCTTGCGGGCTTCTTCGAAGGGCCAAGCGCGCGCGGCTTCGGCGAGGGAGCGATCAATCTGGGACATGGCCAATTCAAACAGGAATACGCCAAATTAGGTGCGGTGCAGCATGGCGTCAATGTCGCGGCGACATGGCTCCCCTGCCGGCGAATGCGGCGGTGTCGGCACGAACGCCATCGTGGAAGCACCGCTGTCCGTCGTCGCCGACGTGTGGGGTCGACGCGGGATTTCGTGATTGTGTGCTATCGAAACCGGGATGGCACCCTCCCCTCCAACCTGGCCGGCCCTGATCGCGACGGCGCGCGGCGCGTTATGGCGCACGCCGGACGGCCACATCGAGCGCGTCTCCGCCGCGGAAGCCGCCTCCCGGGCCATCGGCAGCCGGCCACTGGTGTGCCACGGGCCCGCCGTCGCGGCCCGGCTCGGCTTGGACGATCTGCCGACGCGCGACCTTCTCGAGCTCTATGCCTTCGTGCGGCCGGCGACCTTCTGTCTGCCGACGCCGCGCGGTCTCTGCAGGGCGCTCGACCTGCCTGCGCCCACGACACTTGAGGAAGAAGTGGCGAGCCTGCCCCACATGGCACGCGCCCTGCTCGACGAACTCGACGACATGGCGGCCCTCGCCTCGCCCGATCTCAAGGACACCGCGCTTGCCATGGCGCGCGGCAACTGGGCGTGGGGCGACGCGGTGCTGGCAGCGCTCGGGCTCGAACAGGCGGCCCGGAAACCTCGGCCCGGCGCCGGCCTCGATGTCTGGCGCAGCCTGCCGCAATGGGAAGAGCCGCCGCCCGCACCGCCGCCAGGATCGGCGCCGGTCGAGCCGCGCGAGGCCCGCCTCAGGTTGGCGCAGATGATCTCGGCCGGCGCCAACATGGCCGAAGCACGGCCGACGCAAGGCGACTACGCTTCCGCCGCCAGCCAGGCCTTCGCGCCGCGCGAGCAGGAGGACAAGCCCAACGTCGTGCTGGTCGAGGCCGGTACCGGCGTCGGCAAGACATTGGGCTACGTGGCGCCGGCCAGCCTGTGGGCCGAGAAGAACGGTGCGCCGGTCTGGATCTCGACCTACACGCGCAACCTGCAGCGCCAGATCGACAACGAGCTCGACAGGCTGCATCGCGATTCCACCGAGAAGCGCCGCCGCGTCGTGATCCGGAAGGGCCGCGAGAACTATCTCTGCCTGCTGAACTTCCAGGAAGCGGTCCAACGGAGCGGACTTCAGCCCGAGAACGCCGTCGGCCTCGGGCTGCTCGCACGCTGGGCTCTCGCCAGCCGCGACGGCGACATGATCGGGGGCGATCTGCCGGCCTGGCTGCTCGACCTCGTGGGCCGCAGTCGTGTCACGCGGCTCGCCGATCGTCGCGGCGAGTGCATCTATTCGGCCTGCGAGCACTATCGGAAGTGCTTTGTCGAGCGCACCATCCGCCGCGCCCGCGAGGCCGACATCGTGATCGCCAACCACGCGCTGGTCATGATGCAGGCGGCGATGGGCGGCCTCGACGACGCGACGCGACCGTTGCGCTACGTCTTCGACGGTCGAAGCCTCCGACCTCCGGCGCTGGCTGTTGGGCGCCGAAGGCCGGCGCGGCAGCCGCGCCCGCGGCCTCGAACGCCGCGTCAGCGATCTTCTGGGCGAAGATGCCGAGGCGCTCGGTGCGCTGAAGCGCTTGCTCGATCTCGCGCAACGCCTGCCCGGCACGAACTGGCAGACGCGGCTTACCGATGGCACGGTGCTCGGTCCAGCCGAAGAGTTTCTTGCCCTGGTGCGCCTGCAGGTTCGCGCGCGCTCGGCCGGCGACGACCAGGGGTTTGGCCAGGAATGCGACGTGCGGCCGCTCAATCCCGGCCTGATAGAAGCCGCCGACCAGCTTGCCCAATCGCTCGAGCAGATGCTGGTGCCGGTGCGCCGCCTGCGCCAGGCCCTGCGCACCAAGCTCGAAGTCGAGGCCGAGTCGCTCGACTCTGGCCAGCGCGGCCGCATCGAGGGTGTGGCGCGTTCGCTCGCCAACCGCTGCGAACTGACGCTCGAAGCCTGGCGCGCCATGCTGCGCGGCCTGCACAACGATCCCGATCCTGCCTTCGTCGACTGGTTCGCGGTCGAACGCAGCCAGCAGCGCGAGACCGATGTCGGCATGTACCGCCACTATCTCGACCCCACCGAGCCGTTCGTGAATTCCGTGATCCGACCGGCGCACGGCGCGGTCATCACCTCGGCCACCCTGCGCGATTCGCTGGGTGTGCCGGCGGCGGCCAACGACGAAGAACCGGACGGCAATGCCGACTGGGCCGTCGCCGAGGCGCGCACGGGCACTAAGCATCTGGCAGCACCCGCCATGCGAGCCGCCATGGCCTCGCCATTCGACTACGCCCATCACACCAAGGTGCTGGTCGTGAAGGACGTGAAGCGCGACGATTCCGACCAGGTGGCGGCGGCCTACCGCGAGCTGTTCCTGGCCGCGGGCGGCGGTGCGCTCGGCCTCTTCACCGCCATCGGACGGTTGCGCGCCGTGCATCAGCGGATCGCGCCGGTGCTCGAGGAAGCGGGCCTGCCGCTTTACGCGCAGCATGTCGGCGGCATGGATGCCGCCACCCTGGTCGATATCTTCCGCGCCGAAGAACAGTCGTGCCTGCTCGGCACCGACGCCGTGCGCGACGGTGTCGACGTGCCGGGACGCTCGCTCCGGCTGATCGTCTTCGACCGCGTGCCCTGGCCGCGGCCCGACATCCTCCATCGCGCGCGCAAGGCTGCGTGGAAAGCCGCCGGCGCTGGCGCCACCGCCTACGACGATCTGCTGGCGCGGCTGCGACTGAAGCAAGCCTACGGTCGCCTGATCCGCCGCAGCGACGATCGCGGCGTTTTTGTCATGCTGGATTCACGGCTGCCGACGCGGCTGCTGGGCGCCTTCCCGGCCGGCGTCGAGATCGAGCGCGTGGGCCTGGCAGACGCCGTAACGAAAGTGCGAGGATTTCTCGAAACGGCAGGAGAGACTTGATGGCAAAGCAGGTGCAAGGCGTTCCCGCCGATTCAGTTGGCGTCCAGGTGCCGGCAGGCCGGATCGCGGTGGGGCGCGGCCGCTGGCAGACCGTGCTTCAGGCTCGCGACAAGCCAATGGTGTATCGCCTGCACGCGGTCCAGAGTTTGGTAGTCGAAGTCGATGGTGCGGCCCGCACCATCCGCGTGGAGGCAGGCGCCTCCGTCGACGTGTTGGCCAAGCGTATCCGCGTCAGGGCCGCGAGTGCCACCCAGGCC
>RGPT01000078.1 GCA_010032545.1 Alphaproteobacteria bacterium
GATCGCGCAGGCGTGGCTGCAGCACGCCGATGGAGCGCCCGGGGGCTCCGTCCGCACAGGCGACTGGCTGGTGGTCACGCTCCTGCTGCATGCCCGCAAGTTGGTCAGGGGAGTCAGCGCCGGCTTGGAACTACGCAACCGCCATGGCCAAGTGATCTTTGCGACAGGTCTCCGGGTGGCCCGGCGTCTGATTGCCGAGCTGCGCAATTCGGGCATCGTTGACGAGGGCGTGCTCGCGGCCATCGGCGCCGTCGACCGGGAGCGTTTCGTGTCCGCACCCTTCGTCGAGCGCGCCTGGGAGAACACCGCGCTGCCGATCGCCTTTGGTCAGACCATCAGCCAGCCGCTGGTCGTCGCTGCCATGACCGAGGCCTTGCGCGTCGGCCCGCGCATGAAGGTACTGGAGATCGGCACCGGCTCGGGCTACCAGGCCGCCGTGCTGGCCAAGCTGGCACGCCGCGTCTATTCGATCGAGCGCTATAAGCCGCTGTCGAAGGAGGCCGAACGCCTGCTGCTCGATCTCCGCATCCACAACGTCGTCTGCGACATCGGCGACGGCAGCAAGGGCTGGCCGGGCCAGGCGCCGTTCGACCGCATCATCGTGACGGCCGCAGCCGAAGAACGGCCGCAGGCCCTGATCGACCAACTCGCCATGGGCGGCATCCTGATCGTGCCGGTCGGCCGCGATCCCACGGCCCAGGTGGTCGAGCGCATCGTCAAGAGCGAGAGCGGGCTGCAGCGCGACACGCTGATGCCGGTCCGCTTCGTGCCGCTGGTCGCCGGGCCGCTGCCGGTCCTGGGGCAGGGATAAGCCCCGATAAATCGACCGCAGCCCGATTCCCGCCGGAATCATGATGCAGTAGAATAGGCCCATGAAAAGAGCCCCTCGCTTCCCCTCGCGATGGGCCGGCCGGTTGCGCACGCTGGGTACAATGGCGGTGCTTTCGGTCGCGCTCGGCGCCTGCAACACCGTCATGGGTGCCCGCGAGGGCACCATGGAGTATCCCGGCTCCGGCGCTGGCCCCAATGCCGTGCCGGTCTATGTCGTGAAGGACAAGGACACAGTCGAAGCCCTGTCGTTCAAGTACGGCGTACCGATCCAGACCATCGTCAGCCGCAACAAGCTGCAGCCGCCGCACCGGCTGAAACCGGGCCAGACCCTGGAAATGCCGGGCGCCAAGTATGTTCCCGATTCAGTGCCTGGCGGTACCACCCCTGCCGAGGCCTCGAGCCCCGGGTCGGTCAAGCGCGAAAGCCTGGCGCCGCCGGGCCAGGGCGAGCCGCCACGCTCGGCCGCGCCGGCCGGCCAGCCGACCCCGCTCAGCCCGGCCGCCGACAGCGTCACCGTGCCGGCCACCCCGCCGCCGCGCTTCGCTTGGCCAGTCCAGGGCAAGGTGGTGGGCAACTACGGCACCACCACCGGCGGCCAGAAGAACGACGGTATCGACATCCAGACCGAGACAGGAGCGTCGGTGAAGGCGGCCGATGCCGGTACGGTCGTCTACGCCGGCAACGAAGTGCGCGGCATGGGCAATCTCGTGCTGGTGAGCCACAACGGCGGCTGGATCACCGCCTACGCCAACAACGAGTCGCTGCTGGTGAAGAAGGGTGACGCGGTGAAGAAGGGCCAGGCGATCGCCAAGGCCGATGCGAAAGTCCATTTCGAGGTCCGGCGCGGCAACAAGACCCTCGACCCGATGACCGTCCTGCCGGCGCAGTAGCGATCTGACGTGTGGTGCCTTCCCGAGCGAAGCGAGGAATCCTTTCTCATGGCTTTGGGGTCCCTCGGCTCCGCCCGGGATGACAACTCTGCCGGCAACGTCGAACAGGCGACCTAAACGATCTTCCCATCCAGTTTGTAGACGCCCTTGCGGTCCTCGATCTCGAGCACCCAGAGATCGGGGTCGCGGGCGACCTGGCGGGTGATGTAGGCGTCGGCGTCGGCTTCCGGCACGGGCTTGGGCCCGGTGCCGCGGCTCCACGCCGGCTCGTCGTCGAGCGTGCTTGCCTGGGTGAAGACGGTGACGCCCGCCTCGAAGCGGTTGATCTTGACCAGAACCGTGCCGGCGTCGGGATCGCCGCGCCGCACCACGGTGGCCGGAATGAAGGCACGGTCGCACAGCCGCACCTGCGCGCTCACCCATAGTCCGGTCGTGAGACCCATCACCATCCGGCAACTCTACGCCAATGCGTCGTCGAGGCCATCGAAGATGGCGCGCGCGCCGCGCCAGCGGAAGCGCACGCAGGTGAACGGAAGGGCCTGGAGTGCGATCTCGTCACGCCCCATCGGGGCCGCCGGCGCAATCAGGATCGGCCGGACGTCGCGCCCGCCGCGCGCCGCGGCCAGGGACAGCGCGCCGACGGCGAGGGCCAGCTCTTCCGGGCGCCCGTCCGCTACCAGGGCGAACAACGGCTGCGGCCGCTCGCCGGGCAGGGAAAAGAGATCAGCCGTGCCGCCAAACAGGCCACGTTTCACCAGTTCCTCGTGCAGCGCGCCGTCGACCAGGCGCCGGTCGCAGGCCGCGGCGGCCGAATCGACCGACACCGTCTCGACGCAGAGGCCCGTGCGCGCGACCGGACTGTCGCCCGACTTGTAGCGGTGCACCGAATCGACGAACTGGCCGAGCAGGCGCGTGAGGCGGGGACTGTCGAGCGGTGCCACGATCAGCGCCTCCGATTCCACGCCGTCGGGCCAGAGGAGGGGCCGCCACACGCCGTCGGCCAGGAACTCGCGAAAGCCCGCCTTGTGCTGGCCCGGCCGTGCGCCGCCCATGCGGCCGGAATGGGCGAGATAGAGCGCGCCCTCGGCGTCGGCGGCGATAATGCCGGCCACCTTGCGGTCTGCGCCGCCCAGCGGCAGGTTGATCTCGCAGGTGATGCTCTCGCGCTTGGTCGGCGCATGGGCGGCATGACCCAGCAACAGGGCGTGCCGTGCGCCCGTCGTCACGCCGAGCGCGGTCTCCCTGGCCGCGCGCGGCTCGAATGCCCACCAGAAATGATCGTCGCGCGCCCAGTGGATGGTGGTGCTGAGTTCGCCGCCGCGCCACGTCAGCCGCACGCCGCGCGCAGGGACACCCTTCAGCGCGCCCTGCAGGCGCCTGATGGCACGATCGATCCGCTTTGGTTCCCCCACGGCCCGCAGCATGCGCGATCCTAGCCCCGCCGGTTGTCCTTGCCCATCGGGACAGGTTCCGCCATGACACCGGCCCACCAAAAAAATGACCGATGGCTGACCCACCCCTTCTCGCGCTGACCGGCATCCGCTTCCACCTCGGCGACCAGACGATCCTGGACGGCGTCGATCTCGGCATTGCGCCGGGCGAGCGCCTGTCGCTGGTCGGCCGCAATGGCGCGGGCAAGTCGACCCTGCTGCGCATCCTGGCGGGCCAGCCGATCTTCGACGGGGGCACGCGCTTCGCCCAGCCCGGCGCCACCATCGCCTCCCTGCCGCAGGAGCCGGACTTTGCCGGTCACGAGACGGTGGCCGACTATGTCGCCTCCGTGCTGACCGATTCGCTGGGCCCGTCCGACTACCGCATCGCCGCCATCCTCGAGGAGATGAAGCTCGATGGCGACCGGCAGCCTGGCGAGCTGTCGGGCGGCGAGGCGCGGCGGGCGGCGCTGGCGCGTGTGCTGGTGGGCGAGCCCGACGTGATGCTGCTCGACGAGCCCACCAACCATCTCGACCTGCCCACCATCGAGTGGCTGGAGGACAAGCTCGCCCGCTGGCGTGGGGCCTACGTGCTGGTGAGCCACGACCGGCGCTTCCTCACGACGCTGTCGCGCGCCGTGTTGTGGCTGGACCGCGGCATCGTCCGCCGCCTGGACAAGGGCTATGGCGAGTTCGAGGCCTGGTCGACCGACATCGTCGAGCGCGAGGCAACCGAGCGGCACAAGCTCGACCGGCTGATCGAGCGCGAGACCGAATGGGCGGGCAAGAGCATCCGCGCCCGGCGCACGCGCAACGAGGGTCGCCTCAGGGCGCTGAACGCGCTCCGCCAGCAGCGCCGCGAGCAGATCGGCCCGGTCGGCCGCGCCACCATCGAGGCGGGCCAAGCGGAGGCCTCGGGTGCGCTGGTCGTCACCGCGCACAACATCTCCAAGCGCTGGGGCGACAAGGTGATCGTCGAGGATTTCTCGACGCGCATCTTTCGCAAGAACCGTATCGGCCTGATCGGCCCCAACGGCGCCGGCAAGACGACCCTGCTGAAGATGTTGATGGGCGAGCTCGTGCCCGATTCAGGGACCGTGAAGCTTGGCACCAACCTGCTGCCGGTGGTGATCGACCAGCGCCGCATCGGCCTCGATCCCGACAAGACGCCGTGGGAGATCCTGGCGGACCGCAACGACCATGTGCTGGTGCGTGGCCATCCCACGCATGTGATGACCTATCTGCGCGAATACCTGTTCCGCGACGAGCAGGCGCGCCAGCCGGTGCGCACGCTGTCGGGTGGCGAACGCAACCGCCTGCTGCTGGCCAAGGCGCTGGCGGCGCCCTCCAACATGATCGTGCTCGACGAGCCGACCAACGATCTCGACGCCGACACGCTCGACCTCCTGCAGGAGGCGCTGGCCGACTACGACGGCACCGTCCTGTTGGTGAGCCACGATCGCGATTTCCTCGACCGGCTCGTGACCTCGACCATCGCGCTCGAAGGCGACGGCACGGCGATCGAATATGCCGGCGGCTACAGCGACTACGTGAGCCAGCGCGGGCCGCGCCTGGAGGCCACCGGTGTGATGCCGTCGCGCGTCCGGCAGAAGGCTGCCGCGCCGCGCGAAGATATCGACGCCGCCGAGAGCGAGTGGCTGGACATTGAGATGCTGCGCGAGGAGCTGGAGAGCTGACTTTCGTCGTCCTGAGCGACGCCGCCTGAAGGGCGGCGTAGTCGAAGGGCGACGGGAGTGCGATTAGCCCTTCCTCGTGTAATGCGCCGCGATCAGCCGCGCCGTTGCCACCGTCACGCGCTTGCCCGTCGGGATGTGCAGGAACTCGTTGGGCCCATGGGCATTGGAGTGGGGCCCAAGCACGCCGGTGATGACGAACTGCGTGTTGGGGAACTTCTCGCCCAGCATGCCCATGAACGGAATCGTCCCGCCTTCACCCATGTAGGCGACCGGCTGGCCGAACGCTTCCTGCGAAGCCTCCGTCACCGCCTTCTCCAGCCAGGGTGCCAGTGGTGGGGCGTGCCAGCCGCTCTGGCCGCCTTCGCCCGCGTCGAATTCGACCGTGGCGCCATAGGGCGGGTCGGCCTCCAGGGCCTTCTTGATGGCCTTCATGGCATCTTTGGCGTCGAGCGTCGGCGGCGTGCGCACGCTGAGCTTGGCCTCCGTGTAGGGCAGCAGCACGTTGCCGGCGTCGACCGGTTCGGGGTAGCCCGCCATACCGGTCGTCGCGAGCTGCGGCCGCCAGGTGCGGTTCAGCACCATCTGCCCGAGATCCTCGACCATCGGTTTGGTGGTCCCGGCGAACGGGAACTTGCGATAGACCTCCTCGCCCAGCACGCGGGCGGCTTCCGACGCCTGTGCAATGCGCTGCGGCGGAATCTGCACGAAGAGCTCCGGCAGCTTCATCTCGCCGGTCGCCTCGTCCTCCAGGCGTGTCAGCAGGCTGCGCACGATGCGGAAGGAGGAGGGCACGATCCCCGAGGCGTCGCCCGAGTGCACGCCCTCGTTCAGCACGCGCACCTTCAGCGTGCCGGCGGCGATGCCGCGCAGCGAGGTGGTGAGCCAGAGCCGGTCCCAGTCGCCGCAGCCAGAGTCGAGGCACACGACCAGCGACGGGTCGCCGATGCGGTGAATCAGATGGTCGACGTAGAAGGGCAGGTCGTAGCTGCCGGATTCCTCGCAGCCCTCGATCATGATGACGCAGCGGGCGCGCGAAACGTTCTGCTCCTGCAGCGCCAGAAGGGCTGCGAAGCAGGCATAGATCGCGTAGCCGTCGTCGGCGCCGCCGCGGCCGTAGAGCTTGTCGCCCTTGCGCACCGGGATCCACGGCCCCATGCCCTCGGCCCAGCCCTTCATCTCCGGCTGCTTGTCGAGATGGCCATAGAGCAGGACGGTGTCGTTGCGGCCGTCGCTCCCATCGGTCCCGGGCACCTCGATGAAGATCAGCGGCGTGCGGCCCGGCAGGCGGACGACTTCCATCGTCGCGCCCGCGAACGCCGCCACATGCGGCCGGGCCCAGTCCGTCATCAGCGTGACCGCGTCCTCCATGAAGCCGTTCTCCTCCCACTTCGGATCGAAGGACGGCGACTTGTTGGGGATGCGGATGTAGTCGGTGAGGGACGGCAGGATCTGGTCGTCCCAGAAGCTGCCGATGAAGGATTTTAGCTGGTCGGTGTTCATGGCGGCAGTGTAGCGCCGCCGAGGGCGCCTGTAAGCATTCAGCCACAACACACGCTGTCTTCTGCGGCCGTGGGCAGAAAGGCCGCCTCAGCCCTTGACGACGTCGGCCTTTCGCTCTGGCTCGTCCTTGGCAGGCTCGAACCACGACGCGGCCCGGTCGAAGGCTGCGACGAGTGCTGCGGCCTCGAGCGGATAGATCAGGGTCTCGGAGCCGTGAAGAATGCTGTTCCTGATCCGTCGCAAGGTGTCGAGCTGCCGGATCTTCTCTTGCGACAGATTGAACTGCGGTTTCCGGAACAGCTGCGACAGGGGAACGGTCCGGCCCTCCGGAATATCCGCCCGACGCCGGACCTCGCGTTCGAAGTTCACGGCGGCGTTCAGCACGGCCTGATAGGGCATCTTCAGGGTGAGCAACTGCCCGGGCATCAGCGCTTCCACGGGAGTCTTCTGGGCGACAGAATAGGCAAGGTTCCGGAACAGCGGCTTCTGGCCGTCCTCCGCATTTCCCGGGCCGACCTCCGGCCAGGCGTCCTGCGCCTTCAGCTCTTCGATGCCGAGCCGGATGCTGACGAAGTCATCGATTGCCTCCGGGTTGGGAGTCTTGGCCGTTTCCGGGGCCGTTTCCGGGGCCGTCTCCGGCGTGGGATCGGTTACGGTCTTCGGAGCGGGTCGGCCGTCCCGTGCGTTCGCTGCGGCGCGCAGGACGAGGCCCTGTGCGGCAAGCAGGCAGAAAAACGCCACGCCGCCGGCCGTTGCGCCATCGAACGACGACGACTTGGCATGGCCAGCGATCGCACCGTAGACGGCGCCACCGGCGAGAGGGATCAGCAACTCTTTGAGAACGGGAAGCGCGACCCTTCCATGCAGCCCAGAACCTACCCATTCACCCCAATCCACTCTGCCAAGATCACGCCGCGTCGGAAAAGACCGCCGCCGTACTAACAAACCTCGGCAACGCCACCAAGCGGCGTGCGGGAGAAGAGGGGTCACGGCCGAGTTGACGCCACCGGACGCGTCCGCTACCCCCTCGCACCCCTGCAGGTTACGCAAAAGTGCCCGATTCAGTCGTACTTCCCGAGCAAGACGCCCGCCTGGCCGGCCATCCGGCCGGCCTCAGGCGGACATTTGCCATCATTTCCCATCCTGACGCCGGCAAGACGACGCTCACCGAGAAGCTGCTGCTGTTCGGCGGTGCCATCCATGTCGCCGGTGCCGTGAAGGCGCGCGGCGATGCAAGGCGCGCGCGCTCGGACTGGATGAAGATCGAGCAGCAGCGCGGCATCTCGGTGACCACCTCGGTGATGCATTTCGAGTACGGCGGCGCGGTGTTCAACCTGCTCGACACGCCGGGTCACGAGGATTTCAGCGAGGACACCTACCGCACGCTGACGGCCGTCGATTCGGCGGTCATGGTGATCGACGCCGCCAAGGGCATCGAGGCGCGCACCCGCAAGCTGTTCGAGATCTGCCGCCTGCGCGACGTGCCGATCATCACCTTCATCAACAAGATGGACCGCGAGTCCAAGGACCCGATCGAGCTGCTCGACGAGATCGCCTCGACGCTGGCGCTCGACGTGACGCCGATGAGCTGGCCGCAGGGCTCGGGCCAGAATTTCAAGGGTGCCTACGATCTCGCCCACAACCGCATGCTGGTGTTCGACACCGCCGATCGCAGCCGCATCGGCGAGTTGATCGAAAACTACACCATCACCGATCCCAAGCTCGCCGAGGACGTCGAGCTGGTGCGCGCGGGCTATCCCGCTTTCGACATCGAGTCCTATCGCGCCGGCCACCTGACGCCGGTTTTCTTCGGCAGCGCCTACAACAATTTCGGCGTGCGCGAACTGCTGGACGCGCTCGCGCTTTGGGCGCCGCCGCCCCGGCCGCAGCCGGCGGAGCCGCGGCCCATCGAGCCGACCGAGCCCAAGGTCTCGGGTTTCGTGTTCAAGGTCCAGGCCAACATGGACCCCAATCATCGCGACCGCATCGCCTTCCTCAGGCTGTGCAGCGGCCGGTTCAAGCGCGGCATGAAGCTCACGCAGATGGGCACGGGCAAGGTGCTGTCGGTCAATTCGCCGATCCTGTTTTTCGCCCGCGAGCGCGAGATCGTGGACGAGGCGTGGCCCGGCGACATCATCGGCATTCCCAACCACGGCGTGCTCCGCGTCGGCGACACGCTTACCGAGGGCGAGCCGATCAAGATCGTGGGCATCCCCAATTTCGCGCCGGAAATCCTGCGCCGCGTGCGGCTGGAGGACCCGATGAAGTCCAAGCAGCTGAAGCGTGCCCTGGAAGATCTCGCCGAGGAGGGCGTCACCCAGGTGTTCCGCCGCGTGATCGGCGGCGATCACATCGTGGGCGTGGTCGGCGAGCTGCAGCTCGACGTACTCAAGACCCGCGTCGAGGCCGAGTATTCGGTGATGATCGACCTCGAGCCGGCGCCGTTCGAAACGGCGCGCTGGATCACGGCTGAAACCAAGGCCGATCTCGAAGCCTTCATGTCGGCCAACCGCGGCGGCATGTCGGAGGACCGCGACGGCTCGCCGGTGTTCCTGGCCCGCAATGCCTGGGAGCTGGGTTATGTCGTCGAGAAGAGCCCGAAGATAAAGTTCGCCGACATTCGCGAGCGCGCCTGATCTTTCATAGTCCGCCCCCGTCTCAGCGCCTTCACAGGCGCGGCGGGGGAGGACGTTCGTTCTCTCTAAGCTTTCTTTTCCGTCACCGACCTGGTGACGCCTTCGGCGCGCAGGCGCGTCAGCTCGTCGGCGCTGAACGCCAGCAACTCTCCGAGCACGTCGTCGGTGTGCTGTCCCAGCGTCGGTGCCGGCGTGCGGATTTCCGACTTGCCGCCGGTGTGAAGCCGGATCGCCGAGATCGGGACGCGGGTCTTGCCGCGGCGCGGATGGACCGTGTCGACCCAGAAGCCGCGCGCCTCGAGATGGGGATCCGTCGCCACTTCGCGTGCCGTCTTCACAGGCGCGCAGGGCACGTGTGCATCGTTGAGGAGTTTCAGCACTTCGGCCTTCGAGCGCGAAAGCGTCCAGGCCGACACGATGTCGTCGACCTCCGTCATGCGCCTGGCCCGGCCGATCGTGCTCGACAGCTCCGGGTCTTCCAGCAGGTCGGGACGGCCCAGCATCCGGCACATCGAGTGCCAGTGCCGCTCGGCGGCAGTGAAGATCGCCACGTAGCCATCGGCGCACGGGTAGGTGTTGTAGGGCGCCATGGCGAGCGCCGGATGCCTGTTGCCCGTGCGGTCGGGTACGTTGGTATCGCCGTCCATCACGGCGCCCATGGCCGAGGCGAGCGACGTTACCGCCGCTTCATGCATGGCCACCTCCACCCGCTGGCCCTTGCCGGTACGCTCGCGCTGCACGAGAGCTCCGAGGACGCCGGCGCAGAGATGGATCCCGGCCAGGAAATCGCAGACGGCGGCGCCGGCCTTGGTCGGTGGTCCGTCGGCGTCGCCGGTGGCGTTGGTGATGCCGCTCATCGCCTGGATGGTGACGTCCATGGCGGGAAGGTCGCGATAGGGACCGTCGAGGCCGAAGCCGGAGCTGCCGCCGTAGACCAGGCGCGGGTTGAGCTTGTGCAGCACCTCCCAGCCGAGGCCGAGTCGGTCCATCACGCCGGCGGCGAAATTCTCGATCAGCACGTCGGCCTGGGCGACCAGGGCCAGGAAGATCTCCTTGCCGCGCGGCTGCTTGAGGTCGAGCACCACCGACTCCTTGTTGGAGTTCAGCATCACCAGCGGATAGGGCTCGACCTCGCGCTTGCGGCGGCGCACGACATCGCCTTCCGGCGGCTCGATCTTGAGCACGCGGGCGCCCATGAAGCCGAGCTGCAGTCCGCAGTAGGGTCCGTTGTAGATCTGCCCCAGATCGAGGACGAGCATCCCGTCGAGTGGGCGCTCGATTGGGGGCCGTTTGGTGGTCATGGATGCACTTTCTTCCAGTGGCGCGCGATGTCGATGCGGCGCGTGACCCAGACGCGCGGCTGGTCGGCGAGCCAGTCGAGCACCTTGGCCAGGCCCAGGGCGCGGCCGGGATGGGCGATGATGCGGTTGTGCAGGCCGAAGCTCAGCATGCGCGGCGGATCCTCCTCGAGCACGCACTGCACGGCATTCTTGACGTAGGTGAAGTATTCGTCGCCCGAGCTCATGCCCTGGCGGGCGAAGCGCACATCATTGTGCACAATGGAGTAGGGAACGATGAGCTGCCGGCGGGCGCCGACCTTCAGCCAATAGGGCAGCTCGTCGTCGTAGGTGTCGCTGTCGTACTCGTAACCGTTATCGAGCAGCAGGTTGCGCGTCAGCATCGAGGGGGCGTACCGGCTGTACCAGCCGGCGGGCCGTGTGCCGATCGTCCTGGTGATGCTCTCGGTCGCCAGCCGGATCTGCTCGCGCTCGTACTCCGGCGCCATGTTGCCGTGGATCTCCCACCTGTAGCCGTGCCCGGCCACGTCCCAGTTGGCCTCTCGCATGGCGGCGCAGGCTTCGGGATTGCGCTCGAGCGCACGGGCGATAGCAAAGATCGTGCATGGCAGCTTGCGTTTGGTGAATATGCGGTGCAGGCGCCAGAAGCCGACGCGGCTGCCGTATTCGAACATACTCTCTGCGCCGAGGTCGCGGCCCTTGACCCCGGTGGTGGAGCCCTCTGTCAGGCCGGTCTCGGAAGCGGCATCGCCGTCGGGCACGGCCTGCTCGCCGCCCTCCTCGTAGTTGATGACGAAATTGACCGCGACATGCGCGCCGTTCGGCCACTTGGGATCGGGTGGATTGCGGCCGTAGCCCACGAAGTCGCGGACGCGGCCGGCCTCTTCATCGGTCATGGATCACCTCGCCGGCGACTGTAACGCGAACCGGCGGGCTGTGGGGAACGGAAGTGCGTGTCGTCGAGCGGAATGTGCATTAGGATCGGCGCATGAGCGACATCAAGCGCATCGATCCCGGGCCTCGCATGAGCGAGGCGACTGTCCACGGCGGCCGCATCTATTGCGCGGGCATGATTCCCGAGGACACCTCGCTCGATATCACCGGTCAGGTGAAGCAGGCGCTGGCGGAAATCGACTCGCTGCTCGCCAAGGGCGGCAGCGACAAGACGAAGATCCTGACCGCCACGATCTGGCTCGCCGATATCTCCGATTTTGCCGCCATGAATAGAGTTTGGGACGCCTGGGTCGTGCCGGGCCAGACGCCGGCCCGCGCCACGGTCGAGGCGCGCCTCAACGACCCGAACATGAAGGTCGAAATCATGGTCGTCGCGGCGCTCTAGCCTCTGCTAAGGTCGCGACCGTTTTCACCGAGGAGAGAGAACATGAGCGTCAAGCGCATCAACCCCGGCCCCCGCATGAGCAGCGCGGTGGTCCACGGCGACACGGTCTACCTTGCCGGCCTGACCGCCGACGACCCCAAGGCCGACGTAAAAGGCCAGACCGCGCAGATCCTGGCCAAGATCGACAAGTTCCTGAAGGAAGCCGGCACGGACAAGTCGAAGATCCTTTCGGCCAACATCTGGCTGACCGACATCAAGACCTGGAGCCAGATGAACGAAGTGTGGGACGCCTGGGTGTCGCCCGGCAATGCGCCCGCGCGAGCCACCGTCGAAGCCAAGCTCGCGGCCCCCGGCCTCAGCGTCGAGATCATGGTGCAGGCCGCCAAATAAGGTTCGCCTGCTCCAACGGAAAAGGGCCGGCATTCGCCGGCCCTTTGTCTTTTGGACCGCGAGCCTCCGGCTCGCTCATGACGCTGAGCGAGCCGGAGGCTCGCGGTCCGGAAGAGTCAGTTGATCGGCCCGATGATCTTGCCCGGGTTCATGATGTTGTCGGGGTCGAGCGCCTTCTTGATCGCGCGCATCAGCGACATCGCCTCGCCGTGTTCTTTATAGAGGTACTTGATCTTGCCGATGCCGACGCCGTGCTCGCCGGTACAGGTGCCGCCCAGCGCCTGGGCGCGGGCGATCATGCGGTCGTTGAGGCCTTCGGCGCGCGGCAGGTAGGTCGGGTCGTCGGGGTTCACCATCATGGTGAGGTGGAAGTTGCCGTCGCCGACATGGCCCACGATGGGGGCGTAGAGGCCGTTGGCCACGATGTCCTTCTGTGTTTCGAGGATGCATTCGGCGAGGTTGGAGATCGGCACGCAGACGTCGGTCGCCCACATGCCCCAGCCGGGCTTGGCTGCCTTGGCGGCCCAGGCAGCGTCATGGCGGCCCTGCCACATCTTGCTGCGTTCCTCGGCCTGGCTGGTCCAGGCGAAGTCGCCGCCGCCGTGCTCGGCTGCGATCTCCTGGACCATCTCGGCCTGCTCTTTCGTACCGGTTTCGGTGCCGTGGAATTCGAGCAGCAGCAGGTTCTTTGCCGGCAGGGTGAGCTTGGAATACTTGTTCACCGTGTCGACCGTCTCGGTGTCCATCAGCTCGATGCGCGCCACCGGGATGCCGGACTGGATGGTCTGGATCACGGTATTGACCGCGCCCTCCAGGCTGTCGAAGGCGCAGGTCGCCGCCACCATCGACTCCGGGATGCCGTAGAGGCGGAGCGTGATCTCGGTGATGATGCCGAGCGTCCCCTCGGAGCCGACGAACAGTTTCACCAGGTCGTAGCCCGCGCTCGACTTGCGCGAGCGGCCGCCCAGCCGCATCAGGCGGCCGTCGGCCGTCACGACCTGCAGCGACAGCACGTTCTCGCGCATGGTGCCGTAGCGCACCGCATTGGTGCCCGAGGCGCGGGTGCTGGCCATGCCGCCGATCGAGGCATCGGCACCGGGATCGATCGGAAAGAACAGCCCCGTCGCGCGGATGTATTCGTTGAGCTGCTTGCGGGTGACGCCGGGCTGGACGACCACGTCGAGGTCGGCCTCGTTCACCTGCACGACCTTGTTCATGCGGCTTACATCCAGCGAGATGCCGCCGTTGGGCGCGCTGATGTGGCCTTCCAGCGAGGTGCCGGTGCCGAAGGGGATGATCGGCGTCTTGAGGCGGGCGCAGAGCTTTACGATCTCCTGCACCTCCTCGGCCGATTCGGCGAAGACCACGGCATCGGGCAGGTGCGCTTCGTGGTACGAAATGTCCTTGCCGTGCTGCTCGCGCACGGCGTGCGCGGTGCTGACGCGGTCGCCGTAGAGCTTCTTCAACTCGGTAATGGTGCTGTCGACGTTGGGGGGGCGTGCCGGGGCCGCTACAGCCATGTTCGTTCTCCTAGCGCAGGGCGGTTGGATACGCTCAAATGACCGGAAAGCCAACCTGAGGAAACGCTGCCATGCGCGACGTCTATATCATCGGCGCCTACACCACCGCCTTCAAGAAGCACCCGGGCATGAGCTTCGGCGACCTGGCGCGCGAAGCCTATGTCGGGGCGCTGTCGGATGCCGGCATGAAGACCGGTGCCGATATCGAGGCGGGCTGGATGGGCAACTGCGGCATGGGCTTCTGGGGCCAGAATTCGATCCGCGCCCAGGCACTGTTCCAGCCGCTGGTCGAGGAGGGGCTGTTTCCCGAGCGCGTACCGATGTTCAACGTCGAGAACGCCTGCGCGACGGCCTCGACCGCCTTCATGGGGGCCTGGAAGGATGTGCTGGCGGGCACGCACGAGCTGTCGTTCTGCATCGGCATCGAAAAGCTCTTCAGCCCCGATGCGCCGGAGCGGACGGCGGGCCTCTTCAACCAGGGCTACATCACCAGTCAGCACGACCGGCTGGTCGCGGAGATGAACAAGGTGGGCGCCCTGATCGGTTCGAAGTTCGAGACCGGGCCCGATCGCACCATCTTCATGGACACCTATGCCATGCAAGCCAAGTGGCACATGTGGAAGCACGGCACGACGCAGGAGCAGATCGCCACGGGTGCCGCCAAGAACCACAACTACGGCGCGCTGAACGACAAGGCGCAGTATCGCTTCCAGATGACTCCCGAAGCCGTGCTGCAGGACCGCCCGGTGTCGTATCCGCTGACCCGTGCCATGTGCGCGCCGATCGGCGATGGCGCCGCAGCGTCGCTGCTGTGCTCGAAGGAGTACCTCGAGAAGATGCCGGAAGCGGTGCAGGCGCGTGCCATCAAGATCGCGGGCGTTGGCTTCTCCGGCGGCATGTACCGCGCGCTCGACCAGCCCGGCCTGACGCGCGCCGCGGCCGACAAGGCCTACAAGATGGCGGGGCTGGGGCCCGAGGACATCGACGTCGCTGAAGTGCATGACGCCACCAGCTTCTGCGAGATCTACCAGTGCGAGATGCTGCGCTTCTGCCCCGAGGGCGAGGGCGGCAAGTTCGTGGGCTCCGGCGCCACCGGCCCCGGCGGCAAGCTGCCGGTCAACACGTCGGGCGGTCTCGTCTCCAAGGGCCATCCCGTCGGCGCGACCGGCCTGTCGATGCTGGCCGAACTCGCGACGCAGCTTCGCGGCGAGGCGGGCCCGCGCCAGGTCAAGGGCGCGGAAGTGGCGCTGGCGGAGAACGGCGGCGGCGTGATCGGCATGGAAGAGGCGGTGGCCTCGGTCGTGATTCTGAAGAAAGAGTGAGGACGCAGGATATGAGCATTCGTTTCGACAATCGCGTTGCCATCGTCACCGGCGCGGGCAACGGGCTCGGCCGCGCGCACGCGCTGCTGCTGGCGAGCCGCGGCGCCAAGGTGGTGGTGAACGATCCGGGCGGCGCCGTCGACGGCCGGCCCATCAACACCGGAGGCGGCGACCATGCCGCTGCCGACAGGGTGGTGGCCGAGATCAAGGCGGCCGGCGGCCAGGCCGTGCCCAACTACGATTCGGTGGCCGATCCGAAGAGCGCCGCCAACATCGTCAAGACCGCGGTCGATTCCTTCGGCACGGTCGACATCGTGGTCAACAACGCCGGCGTCCTGCGCGACAAGACCTTCCACAACATGACGGCCGAGGATTTCGACTTCGTCGTCAAGGTGCACTTCCTCGGCACCGCCTACGTGACTCACGCGGCCTGGCCGATCCTGCGCGCCAAGGCCTATGGCCGCGTCGTCGTCACTTCGTCGAACTCGGGCATCTACGGCACCTTCGGCCAGGCGAACTATGGTGGCGCCAAGCTCGCCGTCGTGGGCTTCATGAATGCGCTCCGGCTCGAGGGCCAGAAGTACAACATCTTCATCAATGCGCTTGCCCCGGTGGCGGCCACGCGCATGACCGAGAGCCTGATGACGCCCGAGGTGCTGGACAAGCTCCGGCCCGAGTATGTCTCACCGATGGTGGCGTATCTCTGCAGCGAGCAGTGCCAGCGCACCGGCGACATCTGGAGCGCTGGCGCCGGCACCTTTGCCCGTATCGAGTATCGCGAGGCCGAAGGCGTGCGCATTGCCGGCCGCGCTCCCACGATCGAGGATGTCGCCGCCAATATCGAGAAGATCGCCGATGTCTCGGCCAGCCGGGTGTTCCGGACCTCGTCCGAGGAAGTGCAGGCGGTCGTGAGTGGCTGAGCCGCCGGCTGCCGCGCCCGACTGGCATCTCGATCCGGTTCTCGACTGGCTGATGCACGAGGGTCGGTTGCTGACCGACGCCGCCCAGCTCATCGAGCAGCTGGCAGAGCGGCTGGTCGCCGCCGGCGCGCCCCTGTGGCGCCTGACACTGGGATTGCAGACCATTCATCCGCAGTTCCGCACCATGGGTATCCTGTGGCGGCGTGGCACCAGGGTGGAGCAGCAGGCCCGTCCGCACGGAATCGAGAACTCCGCCGCCTACCTCGGCAGCCCGATGCAGGAACTGGCTGAGACAGGGCGCCCCGTGCGCTACCGGCTCGATGCGCTCGGCCCCGGCCATCACGCGGTACTGCATGAACTCGCCGCCGCCGGCGGCACCGACTACTACGCGACGCCGATGCGCGTGACCCATGGCCGTACGCCGGGGCTCACGTTCACGACCGACCGCAGAAGCGGCTTCACCGAGGACGACATCGGCAAGTTCCGCCGCCTGCTCGACTATCTGGCGCCGATCGCCGAAGGCCACATCGGCCATCGCGTGGCGACGACGCTGATGAACACCTATCTCGGCCCCGTCGTCGGCGCGCAGATCCTGAGCGGCCAGATCAAGCGCGGTGACGGCCAGGAGATCAACGCCGTGCTGTGGTTCTCCGACCTGCGGGATTTCACCGGGCTCAACGAGCGGCTGCAGCCGGGCGAGGTGCTGGAACTCCTCAACAACTACTTCCAGCACGTCGGCAACGCGCTTGCGGCGCATGGTGGCGAGATCCTGAAGTTCATCGGCGACGGCGTCATGGCCTACTTCCCCGCCGAGGACGCGCTCTTCCTGCCCATGGTCACGGGCAACGCCCTCAACGCCGCGCGCCAGGTGATCGCCGACATCGAGGCGGCGAACGAGGCGCGTGCCGCCGGCGGCGCGGAGCCGGTGCGCTTCGGGGTCGGCCTGCATGTCGGGCCGGTGACGTTCGGCAATGTCGGGACAGAGGACCGGCTCGAC
>RGPT01000079.1 GCA_010032545.1 Alphaproteobacteria bacterium
CAGCAGCACGCTGGCCACGCTCGAACTCAGCGCCGACAGCGCCATCTGGCCCCGGTCGGCCAGCCATTGCTGCGCCCGGATCGAGTACCAGCTCCAGCAAAGCTGGGCGACCACCAGCAGGATTTCGCCGCCCTCCACGCCCAGCCCCCCCGTGGGCCGCCCGGGCGTGCCCAGCACGACGAGGATGCCGCCGCAGACCACCAGCACCAGGGTTACGTAGAAGCCACGCGGCGGCGGCGCCCGCAGCAGAAGGCGCGACAGGATGGTGGCCCAGATCGGCCCGCACATCAGGACGATGGCGGCCGTTGCAGGATGGGCGTTGGCAACACCGAACGTGTACAGCACCGAGAAGGCCGTCATCGCGGCACCCAGCCTGAACAACCGGCCAGCCTGCAAGGGCGCCGGCGGCGCCACGGGCGGTGTGCTGCACAGAACCGCAAGCCACAGAACCGGCAGGCCCAGCACGTAGCGCAACCACGACAGCAGCCATTTGTCGTAGTGCTCTGCCAGGGCCGCGAGTACTGGGATCATCGAGCCCCAGATCAGCGCTGCCAGAAGCAGAACGATGGTCGCGCGCCTGAGCGCACCGGTCGACGGGTCGGCCATGCGCTTCGCCGGTTCAGTCGGCGGCGCGGCGGCGCATCGCTTCGTAGCCGACGCGGCAATCCTTGTAGACGTCGGGCTTCTCGGTCGACACGCGCGCTTCGATTACGCCTGGCTGCGCGAGACAAAGATCGAGAATCGCCTCGACCAAAGTTTCCTGCAAATTGAAATGCCGGCTTTTGGCCAGCGCGGCGATGCCGTCGTGCACGACATCATAGTTCAGCACATTGGCGATCTTGTCGCCGTGCGCCGTTCCCACAGGCTCCAGCAGAAGATCGATGCTGACCACGACGGTCTGCGGACCGTCCTTCTCGAAATCATGAATGCCGATCGAGACACTTAGACGAAAATCACGAATGAAGATGCGGCGTTCCAGCTCATGGGCCATGTCATTTCTTCTTCTGGTCGAAGGCAATGTCGCGCGGCCGGCCCGTCAGATGCTCTCCACCGTCGACGACGATCGTGTCGCCGGTGTAGCTGGGCGTCGCCAGGATGAAGCGTACGGCGCGCACGAGGTCGTCGGTTATGACGCCGACACCGAGCGGATTGGCGGCATGCTGGGCAGCGAAGCGGGCATCGGTCTGGCTGCCGCTGCGCAACGTGAGGCCAGGCGCGATGCCGGCAACCCTGAGGCGCGGTGCGAACGACTGGGCCAGCAGCGTCGTCAGACCGCCCAGACCGACCTTCGACAGCGTGTAGGTCAGGAAATCCGGATTGAGGTTGAACAGCTTCTGGTCGAGCACGTTCACGATCACCCCGGTTTCCTCGGGCGGAAGCTGCCGCGCGAGCGCCTGCGACAGCAGCATCGGTGCGCGGAGGTTGATCGCCATATGCCGGTCGAAATCGACTGCGGTGGCGGTGGGTGCACGATCGAGCTTGAACAGCGAGGCGTTGTTGACCAGGCAGGTGAGCCGCACCCCCCGCGCCTTGCACTTGCCGACCAGCGCCGCGGCCTGGCGGGCCGAGGCCAAGTCGGCGCGCACGGCCTTGGCACGGCCGCCCGCTGCGGCGATCGAGGCCACGGTCGCGTGAGCACCAGCTGCGGAGCGGTTGTAGTGGACGAAAACGAAATAGCCGTCGGCCGCCAGCGCGAGCGCGATGGCGCGGCCGATTCGCAAGCCTGCCCCGGTGATCAGCGCGCCTTTCATCAGTAGGGCGGCCTAAAAACCGCATCCTGAAGAGCGGGCCGAGTTACCGCGTTCCGAAGGATGGAAATCAGTCTTGTTGTTGCCCATCCTTCGAGACGACGCGCGACGCGCGGCTCCTCAGGACGAGGGCTCGAGTAAGGTAATATTGCTGGTGTCATCACGGCGGTTTACTAGCATGGCCCCATGAATTCGTCCCCGTTCGAGTCAGTCGACTGCGTTGTGATCGGTGCAGGTGTCGTGGGCCTCGCCGTCGCCCGCGCCCTTGCCCTTGCCGGCCGTGAGGTCATCGTGGTGGAGGCCGCGGAGGGCATCGGCACCGAGACCAGTTCGCGCAATTCCGAGGTCATCCACGCCGGTATCTACTATCCCAAGGGCAGCCTGATGGCGCGGACCTGCGTCGAGGGTCGCCGCCTGCTCTACGCCTACTGCGCGGAGCACGGCGTACCGCACCTGAACTGCGGCAAGCTGATCGTGGCCACCAACGAAGCCGAGAGCGAGAAGCTGGCGGAAATCAGGGGCCGCGCCGAGGCCAACGGCGTCGAAGGCATGCGGCTTCTCGATGCGTCCGAGGCCCGGGCCCTGGAACCCAACCTGCACTGCACGGCGGCGCTTCTGTCGCCCCGAACCGGCATTATCGACAGCCATTCGTACATGCTGGCGCTACAGGGCGACGCCGAAAGCCGGGGCGCGATGTTTGCGTTTCACAGCCCCGTGAAGCAAGGCCGGGTCGTAGAGGGCGGCATCGAGCTCGAGGTCGGCGGAACCGAGCCGATGAACCTGCGTTGCCGACTGGTGGTGAACTCCGCCGGACTGCATGCCCCGGCACTCGCTCACAAATTCGTGGGCCTGCCATCCGATCGCATCCCGCCAGCGTACTACGCAAAAGGAAACTATTTCACCTTGGCCGGACGCTCTCCCTTCTCACGCCTGATCTACCCCGTCCCCGTGCCGGGGGGCCTTGGCGTGCACATCACCGTCGATCTCGGTGGCCAGGCCAAGTTCGGACCCGACGTCGAATGGATTGACGGCATCGACTACACGGTCGACCCGCATCGCGCCGACAAGTTCTACGCCGCCGTGCGCCGCTACTGGCCGGACCTCAAGGACGGCGCGTTGCAGCCTGGTTACGCCGGCATACGCCCCAAGATCGTGCCGCAGGGCGCTCCTGCCCAGGATTTCACGATCCAGGGACCAGCCGAGCACGGCGTCGCGGGGCTGATCAATCTTTTCGGCATCGAGTCGCCCGGCCTCACGGCCTCTCTTGCCCTGGCAGAGCAGGTGCACGACATCGCTGCCACATGACCTTGGCACGTCGAGGCATTATCGCGGGTCTGTTGGGTGCCCTGGCCGGCTGCTCGCCGGCCGCGCTGCTCAACACGACCGTCTCCCGCAAGGGTTACACGCTCGAGGCCGATATTCCCTACGGGCGCGACGCGCGGCAGAAGCTCGACCTCTACCGGCCCGACACGCCGCGCGCCGACGACAAGGCAGTGATCTTCTTCTACGGCGGCTCCTGGGAGTCCGGCACCAAGTCCGACTATCTGTTCGTTGCCCAGGCGCTGGCCGCCAACGGGCTGACGGTGGTCGTTCCCGACTATCGGATATTCCCGGAAGTACGCTTCCCCGCCTTCGTCGAAGACGCAGCTGTCGCCACACGCTGGGCCGCCGACCGTGTGGGCACCGAGAAGCTCTTCGTGATGGGCCACTCCGCCGGCGCCCACAGCGCCCTGATGCTGGCGTCCAATACAGGATACCTGACCGATGTCGGTGTCGACCGGATGAAGCTCGCCGGCGCGATCGGCCTGGCCGGGCCGTATGACTTTCTGCCGCTCAAGTCGCGTCGCCTGCAGGACATTTTCGGAGGCGCCAACAATCCCGCAGCGCAGCCGATCACCTTTGCCCAGGCGCCTCTGCCGCCCGTTCTTCTGCTCCACGGCGAAGCCGACCGCACCGTCTACCCGCGCAACACCGTCCGACTGGCGGCGGCCTGGAGGGCGGCCGGCGGCAGCGCCGAGGTGAAGCTCTATCCCGAGGTCGACCACATCGACATCGTGGCGGCCCTGTCCTCCTTCCTGCGCGCCCGTGCGCCCACATTCGACGACACCGTGACCTTCATCGATCTCCGTTGAATTCGAAGGACGATCCGCGCTGCGGAAAGTTGTCCCGGGACTGGCCCCTGTCGTCACGGTTCGCTAATGCTTGGGATAACAAGCCCAAGCAGGGGAAACAGACCGATGATCAAGACACGCTTCACCGAGATGTTCGGCATCAAGCACCCGATCGTGCAGGGCGGCATGCAATGGGTCGGCCGCGCCGAGCTCGCTTCGGCGGTTTCGAATGCCGGTGCTCTGGGCATTCTCACCGGCCTCACCCAGCCGACGCCCGACGACCTGCGCAAGGAGATCAAGCGCTGCCGCGGGATGACGGACAAGCCGTTCGGCGTCAACCTCACGATCCTGCCGACGCTCGTGCCGCGACCGTACGGTGAATACATCGACGCGATCATCGATTCGGGCATAAAGATCGTCGAGACGGCTGGCAACAATCCCAAGCCCTTCCTGCCCAAGCTCAAGGCCGCCGGCATCAAGGTCATCCACAAGTGCACCTCGGTGCGCCACGGCGTCTCGGCCGAGAAGGTCGGTGTCGACGCGATCTCGATGGACGGTTTCGAATGCGCCGGCCATCCCGGCGAGGACGACGTGCCGAACCTGGTGCTGCTGCCAGCGGCGGCCGACGCCATCAAGATTCCGATGCTGGCGTCGGGCGGCTTCGGCGACGCGCGCGGTCTGGTGGCGGCGCTGGCGCTGGGTTGCGACGGCATCAACATGGGCACACGCTTCATGGCGACCAAGGAAGCGCCGATCCACGACAACGTGAAGAAGGCGCTGGTCGAGAGCGACGAGCGGTCCACCTCCCTGATCTTCAGGACCTTGCGCAACACCAGCCGCGTCTACGGCAACTCGGTCGCCAAGAAGGCGATCGAGATGGAGCACGAGGGCAAGACCATCCAGGAGATCGGCCCGATCGTGGCCGGCGCCAGGGGCCGGGTGGTCTACGAGACCGGCGACATGGAGCACGGCATCTGGTCGGCCGGCACGGTGATGGGAATCATCAACGACGTACCGTCGTGCAAGGAGCTGGTCGAGCGCATCGTGGCGGAAGCCGAGGAGATGATCCGCGGCCGGCTGGCGAAAGCGATCGCAGCCTAAGCGGCAGCCGGGCTCCGGCGTCTCCACCAACGCCACAGCAGGCCACCCAGCGGCGGCAGCAAGCACATGCCCGCGACCAGTGGTCCGGCGTCCGAGAACAGGCAATTCCAGCCGGTGTGCCGGCCGAGCAGGCACTCGTACTGATCGGCTGAAAAGGCAATGGCCGCGAGAAACATTGGATTGGCGAGGCAGCCCGTCAGCCACAGTTTCCAGCCGTCAGCCGCGAACCCGGGCCAGCGCCAGCAGACCAGAGCGCTCACCACGGCGCTGGCGGCCAGCACGCTGCTGAAGACCATCACCGCCCTGAGATCGAGAAAGGTTCCCGCAACTGCTCCAGCGAAGAAAGCCCCAACAACGTGCCCGTAGACGAACGGATGGACGTACTTCATGCCGAAACGGCGCGACGGGCTTTCCACCAGCGCCACAGCAGGCCACCGAGCGGCGGGACAAGACAAAGGCAGGCGGCAACGATGGCCATCGCGGCCGCGACGCAGTCCCAGCCGCGGCGAGCGCCCACCACGCACTGCCAGTCGAGCGCCATGACGGCAAGGGCTGCAATCATGATCGGGTTGGCGAGAACGGCAACTGCCCAGAGCTTCCCGCCGCCGGCATCAACACCGGGTCGCCACTGGCAGACGAAAGAACTCACGACAGCGCCGCCAGCCAGTGAAACGCCCGTGATGAAGGCCGCCTCGGCATTGATGAAGAAGCCGGCGATGGAGCCCGTCATGACGGCACTGATCAGATGGCCCATGACGAAGGGATTGATGCGCAGCATTGCTCTACGTCGGCCTCACGCGGCGGCGCGGCCGTGCGCCGACCAGCACCGGCTTCATACGAGATTGATGCGGCAACCGCAGACCTCGACCTGCGCCGGCCCGCGTTGCTTGCCGCGCTTGTGGGCCGCTGCCAGGACGCGTTCGCGGTCGACGACCTTCACGTCGTAGGCCGACACGCCAGGGCCGCGCCCATCGACGATCGGCACGAAGCGGATTTGCGCGCCGTCGAGGCGGATGATGTCGCCCTCGACCGGGCGGTTGAGAATTCTCGACCAGGTCGCGGCGGCCTTGTCCGGGTCCTCGTGCTGGATCTCCACGCCGGCCAGACCGTTGGTCAGGTCCGAGCGTGCGTGCTTCAGCCAGCCCTTCTCGGCCGGCGGCCACCACAGCGCCGGATCGACGCCCGCCGGCGCAAAGGTCGTATCGAGCGACAGCAGAACGCCCGTCGTGTCCGACGGATGGAAGTGCGTGTACTGGTATTCTGGCAGATCCTTCTGCGCCACCGCGCGCACGCCGAGATCGGTGACACGCTTGCGCTCGGCCGCCGCATCCGGAACCTGGAGGATCACCATGTAGCCGCCGTCGCCCTTGCGCCGCTCGATGTAGCGGCCGGCCGACGTGCCCTGCTGGAACGGAGTCACGATCTCGAGGAAGTCATGGCCGGTCGGGCAGACGACGTTGACCAGGCCCCACTTGGCGACGCCGGGGTCACGATAGGCGACCTCGATGCCCAGGATGTCGCACAATTCCTCGCGCGAGCTTTCGAGATCGCCGCAGACGAACACGCACTGCCTGAGCCGCATCGGATCCCTCCCTTTTCCTGCAGGTCCGGTCTATCGTAGCGCCATGCGGACCGTGTGGACCATGGGCTTCGTGGCGGCGGCCGCGCTTTCATTCTGCTTCCCGGATTTCATCGTCTTCCGGTTCACGCAGGCCATCATATGGGCGATAGCGCTGGTCGGCCTGGTGATCCTGTGCGGTGTCAGCGGACAGTTCTCCTTCGCCCAGGCCGGATTCTTCGGCATCGGCGGCTATACCGCGGCAATCCTGGCCGTCCATACGCCACTCTCGCTCTACTGGGCACTCCTGCTCGCGCCGCTGGCGGGCTACGCCGCCGGCTACGGCCTCGGCCGGATCGCAGGCGGCCACAGCCTGTGGACCCAGGCTCTGGTGAGCTACGCCTTCGCCATCGCCTTCCCACAGCTCCTGCGCTGGCGCTGGTTCGAGCCATGGACCGGCGGCGTGCAGGGACTCTATCTCGACTTCCCGACCGCGCCCGGTGGCTTGCTGAGCGATGACCGCTGGGGCTTCTTCATGGCCCTGGCCCTGCTTGCGGCGGGCCTGTGGCTCGCCGCCAACCTCATCGACAGCCGCTCGGGCCGGGCGATGATGGCCGTGCGCGACCACGACCTCGCGGCACCAGCGCAAGGCATTGGCGTCGTGCAGACGCAGGCTGCGGCATCGGGCCTGGCCGGCGCCTATGTGGCGCTGGCGGGCTGCCTCTCGGCCTTCCAGTTCGGCTTCGTGGGGCCCACCGGCTACAACTTCGCCCTGTCGGTCCAGATGCTGTTCGGGTTGGTGATCGGCGGCATGCAGTCGGTGGCCGGCGCCGTCCTGGGCGGCCTGTTCCTGCAGTTCTTTCCCGATCTCACGGCCGGCTTTGGCAAGGGCCTGTCCGCCCTGCTCTATGCCGTGCTGCTGATCGCCACCATCGTGGCGTTCCCGGACGGCATGGCGGGTGCGATCCACCGCCTTGCCGCCCGCTGGCGTCGTCGATAGCCGTCGAAGAACTCAGTAACCCTTGAAAACCGGTGCGCGCTTCTCGACGAAGGCGCGGGCCGCTTCCTTGTGGTCCTCGGTCTCGCCGGTGCGGATCATGCGCGCCGCCTCGCTGTCGAGCGCCTCGGAGAGGGTACCCTCTTCCGCCACCTTCATGTTCTTCTTCACATGCCACCACGCGACCCGCGGGCCCGAAGCGAGCTTCTTGGCGAAGGTCATGGTCTCGCTCTCGAGATTGGCATCATCGACCACGCGATTGGCAAGGCCCAGCTTCTCGATCTGCTCTGCGTTCAGGATCTCGGCAGTGAAATAGAGCTCGCGCGCCTTCGACGTGCCGACCAGCTTATGCAGGAAGTAGTGCGAGCCGAAATCGCCGGAGAAGCCCACCTTGGCAAAGGCCGTCGTCATGCGCGCGCTCTTGCCGACGAAACGCATGTCGGCCGCCAGCGCGATCGACAGGCCCGCACCCGCCGCCACGCCGTTCACCATGGCGATGGTGGGCTTGCCCATCTCGTGAAGAAGTTCGGAGACACGCATGCGGTGCCGGATGTCGTGGACCTTGTCCTCGTAGGTCTTTTCCTGGTCGCGCCCGGCCGCCATCGACTTGACGTCACCGCCGGCACAGAAGGCCTTGTCGCCGGCGCCGCGCACGACGACACAGCCGATCTTGCGGTCGCCCGCGGCCTCCTGGAGCGCATCGTCAAGGCCGCTCATCATGTCCCGATTGAGGGCATTCATCGCGTCGGGACGGTTGAGAACGATCTTCATCACGCCGTCTTCGACGGTCTTGAGCACATAGGACATCGGCTTCCTCCGGGATTGCGGTACACGTAAGTTGCGGCGATGGTTTCGCAATCCAAGCATTCGTGCAACGACAATCCGCCTCGCATCGCGGAACCATCGGGAAGGACCGCACCATCATGAAGTACGAGACCCTGCTGACCGATCTGGCCGACGGCGTCATGACCGTGACACTCAATCGTCCTGACAAGCTCAACGCCTTCAACGCCGTGATGAGCCGCGAGCTCATCGATTTCTTCCAGAGCGTCAACGCCATGGACGACGTACGGGCCATCGTCGTCACCGGCGCCGGCCGCGCCTTCTGCGCCGGGGCCGACATTTCCGGCGGCAGCGGTGCCTTTCAGGTCTGGAACGACGGCAACAAGCCGCAGAAACGCGAGGCAAGCGATTCGATCACGCTCGCCATCTTCAACTGCCTGAAGCCCATCGTGGCCGCGATCAATGGCGCCGCCGTCGGCGTCGGCATTACCATGTGTCTGCCAATGGACATAAGGATGATCTCCAGCGCAGGCCGCATCGGCTTCGTCTTCAACAAGCGCGGCATGGCGATGGAGGCCGGCTCCTGCTGGTTCCTGCCGCGCCTGGTCGGCATGCAGCAGTCCCAGGAATGGGTGATGACGGCCGAGGTGTTCGGCGCCGACGAGGCGCTGAAAGGCGGCCTGGTCCGTTCCATCCACGCGCCGGATGAGCTCTTGCCGGCCGCCCAGACGCTCGCCCGCAAGTTCGCAAGCAGCGGCTCCTCCGCCGTCGCGGCCGCCGTGAACCGGCGGCTGATGTGGAGCATGTGGGGGGCTCAGGACCCGCTCGACGCCGTCACCCTCGACCTGCAGTGCGTCGGGTATCTCGCAGCCGGCGCCGATGCCCAGGAAGGCATAAAGTCGTTCTTCGAAAAGCGTGCCCCCGTCTTTCCCCTGCGGCCCAGCAAAGACATGCCACCTTTCGGGCCCTGGACCAGTTAGCACCTCGAAGCGCGGCTTCCGGCGTTACTTTTGAGCCCGCATTTCCATATGACCCATTGAGCTTGGCCGCGCCGATTCCATTTGAACTAACGGATTCAGCATCTTGTTTCATTGGATCGAGGCGATGATGGCGCCGCCAGCGGGTGAAGCCTAATCCGATGCTCTCCGGCTCGATTTCGACCACCGCCTCAAGCTCGAGTTCCACGGTTCGAGCGTCACCTCCGACGCGGGCTTGCTGGCCTGTCGTGAGCTTGATGACGCACTCGGCCTGATGGCCATCGCTGACCGACATCTGGTTGACGGCCGCACCGGCCGCAACGGTCACCACGATTCGGGCGGGGTATCCCCCGCCCTGCGTGGGCATGCTGCGCCAGTCGGTGTTCGGACGGCTTGGTGGATATGAGGACGTCAACGACGCCGACAGACTGGGACGTGATCCCGCGATGCGCTGGATCGTTGGCGGAAAGGCGGTCGAGCGCGATGCGGCATCGACCAGCCAGCTGGGGCGGTTCGAGACGGAATGGCTCGCGGGTGACGAGAACCTCGCCGCGCTCACCGGTCTCTCCGGGCAGTGGATCGATTGCGCTCATGGCCATCGCCCGTTGCGGTCCATCTGGAAGGACGTGCTCGAACCGGTCGTGGCCCGCTACCGCGAGCGCGACCTCCGCCGCTACTTCCGTGCCGATGCCGCCTTCGCCAACCCCGAGGTCTACGAGTTCCTGGAAGCCGAAGGCTACAAGTACACGATCCGGCTGCCGGCCAACCGAGTGTTGCAGGACAGGATCGGCTATCTGCTCAAGCGCCCTGTTGGTCGCCCGCCGAACACGGTCCGGCGATACTACGCCAGCTTCAGCTATCAGGCGGCAAGCTGGACGATGCCGGGCCGCGTCGTGGCCAAGGTCGAGTGGCACACCGGCGAGCTTTGTCTCCGTGTCGGCTTCATCGTCACCAACCTGGCACGTCCGGCGGAGCGGGTCGTCGACTCAGTTGCACGCGCTGGCCTACAATCTCGCCAACTTCATGCGGACGTTGGCCCTGCCAGAGGCGGTCGCGCATTGGTCGCTGACCAGCCTGCGGGAGAAGTTCGTGAAGATCGGCGCCAAGGTCGTGCGCCACGCTCGCTACGCCATCTTCCAGATGGCAGAGGTCGCGGTGCCGAGAGAACTGTTGGAGGAAATCCTGCGGCTGATCGACGGATTGCGACGACGACCAGCTCCGGCATAAGACCGAACGGGGCGGATGCGTCGCCACCATGGGAGGAGTGCGTCTGAATGGCGAGGGAAAGGGCCAAATGGATGGATCAGGCGTCATTCTGGACGGTGGGCACGGCAGACGCGCCGGGGAAATGGCACAGGCTGCCCACGGCTGCACCAGAACCCGAAACAATGATTGCGTTTACATCGTTCCAAGGGTTCATCTGGGGGATGTCGGCTTAGTGGACCTCAGGAGACAGCGGCGCGATGGCTTTTCCATCGCGGCCGCGATAGTCGTGCTTCGCTGAATCTCTGGGCATGCCCGCTTGGGCGTCAGATGGTGAGGGGCCCCGCCCAGCGAGCTGGTTAACGCAAGTCCCCGCGAGAGCAATCTTGTCGCAGATCACGCCGTTGTCTGCAGGCAGCGGGCAACACCGTTGCCGTCACCGCCTAGTTTCAACGCCTGCCAGCGGGCTATCGTGCGAGATCTGAATTCAAGTATAAGCTCGCTCATGACTTCACCGGATGCCTGCGGAATGCTAGTATTTACGTCATTCCAAGCCTCATCCCGGGGATGTGGACCTGTGCCTGAAATAACAAAAAATGCGGCGTAATCGCGCGCGACACCCCTCGTGGTAAGCATCAGCCCTTCTCTTCGTCTGCGGGACCCGTCGCCACGCCAGGTACTGGATTTCGGTTTCCTGCAGCGCACGTTCTTGGTCATCGGCCTGATGCTGGTGATGGTCGCACCGTTCTCGCTCGACCCTCTGCCGCTTGCCGTGGGCGCCTTCGTGCCGTGGGTATTGTTGCGCATCGTTGGTACACCGACCATGCCGGTTGGCGTGGTCTACTTCTTTATCTGGCAGTGGGCGCAGACATTTGCACGGGTCTTGCTGTCGACGATCGACGGCGAGACCCTGGCAGGAGGCGAATATGGGCCGGGCGTCCTCAATGCCTACTGGTACATGCTCGCCAGCATCGTGGTTATGGCGCTGGCGTTTCGCCTGGTCCTTGACGGGTTGCCGGGACCGACATTGGAGGACAGCAACGCGCATCTCAGCTGGAGGCCACAGGATCTCTTCCTGCTCTATTGCGGGACGCTGGTCCTGATGGTCGTCTGTGGTTACAAATGGGCTTACGCACCAGGCTTGGCGCAGCAGATTGATGCTTTGTCACGCCTAAAAATCGTCGCCGAGTTCCTGCTGTTTGCCACCGTCCTGGGCACCGGGCGCGGCGGTAAGCTCATGGTGGCGGCGGTGGCGATCGAGATTGTCATCGGCTTCACCGGACTGCTTTCGGATTTCCGTAGCGTGTTCATCTATCTCGCGATGGCGGCGATCGCGGCACGTATTGCGGTCGGGCCGACCGCCATCATCGGCGGCGTCGTGTGGTTCTCGATCCTCCTGGCGTTGGGCCTGTTTTGGACCGCGGTGAAGACGGAATACCGGGACTACCTGTTGGGAGGCGAGGAAACGCAGTACTCAACAGTGAGTTTCTCTGACCGCCTCTCCTATCTCGGGACGCTCTCGATGTCGCCGGGGGACATCGATTGGAAGGCCGCCGCCTATAAGATGCTGAACCGCTTCGCCTATGTTGACATCTTCGGCACGGTGATCGACGTCCAGGAAGCGTCGCGGGAGCCGACAGCGGTGAGACAGTGGCAGGAGGCTATCGACCACGTCTTTAAGCCGCGCATCTTCTTTCCCGACAAGGCAGCGCTCTCCGATACGGAAACCTACGCCCGCCTGGCCGGCATAGAAGAGAGGCTCGTGCTGCGCGCCTCGACCTCGATCAGTGTTGGCTACATCACCGAGAACTACGTCGACTTCGGCTTTCCGGGAATGCTGGCAAGCATGTTCGGCTTGGGTCTGCTGATCGCCGGCGTCATCCGCTACTTCATGCAATCGCGGCTGCCGTGGATGGTCCGCCAGGGCCTCGTGCTGGCGTTCATATACAACATCGCGGGTATCGGCGTTGAGGCGTCGCTGCCAAAACTGTTCGGATCGATCGTGATGTTCTTCCTCGTCTACGCGTTGGTCGTGAAGTTCGTGCTTCCGACAAGCCTGAGGTGGCTGAACGTACGCGCCAGCACGGAGCCTGCGCAACCATCCTGATATTCCCTATCGGACGGTCGCAGCGACCAATCGTCAGTCCGCTTCTGCTTCGAGAGTCTGAAAAATGGTGCTGCCGCACAGGATTGAGCTGTGGACCTCCCCCTTACCAAGGGGGTGCTCTACCACTGAGCTACGGCAGCCTGCGGGATCGGTCGCAACCGGGCGCGGGCGGGGTATGCCATTTGAGTGCTGCTGTAGGGCGCATCGGCGGACGGCCGAAGGGGCTAGCCCACCTACGTCACTTGAACCATCGTTGCGCCCATGCCGAACCTCGAGAACTGCCGGAAGCAGGCCAAGCTCTATGTGCGCTGACATCGCGATGGCTACCATCCGGTCGCTGCCGCGATCAGGGCAATGCTGCCACGTTACAAGCATTTGACGGACCGCCAGGTACTGGCGGGAAGTTTCAAGCTGAGCGACGTCGAGGCCCAGCTTTACGTCGCGAACGTCAAAGCATCGCGCGACTGCTACGCGAAACTGGACTTCGCAGTGGCGTTCATTTGCGGCGAGCCGGTCTTTGCGGGCGATGTTCGCGAGCGCGAGATCCTGTTGTCGGCCTCGATCACCGTCGAAAGTGCCGAGGAGATCCACCAGCTCTTCGAAGAGTCCAAATCGGCCAGTGTCGACTTCAAGCAAACGCTCAAGAAGGAGCCCTGGGGCGCGCGAACCTTCATCGTTCGCGATCCCGTCGGCAATCTCGTGCTGTTTGCCGGCCGCTCCGGCTAAAGCCGGAGCACGTACATGGCGAACGCCTCGGCCGGCGCGCTCCGGGCCTCATAGAGAGCCTTGGCCGCGACATTGTCCGGCTCGGTGCCGACCCAGGCTTCCTGGCAGCCCAGCTCCTTGCCGAACACCAGCATGGCATCGAGGAGGCTGCGCGCTATGCCCCGCCGATGGAACGCCGGTGTGACGCCTACCTCGTCGATGTAGAGTTCGGTCGGCCGGCCATCCGGATGGCGGTGCACCACGGCCGCGACCTGACCCACGATCTCGCCGCCCACGATGGCCACCATGAGGTGATGTCCCGGCGTGGCTAGATAGTGGCTGAGCTGGCCGCGCTCGACGGGATGGTCGAACACGTCGGGGGCAACGCGGTCGAACAGAGGCTCGTCGCCGGGCCCGACGTAGCGGATTTCGACGGTCATGGGCTCTCTATAGCCGACTAGCGAAGCGCCGCCACCAGTGCGCGGGCAATGGCTGCAGGAGACTTTCCGCCCGCCCGGTACCAGGTGGGTGTCCAGTTGAGGGCCCCGAGCAACTGCAGGCGCCACAGGGTACGGTCGGTCGCAGCAGGCAGCGGCAGTGCCACCACCAGATCGACGAACCGCCGCTCATAGCCGTCGCGCAACGCGACAAGCCGGCGGCGCAACGGCCGGTCGAGGCGGCCGAGGTCGGCGGTCATGACGGCGGCATGGGCACGGTCGGCCAGCAGCGCCTCGAGATGGGCGACGCAGGCTGCCTCCAGCCGGCTCCACGGCGTGCGTGCCCGGGCAACGGCTGAGTCGACGGCCGCCCCGATCTCGGCCACCCCCGCCTCGTAAACGGCAGCGATCAGCTCGTTCTTGGAGGGGAAATGATAGTACATCGAGCCTGCGAGCATGCCGGCCTCGCCAGCGATGTCGCGCATCGACGTCGCTTCGAAGCCGCCCCTGGCGAAGCGGCGCGCCGAAATGGCCAGGAGAGTCTCGCGGGACATGGCGCATCCTAGCAACCAAACACTTGTTTGGTAAGTCTCCGGACGCTAGCCTTCGTCCATGAGCTACATTTTCGACCTCGGCAATCCGGCCACCAACGCCAACCCGTTCTCCGAGTTCGCGCGCCTGCGCGCGGAGGACCCGGTGCACTGGTCGCCAGCCATGAAGGCGTGGATCATCACCCGCTACGCCGACGTGAAGCAGGTGGCGCTGAACAACCGGCAGATATCGGCCGACCGCCTGACACCGTTCTTCAAGACCAACCCCGAGTACCAGCGGGGCTCGATCGACAGCCTGGTGCGCTACCTCAACCACTGGATGGTGTTCCGCGACCCGCCGGATCACACGAGGCTGCGGCGCCTGTTCAACAAGGCGTTTACACCGACCTCGGTCGAGAATCTGCGCCCCAACGTCGAAGACATCGTCAGCCACTTGATCGACGCCATGCAGGCGAAGGCCCGGCGCGGCGAAGCGGTCGACTACATCGCCGACTTCGCCTACCCGCTGCCCGCCTCGGTCATCATGGACCTGCTGGGCGTGCCACGCGCCGACCTCGAGCGCGTCAAACTATGGTCGGACGACATCGCGCTGTTCATCGGCACCGCGCAGGTCGCCGGCAACAAGTATCTGCGTGCCGAGTCGGGCGCCAAGGCCATGTCGGACTACTTCCGCAGCCTGGTCGAGGACCGCACCGCGCAACCGCGCGACGACATGATCAGCCAGCTCGTGCTGGCGCGCGACGATCGCGACGCACTCAGCACCGACGAGATCATCGGCACCTGCATTCTGTTGCTGTTTGCCGGTCATGAGACCACCACCAACCTGATCGGCAACGGCTTTCTCTACTCGATGAAACACCGCGACCAGTGGGAACGCCTGGTTGCCGATCCGACGCTGGCGGCCTCCGCTGTCGAGGAGTTCCTGCGCTACGACGGCCCGTCGGGCGCGCTGGCGCGCGTCGCCTCGGCCGAACTCGAGATGGCGGACAGGACCATCCGCGAGGGCCAACGCGTCTTCGCTTTCGTGAACGCGGCCAATCGCGATCCCGAAGCCTTCGAGGATCCCGAGCGCTTCGATATCGGCCGCGCCCAGAACCCTCACCTCACCTTCGGCCACGGCATCCACTTCTGCCTGGGCGCGCCGCTGGCCCGCCTGGAGGCGCAGATCGCCGCGGTTCGCCTCGCGGAGCGCTTGCCCCACATCAGGCTTTCCGGAGGCGATCCGGAGTGGCACGACTCGCTCATCCTGCGCGGCGTCAAGCGGCTGCCGGTGCAACTCGCCTAGGGAGACAACGGACATGGCCTCTGGCATTCGCGACAAGGTCGCCATTCTCGGCATGGGTTGCACCCGCTTCGGCGAACACTGGGACAAGGGCGCCGAGGAACTGATGGTCGGCGCCTTCGAGGAGGCGATCGCCGACGCCGGCATCGAGCGCAAGCAGGTCGACGCCGCATGGCTCTCGACCTGTCTCGACGAAGTCCATGTCGGAAAATCCGGCCTGCCGCTGTCCGAGACCCTGCGCTTCGACTACATCCCGGTGAGCCGCGTCGAGAACTACTGCGCCTCCGGCTCCGACGCCTTCCGTTCGGCCGTCTACGCCGTGGCGGCCGGTGCCTGCGACATCGCGCTGGCGCTGGGCGTCGAGAAGCTGAAGGACACCGGCTTCGGCGGCCTGCCCGGCCTCAACGCCGGCACCTCGGCGCCGCTGTGGTGGTCGAACCTCACGGCGCCCGGCAGTTTCGCCCAGCTTGCCTCGGCCTACCGCGCCAAACATGGCGTGAGCCGCGACGAGCTGAAGCGCGCCATGGCCCACATCTCGGTCAAGAGCCATGCCAACGGCGTGAAGAACCCAAAGGCGCACCTGCAGCGCGCCATCACCGAGGCCGACGTGCTGAACGCACCGCTGATCGCCGATCCGCTCGGCCTGTACGACTGCTGCGGCGTCAGCGACGGCGCGGCGGCAGCCATCGTGACCACACCGGAGATCGCCCGCAGCCTCGGCAAGAAGAACATCGTCTCGGTCAAGGCGCTGCAGATCGCCGGCTCCAACGGCGTCGAGGAGCAGTACAACACCTGGGACGGCAGCTATTTCGCCACGGCGCGCGTCGCGGCCACGCGTGCCTACCGCGAAGCCGGCATCGAGCGCCCGCGTGAGCAGCTCAGTCTCGTGGAATGCCACGACTGCTTCTCCGTCACCGAACTCGTGACGCTGGAGGACCTCCACATCTCGCCCGAGGGCGGCGCCGTGAAGGACGTGCTCGACGGCTTCTACGACAGCGACGGCAAGATCCCCTGCCAGATCGACGGCGGCCTGAA
>RGPT01000080.1 GCA_010032545.1 Alphaproteobacteria bacterium
GCCATCGGCAACACGTCCTTGCCATAGATCCGGGTGTCGACGTCGCGCTTGCGGAGGATCGCGTGGATCGCCTGCTCGATGTAGTCGGGCGCCCCCTCCTCGACGATCAAAACTGCCCGCTTTCCCTTGCAGAAGTCGGCAATCTGCTCGGGTACCAGGGGATGGGTGACATTCAGCACCAGGGTCGGGATCCGGCCTTCGAGCTCGAGACGATCCAGACCGCGCACCAGGACATTGGTGATGCCGCCCTGCACGATGATGCCGAGATCGCTGCGCTCGCCGGGCAGGAATTCGTTGAGGCCGTGCTCGACGATGAAGCGCTCGGCGGCGGGCTGGCGGACTTCGACCTTGAGTTTCTCGTGCGCGTAGGTCGACGGCGGATGCGAGATGCGGTCATAGTTGTGGACGGCCGGATCGGCAAGCCGATGGTTGCGCGAGATTGCCGGCGGCTTGTTGTCCCTGGCGACGAATTCGCCGGTGACGTGGCAGGCGCGGATGCGCAGCTCCATCATCACCGGCGTGTTGGTGGCTTCCGACAGCTCGAACGCCGCCTCGGTGCAGCGCACGATGGTGGGCAGCGCCGGCCGCGGATCCATCAGCCAGAGCGAGGATTTCAGCGCATAGGCATGCGCGCGCTCCTGGATCACGGAGGCACCCTCGCCATAGTCCTCGCCGACCACGATCAACGCGCCACCGATCACGCCGGGCGACGCGAGATTCGAGAGCGCGTCGGCGGCCACGTTGGTGCCGACGATCGACTTCCAGGTGACACAACCGCGGATCGGGTAGTTGATCGAGGCGCCAAGCAGCGCCGCCGCGGAGGATTCGTTGGTGCAGGTCTCAAGATGGACGCCGAGTTCGTCGAGCAGGTCCTGCGACTCGACCAGGACGTCGACCAGATGCGACACCGGCGCGCCCTGGTACCCCCCGACATAGGCCACGCCCGCCTGCAGGATCGCCTTGGTGACGGCCAGAATGCCTTCGCCGCGGAAGACCTCACCCTCACCCAGCCTGAGCGCGCGCACCTCCTCGGTGAAGGAGCGTTCCGGATTGGTCCGTTGGGCGACGGGAAGTTGCGGCTGATCCAGCATGTCTGGATTATAGGGGCTAACGGCGCCGCCGACGATCCCGTTTGCCGCCCTGGACGCCCGCGGCCCGCGCCTTTGCGATCAACGCACGGAACGGCACCAGGATCTTCTCGCGCATGTCGGGAACGTCCTCCAGCGCCGACAGGGCCAGCGCCACCGCCTCGAGTGTGGACACGGCGTCCGGCCGCGCTTCCTGGCGCAGGTTGCCGTAGAGCGACGGCCCGTCGGGCACGACCACGAAGCGGCGGAGCTTGGTCAGCCAGGCATTTCGCCACCACAGTGCCTTGGCCTGCGCCCAATTGCCGTCGAGCACGACCAGCCCCTTCAGGCCGGAGAGCGCCATTTCCTGGTTGGGCAGTGTCGCCCCCTTGCGATCGACCGCAATCAGCGGCCCGGGCCCGGTCGCATGTGCCGACCCGAGATAGAGCACACCCCAGTCGCGTGCCTCCCCCGGCTCGCCCAGCGCATGGCCGAGATTGCGCCAGGACAGGCCGACGGCGAGCCTGGCGTCGGCGAGCGTCTGCGCGAGCAAGCCCGCGGTACCCAACGCATGGTCCTGCTCCTGGGGATGCTGCAGGACCAGGACCGTCACCTTGTTGTCCACCGTTTCAGACATGGCCGAGGTATAGCGTCATGAGTAGGCTTGCGCGATGCCTGTCGCCGTCCTGGTTTTCGATAGTGTCACCAAGCTGCCTGACGAAGCGCAGGGCGCCGTGGTGATCGGCGGCTCGCACGCTGCGGTCTATGCCGCCTACATGTCGGCAAAATTCGGCTGCCGCGCCGCCATTCACCACGACGCGGGCATCGGGCTCGAGGAAGCCGGCATCGGCGGTCTCGCCTACGCCGACAGGCTCGGCATGGCGATGGCGGCGGTCGCGACGGCAAGCGCGCGAATCGGCGACGGGCAGGATCTTCTCAAGCGCGGCGTCATCAGCCGGGCCAACGGCCTTGCAGCCGGGTGCGGCGTTGCTGCCGGCATGAGCTGCAAGGAGGCCGCCGAACTCCTGAAGAAGGCGCCCTGGCCGCACACCATGCCACCCGTCAAAGGCGAGACGCGCCACGTTGTCGGGGGTGTCGTCTGCCTCGATTCGGCGACGCTGCTGGTGCCCGAGGATCGTGGCCGGATCGTCGCCACCGGCAGCCATGGCGCGCTCAACTCGGCCAAGGCGACGGCGCCCTTCCGCCCGCTCCTTCTGATGTTCAACGACGCAGGCTTCGGGGCCGACCGCGGCGGCGTGCTGGCGCTGGCCGCTCTCGACGAGGAAGGCATCGCCGCCCTTTCCGTCGCCGCGCAATCGGCCCGCATCGGCGACGGGCGCTCCACCTTGCAGGACGGAATAGTCTCCGAGGCTAATCAGGCTGCATATCAGTTGGGCGTCCGTGTGGGTGAGCGCGCTCTTGCGCTGGCACGCGCCGTGGCCGAAAAAGCTCGGTGAGCGTCATTGGGGAGAAGACCGGGGCATGGCCGTCGTCAATGTGAAGTCCGAAATTGCGGGCAATGTGTGGAAGATTCAGACCAAGCCCGGCGACCGCATCGAAGTCGACGGCGAGATCATGATCCTCGAATCGATGAAAATGGAAATCCCGGTGCTCTCTCCCAGGTCGGGGACCATCAAGGAAATCAAGGTCAGTGAAGGCGACGCGATCGGCGAAGGCCAGTTGGTTGCCATTCTCGATGCGTAGCAGCGCCGTCGCCGCCGACCTCGTCCGCCTGTGGGCTCCCGGCAACTTGCGCCGCGCGGCGCCCGGGGTGGCCCTGTGCGCGGCCATAGCCGCGGTGGCCTTCATCGCCGACACCCGCAGCCTCCTGCGCTTCGGTGCTGTATGGGTTCCGCCGCTGATCCTCACCCTGATCATCGGCATGGCGCTGCAACCGCTGTCCACGCGCCCCGTCCTGAAGCCCGGCCTGGAATTCGCCGGCCGCACCCTGCTGCGTGTCGGCGTCGCGCTGTTCGGCGCGCGGTTGACGTTCGGCCAGCTTATCGACGACGGCGCGATGCCGATCCTTGTGGCCCTGGCCGCAGTCGGCTGCACAATCGTCTTCGGCGCCTGGGCCGCCCGCTTCTTCGGCCTCAGCCGCGATTTCGGGTTGCTGACCGGCTGCGCCACCGGCGTATGCGGCGCCGCGGCCGCGATGGCCGCATCCGCGGTTCTACCCAAGCACGAAAATTCCGACCGCGACCTTGCCTTCACCGTGATGGGCGTCAACTTCCTCAGCACGGTCGTGATGGTTCTCTACCCGCCGCTGCAGCAGACGCTGGGGTACTCCCTGCTCGAGATGGGCGTATTCCTGGGTGGGGCAATTCACGACGTCGCCCAGGTGGCCGGCGCTGGCCAGACGATGGGCGACAAGGTGCTGAGCGACGCCATCATCACAAAGCTGCTACGGGTCGCGTTCCTGCTGCCGGCGATCGCCGGCATCGCCTGGTGGGTGTCGAGGAGCGGCGGGCCGGTGAGCGATGCACGTCCCGCACCGCCAATCTTCCTGTTCGGTTTCCTGGCGCTCGCCGCCCTCAATTCGCTGGGCGTGGTGCCGCCCGCCGTTCAGGCGGCGGTTACGCAGGTCTCGTCCTTCCTCATCATCACCGCCATCGCCGCGCTCGGCATGAAAACCTCGCTGATGGCGCTGGCGCGGATCGGCATGGGCCCGGTGCTGCTGCTGATCACCGAGACCATCTTCATCGGCCTGCTGGTGATCGGCCTGATCTACGGCTTGCGCGCGCTGGGCGTCTGACTTCGCCCGGGTCGCCGCCCACTCAGGTGCCGGGCTTGGTGCCGGTCGCCCGCACCACTTCGCCCCAGGTGTCGATCTCCTTCTTGATGAATTCGGAGAACTGCAGTGGCGAGCCCGGCGCGGGGACGGCGGCACGCTGCTCGATTTGGCGGATCACCGCGGGATCGCTGAGCAGGGCCTGGATGTCCTTGTTCACCTTGGCGACGATCTCCAGCGGCGTGCGGGCAGGCGCCGCGAGCCCGGACCAGCCGGCGGCGTCGAAGCCCGGCAGCGTCTGGGCGATGGGTGGTATCTTGTCGAGCGGCGACGGCGCCGGTCGAGCCGTCGTCACGGCCAGCGCCTTGATGCGTCCATCCACAATGTGGTTCAGGGCCGCCGCCGTGCTGTCCATCATCAGCGGGACATGCCCGCCCAGCAGGTCCGCCATGGCCGGTCCGCTGCCCTTGTAGGGGATGTGCACGATGTCGAGCTTCGCGCGAAGCTTGAAGAGCTCCATGCTGAGATGCTGCGATGTGCCAGGCCCCGCCGAAGCATACGACCACTTGCCCGGTTCCTTGCGGGCGAGGTCGATCAGGTCGGCCAGCGTGTTTCCCGGAAAGCTTGGATGCGCCACGATGACCAGCGGCACCAGGAAGATGTTGGAGATCGGCAGGAAGTCGACCAGCGGCTTGTAGGGCAGGTCGGGGAAGAGACTAGGATTGACGCCGAACGTACCGCTCGACACCACCATCAACGTGTAACCGTCGGGCGCTGCCGCTTTGGCGAATTCCGTTGCCGGAATGCCGCTGCCGCCGGCCTTGTTTTCGACGATGACCTGCTGCTTCCAGACGTCGGTCAGCTTCTCGGCCATCAGGCGGGCGAAAATGTCGGCCGCCTGCCCCGGCGGAAACGGCACGATGAACCGGACCGGCTTGTTGGGCCACGGAGCCTGCGCCAGCGCGGGCATCGCCAGCAGCGACCCTGCGGCGCCGCCCAGCGCCAAGGCACGACGGCGTGTCGGATTCGTACGCATATTCGCCTCCCTCTTCTTTCGGGCGACAGGCTAGCACAGCCGCCCGAGAATGACGCCTGCACCGATCGCAATCGATCCGCGTCGCCGGGCCACGAACGTCTCAGACTCGACACAATCGGAGACAGAATGACTGTTGCGGTGCGTCTTTACCGGGAGCTGGTTTCGTGACCGATCGCTACTACGAGGACTTCAAGATCGGCGACCGCTTCATGAGTGGCGGCATGACCGTCACCGAGGCGGACATCATCGCGTTCGCCCGGCAATGGGATCCGCAGCCCTTTCACATCGACGCCGAATTCGCCAGGAAATGGGCCTACGGCGGCCTGATCGCCTCGGGCCTCCACACCATGTGCATGACGCTGCGCCTGTGGCTCGACCTGGGGATTCTCCGCGCCTGCAGCCTGGGCTCGCCCGGTCTCGGCGAAGTCCAGTTCCCTCGACCGGTTCGGCCGGGCGATACGCTGCGGGTGGTCACCGACATCACCGAACTGCGGCCGTCGTCGTCCAAAGCCGATCGCGGCGTCGCCCGCATCCGCCAGGTCACGATCAACCAGCGCGACGAGCCGGTGATGGAACAGGAAACCGTCGTAATTCTGAAGCGCCGGCCTGCCCCAGGGGCCCCGACTTAGCAAGACCGCTCAACGCCAGGCGAAGACCGGCTGCTCGAAATGGTCGACGCGCGTGTCTCGCCCGGCCAGCGCCACTTCGCGGAACTGATAGAGCACGGCCGCCGTCGGCGCATTGACGGTGGCAACCGGCAACGGCAGGCGGATGATCGGTCGATCGGATTCCTCGATCGCCACGATCTCGGGCGAACCTTCGCGGAACAGCTCGGCGCAGCGGATGCGATAGGCCGCCGCTACTTCCGCCGGGTTGGGAGTCACCTCAACGCCATATGGAATCCACACGACGACGGGGGCGATGAGATAGCCCGACCGCGTGGGGTAGTCATCGAGCGTGCCCAGGATGTCCGCCGACGCTGCGGCAACACCCAGTTCTTCTTCCAACTCGCGCAGGGCTGCCTGTTCAACCGTCTCGCCGAGGTCGAGCCGCCCTCCGGGCAATGCCCATTGCCCACCGTGGGCGCGAAGCCGTGGCGTGCGCTTCGTCAGCAGGAACGCAGCCTCTCCCGGTGTCTCAGCTTCGACCACGACGACGGCGACGGCCGCCCGCTTGAGGTCGCCGCTGTCCTCCTGCTGGCGCCGATCGAAGCGGCCGAGCCGCCCGACGATCTCCTCTCGCAGCGCCGTGTCGAAGCGGAAACGTGTCACGCGGAAGTCGGCCTTCTGAAGGTCCAGACGACGGCCGGAGGCACGTTGCGCCAGATGCGCCTGCTGCTGGTGCCGACCAGTCGCAGCTGCTCACGCAGGGCGCGCGGCACGGGCGGTGTCGGACCATAGGTGAATTGTACCAGCGCCGCTCCCTGTGGCAGCGCGTCGAAGACCCCGTGCACGATTCCGTTCACGATATCCGTCGGCAGCGACAGCAGCGGCAAACTCGAGACGACGGCGGCGATCGGCATGGTCCCGTTCTCGACCAGCAGCCGCGGCAGGCGCGCGGCATCGCCCTCGATGATCTTCGGCTCGGCGAAGTGGCGACGCAGGAAGGAGGTCAGTTCCGGATCGCGTTCGACCAGCACCAGCCGCGCGGGCGCGATGCCGGCGGCCAGCAGCGCCTTGGTGACCTCGCCTGTACCGGCGCCCAGCTCCACCACGTGCCCCGTCCGCCCGTCCAGCGCCTGGATCGTGGCGCGCGCCATCGCCTCGGCCAGCAACCGGCCACTCGGAATCACCGCCCCCATCGCGAAGGGCCGGCGCAGCCAGCGTTTCAGGAAAAGGGCGGTGCCGGCGCGAGAATCGAGACCGCGACGTGACTCGAACGAAGGCATCATTTCACGCTAGCAGACACGGCCGCTGAGTCGACAGGGAAAAGCGTCATATCGCCTATTGTGCCGGCTGCATGGACGGTCCGCCGACGTGTGGCGCCGGGGTGGCTTCGTAGACCGCCCGTACGTGGCGCATCTGCTCGAGGGCATTGACCATCGAAACATAGACCGCAGCGGCATAAGGCAACGACTGCACGAGCATGAAAACGGCCCAAAGCCTCGCCTCCGGGTCGACGACCCCGTTGCTCGTCCACAGGATCGCCGCTCCGGCCCACAGAAGAACGGCCAACACCGCCTCGCCGCGCGCCATGCCCAGTGCCATGCCCAGCGTGGCACGCTCGTCCATCTTCGGCGTGCGCATGAACGGCAGCCGGCTGGTCGCGAGGCCATAGATTACGGCGCGACCCACGGTATAGGTGAGCGCGAGGCCTGCCAGTGACGCGCCCACGCTCTGGCGGAACGTGCACTTCACGCGATCGAAGTAGAGGCCAAAAGAGTAGAGCAACTTGAAGACAAAGATGCCGATGGTGGGCAGGATGAACTCGGACGGCGGCAGGCCAACCGGCTTGATGCCGAACAGCGGTGGAACCAGGACCGCCAGCAGCCAGGCCAGCCCCGCCCAGGTGAAGATCAGGTTCAATGCATCGGCGAACCACGGCGCCCAGCCGGATACGAAGTGGTACTTCTGCCAGAAGGTGAGCTTGGTGCTGCTCCCCAGCATCTTGCCGGCATGGGCCTTCATGATCTGCATCGCGCCATAGGCCCAGCGGAACCGCTGCTTCTTGTAGCCGGCGAAATGATCGGGGGTGAGACCCTTCCCGAAGCGCTCGCGGCTGTACATGGCACCATAGCCATTCTCCATGAGCCGAAGGCCGAGTTCGGTGTCCTCGGTGATGCACCAGGTGGCCCACCCGCCCATCTCTTCCATCAGATCGCGGCGGACCAGCGTCATGGTGCCGTGCTGGATGATGGCGTCGTATTCGTTGCGCAGGCACATGCCGATGTCGAAGAACCCGGCATATTCCCAGTTCAGCATTTCCTTGAAGCGGTCGCCGGTCCAGTCGCGATGGTCCTGGGGCGCCTGGACGTAGCCGATCTTGCGGTCGTCGAAATACGGCACCAGCGCCTTCAGCCAGTCGGGACGGACCTCGTAGTCGCTGTCGATGACGCCGATGACCTTGGCATCGGCCGCGGTCTGGCCGAGCACGTAGTTCAGCGCCCCCGCCTTGAAGCCCTTCATCACATCGAAATGGAAGAAGCGGAACCGGTCGCCGAGCGAGGCGCAGTAGTCCTGAACCGGGCGCCACACCGCCGGATCCTTGGTGTTGTTGTCGATGACGATAACTTCGTAGTCGGGATAGTCGAGCCTCGCCAGCGACTCCAGCGTCTGGATCACCATCGCTGGCGGCTCGTTGCAGATCGCCAGATGCAGCGAAACCTTGGGCCAGATCCGGTCGGCCGGCTGGCGCACGATCATGTCGGCTGCCGGCAACGCCTCGCGCGTCCAGCGCCGCCGCCAGATCGTCTCGACCATCTCGAGCGCCTGCATCAATGCCATGCCAAGACTCAACACCAGGAAGAAAGCGAGCACACCCCAGCCGACGACTTCGGCCACCACCATGTAGCTGCCGGCCGCCACGGAGCCGCCGTAGACGACGGCACTGGCCGACAAGGCCGCCAGGCCGCAGAAGACGACCTGTCCGACCGTGCCGACATCGCGCCAGCGCCAGAGGAACAGGAGCATCAGCGGCAGGGCCGCCGCGAGCGACCAGGCCGCACAGCCCATCCACTGCGGGAACCGCTCGATGGTGCCGGTCCAGCTGAATTTCTGCTGCCGGTCGGCGTTCCACAGGCCCCAATAGCCGCCGGCCTTGCCCTCGAGGTCATAGGCCTTCCAGGGCTGGTCGACCGCTTCGACGACAAAGTGCTCGATGTTCTGCGACCGCAGCCAAGCGACCATGTCGCGAACGTTCTTGGCCTGCTCGGCCGGCGTTGCGTGCTTGACGAGCCCGCTGCCGGGACTGCGGCGCGATGCGCCGTTCGACGGCCAGCCGACCTCGGTCACGATGATGTTCTTGTTCGGATAGGCCTGCTTCAGCATGCCGATCCGGCTCTTGAGGTAGGCCAGCGGCGTCTCGTCCGACTTCTCGTCCCAGTAGGGCAGAATGTGGACGGCGAGGTAATCGACCTCGCGCGCAAGCTCCGGATAGTGCAGCCACACATGCCACGGTTCGGAGGTGCTGACCGGCACCTTGACGTTGCGCTTGACGTTGCGGATCTCGCGGATGAGCTGAGCCGGGCTGGTCGCGTTGGGATCACGCAGATCCTTCTGGCCGTCCCAGCGAAGGATGTTCTCGTTGCCGACCAGCACCCGCTCCACGCTCGGGTTCTGGTTCGCCATGCGGATCAACGCCCGGGTCTCCTCGGCATTGACCTCGCTCGCCTCGCGGCCGAACTGCTGCTTTGCCTCGTTGGCGCTATAGATCCACGCGCCCGGCACCAGCTTCAGTCCGTTCTTGGCGGCGATCTCCGGCATGATGTCGCCGCCGTCCGTCGTGCGGTAGGTGCGTACATACTTGACCTTGCCGCCCAGCATCGCCAAGTCGCGCTCGATCTGCTCCTTGCGAGGCTTGATGACTGGTGCCGGCGCGTCGCTGACGGCCGTGCGCAGGAAGCTCCAGATACCGCTCGCCTTGGCTTCGATCGGATCCTGATCCTTGGCCCATGGGGCATAGGTGATGCCGTGCAGCGGGCCTTCGACGTTCGCTGCCTCGACCTGGGCGTCGAGCAGGCGCCAACCGACGATCGTAGCTGCGACGACGAGGAGAAGAACAAGACTCTGGCGGATCATTGTTTGAACGATCGCTCCGACAAGCCGCCGGTTGCGTACACCGTCGTCGAGATCGCGGTCGCATGTCTCCTGCGGACGATGACCGTCAACGCAAGGACCGTGCCGGATCGACTCAACCGACGAGCCGATAACCACGCAGTGCGGCTTACCTCTTGGAGGCTTCCTTGCGCCCGGTTTCCTCGTCTGCGACCCTTCACAGACGATGCGGCGACCGGAGCGATCTATAGCCGTGCCTCCCGGAACGGTAAAGGGACCGCAGGCGAAGATGGCCAAATTGCCCAAATCTCCACTGGCAACCGCCGCCGGGCTTCGCCACAACGCCTCAGCCCATGACTGACCACGACCCAGAAGCCGCCCCGGTATCGGTGCCGGCCGACCTCGCCGCCCGCTACCGGGTGGCCGACCGCTACGGTTTCCTTGCCGGAGCCGGCGCGCGCCTGCGCTATGCCGTCTGGAACGCCCCGGGAACACCGCGCGGCACCGCCGTGGTTTTGACCGGCCGCGGCGAGTTCGTCGAGAAGTACGCGACCGAGATCATGGGCGAACTGCTCGATCGCGGCTTCGCCGTCTATGCGATGGACTGGCGCGGCCAGGGCCTGTCCGACCGGCCGCTGGCCGACCGCGGCAAGGGCCATATCGACAATTTCACCACCTACATGGCCGACCTGGCTCTGTTCCTGGAAAAGGTCGTGGCGCCGGAAGCGCCCCGGCCGGTTTTGGCGCTTTGCCATTCGATGGGAGCCCATATCCTTCTGCGGCACCTTGCGGAGAACGGATCGGGCCCGCTGTCGGCCGGGATCTTCGTGTCACCGATGACCGCCCTTCGCCGCGAAGCCATGCTGCGCTCGGTCCTGATGCTGATGCCCGAAGTACCGGCGGTCGAGGATCGCTACATTTTCGGCACGGGACCGTTCATCCTGCTCGCCCGGGAGTTCGCCTCGAACTTCGTCACACACGACGAACGACGCTACCGATTTACCGAAGAGTGGTTTGCCGCAGACCCCCGCCTCACGCTGGGTGGACCAACCATCGGATGGTCGCGGCAGGCCGCCCGCTCGATGACCGCCGCTCTGGCGCCCGGATACCTGGAACGGATCGACCTGCCGTTGCTCCTGATTACGGCTGGCGAGGATCGCCTGATCGATCCCTCGAACCACGGCCCCATCGTCGCACGCATGCGTCATGCCGAGCATTTCACCATCGCCAGGGCGCGGCACGAGATCATGATGGAAACCGACGACCTTCGGGCGCTGTTCTGGGAGGCCTTCGATCGACTGGCAAAGGGTGTGCTGAGTTGACCGAAATCCAGATGCTGGTCGTTGCCGGCGCCTTCATCGTCGCCGGCATCGCCAAGGGGGCGATCGGGATCGGCCTGCCGCCGATCGCGATAGGCCTGATGACGCTGGCACTACCGCTGGGCGATGCGCTTGCGATCATGACCATCCCGACGCTGGCGACCAACGTATTCCAGGCCTTTTACGGCGGCCATTTCCTGACATTGCTGCGCCGCTTCGGGACCATGGCCGCGGCCGCGGTGATCGGCGTAATCGCCGTCGCTGTCACTGTCGGCAAGCTCGGCGCGCCGAGCACCGCCGGATGGCTAGGCGCGGTTCTGGTTCTCTACGCCCTGATCGCCCTGTTTGCCTGGCGTCCGGTCATGCCGCGCGCTGGCGAGCCGTGGATCAACCCGCTGATCGGCCTGGCGAGCGGTGCGGTCGCGGGCGTCACAGGCATGGCCGCCGTGCCCTTCCTGCCCTACATGCAGTCGCTGCAGATTTCGAAGAACGAACTGATCCAGGGTCTCGGCATCCTGTTCCTGTTCATCATCAGCGCGCTTGCGCTCGCGCTCGTCCAGCAGAACATCTTCGATACCGCCAACACGATCGGGGGCGTGGCGGCCATCGTGCCCACCTTTGCCGGAGTCTGGATCGGCCAGAAGGTGCGCCATGCCGCCTCGCCCGAAACCTTCCGCAAGATCTTCCTCTACGGCATGCTGGCGCTCGGCCTGCACATGGCCCGCGGCTTGCTGTAGACTGCGCGCATGCCCCTCCTCACCCACAAAGTCACCGTCTGCGGCATCCCCGAACTGCCGCAACACACTTCGACCGGCGTCAGCCACGTGCTGTCGATCATCGACACCCACGAGCCGCGTCCGGCCGCCCTCGACGACTTCTTCGAGATCGACCACGAGTTGATCCGTTTCGATGATGTTGTAGCCGAATACCCCGGCTACGAGGCCTGCACGCCGGCGCACATCGTGAAGGTGCTCGAATTCGGCGAACGGGTGCACGCCAACCCGCAGGGCCATGTGCTGGTCCATTGCCATGCCGGCATCTCGCGCTCGACGGCGGCGGCCGCCATCCTGATGGCCCAGCACGCACCCGGGCAGGAGGAAGCCGCCTTCCTGAAGCTGCTCGGCATGCGCAAGCACGGTTGGCCCAACACCCGCATGGTCGAGTTCGCCGACGAGCTGCTCAAGCGCGATGGTGCGATGCTGCGCGGGCTCGCCGCCTACCGCCGGGCCCTGATCGAGGCCAAGCCGCACCTTCGGGAGATCGTCCGCAACATCGGCCGGGGTCACGAGCTGCCGCAATAGCGCTTCTTGACCAAAGCGCCCGCGAGACATCTCTGACCGCCTTTATACCAAGACAAGAAAGCCGGGTTGAATCGACAGAACCTTCAAGACCCTACTAAACGACACTCACGTTTCGGAGATCAGGCGGCCCAGCGATAAGCGGCATATCCCGCAATCAAGATTACGACGAGCAAGACCAACAACTTGACGCGGTGCAGCAAATTCGGGTTCTGGCCGGCGAGGATGCGCTCGGCTGTCCGTCGACGCTCCCATTCATGGAAGGTATTCGCAACCACGAGGCTGAGCAGCGTGCCCGTCACGCCGCCCGCCATGCCAAGGAGAAAAGCCCGCATCCCTACCTCTTTCCGTAGTGGAACCAGATTTTCCATCCGATCGCCATCCCCAATCCGACGAGGAGCGGACCGAAGACCATCCCGGCCACGAAACTATCCACATCTTCCATCGGGCGTCCTCCGCTCGGTGCAACGTCCCAGCCTCTCCGCGGGGAAACTGTACGGCTTCCGCCAACTCGGCCATCGTCGAGCGCGCCGGCGCTTCGCAGACACCGACGGACGCCAACCTACGCCCCTCGCCGCAGAACGAACTCGTACTTCATGTTCGCCACCGTGGAGGTGCTCTGACTTGCGCCGATGTTCGTCGCGACGTCGATGGAGGCCCGCAATACAGCGATCAGGGAATAGCCTGATTTGATTGAAGCTGCAAATTTGTATCGCCGCCAGCTGAGTCCGCACGTTCAGTTCGCAGCACCCTCGCAGGTATAGACGACGGCAAGACGACGGTGGAAGTCGGCCATAAGCCCACCTTTGCCCATCGCAAGAATCCCGGCAGCGCGATCCGCCTGAAGGCGGTCGCAGGCGTGCTGGATCGTGGTGGCGGCTTGACGGTGATAGGCGGTAGCGGCGCCGAATACATGGGTGAACTGGCGCGTACGCACCAGCCTCGCCTTCATCCTCAACAGCCGCCGCGCGCCCTGCCGGACTGGAAGGAGCACGCCGGCGTGCTCGCCGCCGTCATCGACGGCGACGAGGACCTGGCGGAACTGCTCGCTACCCGCCACGTCCAGAGTGCTGCTGCGTTTGCCGCAGCGGCTCAAGAGGCGACAATCCAATTCATCGCCTCGTCTTCCTCATCTCCTCCCCCGTCTCGGGGGAGGTGGATTGAGGTCTACCGCGCCTTCATCGGCAGGGAGGCGAGGTGCATGCCGGCGTCGACGATCAGGAATTCGCCGGTGATGTTCGACGCGCTGGCGAGGAAGAACAGCACCGCCTCGGCCATCTGCTCGGGCGTGCCGGCCTGGCGCAGCGGCGTGTTCTGTTCCTGGCCCGTCTTCATCTTGTTGTAGTTCTCTTCGCCCATGCCGCCCAGCAGCCAGCGCGTCTGGATGAAGCCCGGGCACACCGTGTTGACCCGCACCGCCGGCGAGAACCAGCGCGCCAGGGTGAGCGTGAGCGTGTTGAGGGCGCCCTTGGAGCAGGCATAGGGGATCGAGCTGCCGACGCCCATGACGCCCGCGATCGAGGAGATGTTCACGATCGAGCCGCGATCCTGCTTGTCCTCCCACTGCTTCTTCATGGCCGGATAGACGGCGCGGCTCATCATGTAGGGGCCGGTGACGTTGACGCGCAGGATGCGGTCGAAGTCTTCCGGCGTCACGCCGTCGAGATCGCCCTGGTTCTGGAACTTGGTCGTGCCGGCATTGTTGATCAGCCCGTCGATGCGGCCCCACTTCTTCATGGTCTCTTCGGCCAGCCGGCGGCAGTCGGCGTCCTGGCCCATGTCGGCCTGCACGAGGATGGCCTCGACACCCTTGGCCTTTACAGCGGCATAGGTCTCGTCCGCTTCCTTCTTGCTCTTGGTGTAGTTGATCACGACGTTCCAGCCGCGCGCCGCCAGGTCGAGGGCGCAGGAGGCGCCCAGCCCGGTGGCCGAGCCCGTCACGATCGCCACCTTGTTCGATTTCGCCATGTCGCTTCTCCCCGATATCTCGCAGGGCCCTTCATAGGCTAGGATCGCCCCGCAAATCAAAGCGGGCGAGGACATGACCGATCTGTTTTCGATGAACAAGCGCGTCGTGTTGCTGACTGGGGCCTCACGTGGCCTCGGCCGCGACATGGCCCTCACGCTCGCCGGTGCCGGCGCCACCGTGCTCTGTGCCGGCCGCACCGTGAAAGAACTCGAGGGCACGGCCCGGGCGATCGCAAAGAAGGGCGGCAAGGCCCATGTCGTACCGCTCGACATCACCGACGAGGACGCCGTGCGCACCCAGGTGCGTGCGATCATCCGCAAGCATCGCCGCATCGACGTGCTGGTGAACAATGCCGGCGTCATCCACCGCCAGGACATCGTCGACACGGCGACGGCGGATTTCCGCAAAGTGATCGAGACCGACCTGATCGGCCAGTTCGTGCTGGCGCGCGAGGTCGGCCGCCACATGCTGGCGCGCGAGTACGGCCGCATCGTCAACATCTCCTCGGTGATGGCCATCCTCGGCCGCGCCTCGGTGGCGGGCTATGTCTCGGCCAAGCACGGCCTGGTCGGGCTCACCAAGAACCTCGCCGCCGAATACGGCCCGCACGTCACCGCAAATGCCATCGCGCCGGGCTACATCCGCACCGAATTCAACGTGCCGCTGCAGAAGAACAAGGCCTTCAACGCCATGCTGGAACAGCGCACGGCCGCGCAGCGCTGGGGCAAGCCGGAGGACCTGCGCGGCACGCTGCTGCTGCTCGCCTCCGACGCCGGCGCCTACATCACCGGCCATACGCTGGTGGTCGACGGCGGGCTGACGACAATCCTGGCGTGAGGAAGAGGACGTGAGCATCAGCGGCATCCCGCGCTGGGTCATCCTGCTGCTGGGCGCGGGACTGATCGCCTTCGGCTTCGCCGCCTCCCAGGGATGGATTCGCGATCCGTCGCTCGCCAAGGCGGACTATATCGGCACGACCGATATCTCCGCCGAGGAGGCCAAGCTCTATCGCGCCGTGCCGTTCGAATGGCGGGTCAACAACAACGCCGGTTCGTTCAAGGGCGACGACAAAGCCTTCATCCGCATCGACTCTTCGGGCGAGCGCACGGTGCTATGCGGCTGGGTCCGGCTCGACAAGGCCGGCGCCTCGATCCGCGCCACGCGCTGGCTGAGCGAAGCTCGCCTGGCCGTCGGCGACCTGAAAGTGACGGCGCTCTTCATCGCCCCGGTCGAGAAAGCCCCGGGCGATGGCCTCAACGCCGGCTGCCTGCGCCTCGACGACGGCGTGCGCCTCCCCGCGGATGCGGCGATGGTGCTCGAAGGACAGCCGGTGCGGGAGTAGCGATATCGTATCCGTCGTCCTGAGCGGAGCCGCTCGAAGAGCGGCGCAGTCGAAGGACGACGGGTTGGGAGAATCAGTCGATGCCGTTGCGGCCGTGCTTCATGAACGCTGGCCGTTCGCTCAGACACTCGTAGTAAGCATCTACGGCGGGAAATGACGGGCGCTGCATCGGGGTCAGGAACCAGCGGTTGACCGACAGGCCGATCGGGATGTCGGCTAGCGTAAAGGAAGGACCGGCGACGTAGGCCTTCGTCTCCGTGAGCCGGGCGTTGAGGATGCCGAGCATGCGTGTCCAGTCCCGCAGCGATGCCTCGATCTGGCGGGCGTCGTCGAACGCCGGGTTCTTGCGCACCAGCGCCATGAAGGCATAGCGCCACGCCGAATTGAATTCCGTCGCCTGCCAGTCGATCCATTTCTCGACCTCGGCCCGGGCCCGCGGCTCGGACGGCAGCAGCGCGGATGCGCCCTGGCGGCCGGCCAGGTAGCGCAGGATGGTGTTGGATTCCCACAGGACGAAATCGCCATCGACGATCACAGGCACCAGCCCGTTGGGGTTGTGGGCGCGCTCGGGACCGTCGTCGCTTCGCTCGCAGGCCAGGTCCAGTTCCTCGCAGGCCCACAGCACCTTGCGGACGTTGATCGAGCTTGCCTTGCCGATGATACGCAGCGTCATGCCGGAGCCCCTTTCCCGCCGCCAGCGATACAATCTCGGCTGGCGAAATGCCATCGGCGCATCGACCCGACCGCCCCGCCATGTTACGCAAAAGGCTGGTTTTTTCGCGGAGGCTCTCTCATGGCGCGACTCGGGTTTGGCGCATTCCTCGCCCCTCATCATCCCATCGGCGAAAACCCGATGCTGCAGTTCCGGCGCGACATCGCCTTCGTAAAACATCTCGACGAGCTGGGTTACGACGAGTTCTGGTGCGGCGAGCATCATTCGTCGGGCTGGGAGATGATCGCCTCGCCCGAGATGTTCCTGGCCGCGGCCGGCGAGCACACCAAGCGCATCAAGCTCGCCACCGGCGTGATCTCGCTGCCCTACCACAACCCGTTCA
>RGPT01000009.1 GCA_010032545.1 Alphaproteobacteria bacterium
CCCCTGCTTCAGCTCAACGAACCCACGGTTGGTGAATACGAACGGGTCGCCAGGAGCCAAACGCAGGGCAGCGTCACAATCGGCACGTGCCTGGGCCATGTCCTGACCAACGATCGCACCCGCGAGGCAGCGATTTTTGAGGGGCTCAAGCGACATCGGGGCGAGGCTGAGTGCTTCGCTAAAGTCCGCGACTGCCCGCGCATAGTCACCCTTGTTGAAGAAGGCTGTGCCGCGGGAGACATACGAGGACGGATTTCTAGGCCGCAGTTTGATATCTTTGCCTAGATCATCGATCTCGGCTTCCAAATCTCCAAGTTGGCTGTATAGCATCGCCCGGCTGGCAAAGATTCGAGCGTTGGTGGGGTCGATGCGCTCCGCCTTTTCGAATTCCCGGAGCGCGGCGTCTTGGTCGCCACGAAGCATATTGATCAGCGCCAGATAGTAATAGGCCGTTGCATTTTCCGGCGTCAGCTTCAGCGCTTCACGTATGTCGGCGATCGCCTTTGGGAAGTCTTTCTTCAGCGCGTAAGCATAACTGCGTTGAATGAAGGCACTGACGTTGTCGGGGGCATACTCGAGGGCAGTATTGAAATCGTCAATCGCCGTATCGATCTCGCCCAGGAATGTCGAAGCCATCCCGCGGTTGATGTAGGTCAGAGGCTCCTTGGAATCCAGCTTGATCGCCTGGTCGTAGTCGGCACGGGCTCGTTTGTAGTCCTCGACGCGATGGAAGGCGGTGCCTCGCTCGAAGTAGACATATGCCTGGTTCGGGGCACGCTTGATGGCCTCATTGAGATCGGCCATCGCCTTCTCTGGCTCGTCCTGGCGAAGATGTGCGGCGCCGCGGCCGAGCAGCGGCCGCGGATCATCGGGCGTCAATTGAGCGGCATTGTCGAAGTCCGCGATCGCCAGGTCGTATTCCAGCTTGTCGATATAGGCCATGCCGCGCTGGTAGAGGGCCTGCGACACCTGGTCGGCAATCTCAGCAACCTTCGGATTTCTCTTGCCGTCGGCTTGCTTAAGTTCCTTCAGGATCTCCGCCGTGTTCATGCCCAGTTTGAGCGCCACGTTGAAATCGCGAAGAGCGCGGTCGGGGTCGTTTTTCTGCCGATAGGTCACGCCGCGATTGATAAGGGCGCTGATTTCCTTGGGATTGAGCTGTAGTGCCCGGTCGAAATCGGCGATCGCGTCGTCAAATTTGCCCTTCTTGGTGTAGTAGACGATTCCACGATTAACGAGCGGCAACGGATCCTGTGGAACGAGTGCATGTGCCTCCGTGTAATCGGCGATGGCGTTATCGGAGTCCCCGCTTCGATGATAGGCGATGCCGCGTTGCATATAGGCCGACGCCATTCCGGGCGCGGCGCGAATCGCGTCGGTGAAGTCGCTGATCGCCTTCTTGAAGTCGTCCTTGCGCAGATATGCCCAGCCGCGGCTGACCCAGGGCGCAGCGTTGGCTGGGTTAAGTCGAATTGACTCGGTGAAGTCGGCGATTGCCTTGTCGTACTGGTCGAGGTCATACAGCGCCATGCCGCGCTGCTGGCGGGCGAATGCCGCGAGCAAGGCAATCTGGTTGGTCGCCGCAGTGGCCTTGCCGGTCGGGCTGGAGGCAGCGTCCGACGTGAGCTTCGTCTGCACCGGGTCGATTTTCGGTGGCAGCAGCTTGATGGCTTCGTCGAAGTCGGGAAGCGCCCGCGCGAAATCGCCTTTTTTTCGGTACACGATGCCGCGATTGACCCAGGCGCTGATCTCCTTGGCGTTGATGCGCAGGGCAGCGTTAAGATCGGCGATGGCGCCTTCGTTGTTGTCCTTTCGCGAGTAGAGGACGATCGCTCGATTGATGAGCGGATACGTTTGGTTCGGCGCGAGTCGGATGGCGTCGCTATAGTCGAGGATCGCCCGGTCGGCCTCGCCGATGCTCTGGTAGATCGAGCCACGCTGGATGTAGAGAAAGGCGTTCGTCGGCGACCCGTTGATCGCTTCGGTCATGATGCGGATTGCGGACTTGTAGTCGGCCTTGGCCCGAACCTCGCTTCCCTTGCCGTTCTCGGAAAGGCCACGATTGAGATAGACCAGCGCAAGCTCCCCGCCGGTCAACTTTCCTGACTGGATGGCCTCCGTGCAGGCCGTCACCTTCTCCGGGGCGGGGGCGCCGGTGAAGCCTTGGCAGACCTCGACATACTGCTGAACAAGCGGCTCGACGGCGGGCTTTTCATCCTTGCGCTTTGCCTGGCCAAGCGCTTCGCTCCACGAACCGGTCGTGCCGATCGCGACGAAAACAGCGAACAAAGCGGGCGCAAAGAGGCGCCTCCAGGTCGTCATGCAATGTCCTCGATGCAAGGCACGGTGTCCCTTAGTCCCTCGAAACCATGTCGCTAAATCTGCAGCATGAGTGATATTATCTTGCCGGGCTCAAATTCAATAGCTCCGAACAGGTAGCATCTTTGATTTAGGTGGCCAATTAATGGCGTAATGTCGCACGGGAGGGCGAAAAGCGCTCTACTGTTTCGGCAATTGCACAGCGAATGCAATACTTTACTCACAGCAAATGAAAAACTGGAGGACAGGGATGAAATTCATGAATCAGGCCATCGGACGTCGGGCGGTGGTTGCCGGCTTGGCTGGGACCCTCGCCACGCCCGCGATCGTCCGGGCACAGGGCACCTATCCAAACAAGCCCGTGCGTTACATCAACCCCTTCCCCGCGGGTGGCGCGACCGACACGCTTTCCCGAATTTTCTGCGCGAAGATGGCAGAACTTTCCGGCCAACAATGGATCGTCGAGAACAAGGGTGGCTCAGGCGGCAACGTCGGGATGGACGCCCTGGCGAAGTCGGATTCGGATGGGTACACGCTGGGACTGGGCGGCATCGCCAGCCACGCCATCGCCCCCACTCTCTATGCCAAGCTGCCGTTCAATGCGCGGACGGACTTCACGTTCGTGACCACGATGTGGTCGCTGCCCAACATGCTGGTGGTCAATCTCGACATCCCGGTCAAGGACGTACCGGAACTCATCGCGCTCCTGAAGAAGAATCCGGGCAAGTACTCCTTTGCCTCGGCCGGCTCGGGAACCACCCTCCATCTGGCCGGCGAGCTATTCAAGATCATGGCCGAAGTCGACATGCTGCATGTTCCCTACCGCGGTGGCGCACCGGCCATGCAGGACGTGCTCGCAGGCCAGGTCAGCATGATCTTCGACAACATTCCGGGGGCGCTGGCGCAGGTTCGGGCCGGCAAGGTGCGGCCGATCGCGGTCACGTCGGCCAAGCGGACCCCGGTGGCACCCGATGTGCCGTCGATCTCCGAAACGCTGGTTGGCTTCGATATCGTGTCCTGGACCACGCTGACGGGCCCGGCAAACCTGCCGGCGAACGTGGTGTCGCGCCTCTCGGAATTGTCGAAGACGGCTCTGGAGAGCGAGGACCTGAAGGCGAAGTTCCTCGATCTCGGCGCCACTCCATGGTGGCAAACACCGGCGGAAACCCTGGCGTTTCGCGATGCCGAGGAAGAGCGCAAGGCACCGATCATCAAGAAGTCCGGTGCCCGTGTAGACTAGAGGGCGCATACCCCCAGCGCTGCGCAAGCCGTTGTGTGGATGCCGGCAGTAGACGGCATCCACACGATCAATGTCTGGATGGCGTCTGGAACGACGCGTACTTCGATGCCGCCTGCGACCGCAGCGATGAAATCCGCCCGAGCCGCGCGTGACATCGTCGAGGGCGGCCCGATGCCGATGGATCGCCCTCTGGGCTGGCTTCCCGATCCATGGCGGCTGGTCCTGGCGGCGCGGATCAGGCTCCGTAGGTCTTGATCACATCGGGATCGGGGTCGCGTCCGAGGCCCGGTCCGGTCGGCAGGACGAAGCGTCCCTGCACCGGGGTTACCAGCTCGCCGTAGAGGCTCGCTTCCAGATCCATGTGATAGCGCTCGATCATCCCGCCCGGTTCGCCACGCGCCGCCATCAGCTGCAGGGTCGCGAGGAAGCCCGGCCCGAAGTACGGCGAATGCGGCATCAGCGTAACGCCGGCGCTGTCGGCCAGCACGGCCACCTTCTGGAATTCCGTGACGCCTCCGACCTTGGTGACGCTGGGTTGGGCATAATCGACCGCGCCGGCGGCGAACATCTCGCGAAACTGAAACGAGGTGCAGTTGTTCTCGCCTGCCGCCATGGCAACGCCCGTTCCGGCGCGCAGCTTCGCGATCGCGGCAAAATCTTCGGGCGGAAAGATCGGCTCTTCCAGCCAGTGCAGATCGTACGGCCGCAATTTCAGGGTCATGTGGCGCGCCTCTTCGGGTGTCCACGGGCAATTCGTGTCGACCATGATCGCCACGCCATCGCCAGCCGCCTGCCGGGCCGCCTTCACCTCGGCTTCTGCCGTCTCGTGCAGCTTGATGTGACGATAACCCTGTTCGAGCGCCTGCTTGACCCGCGCGGCCACACGTTCGGGGTCGCGGTACTTCAGAAGGCTGGCATAGGCCGGCAGGCTGTCGCGGCCTGCGCCGCCCAGCAGCCGGTGCAGCGGCAGGTTCGCCGCCTTTCCGGCGATGTCCCACAGCGCGATATCGAGGCCTGACAGGGCGAAGGTCGTGATGCCGTAGCGACCGAAGAGATGCAGCATCTGCTGCAAATCGCGCGACAGGCGGGCAATGTCACCGGCGTCGCGGCCGATGGCGATGGGCGCGATCATGTGATCGAGCGCCGCGCGAACGGCATCCGTACAGCCGTAGCAGAATGCCTCGCCCCAGCCGACCAGACCGGTGTCGGTCTCGACTCGCACGAGCAGGATATTGTTGGTCGTCCAGTTGCGGCCGCCATAGCCCGTCGGCTCGCCGCCGAAAGTAAAGGGCACCTTGATCGAGTGGCTGTCGATGCGCGCGATCTTCATTCGACCCTGCCTTTGGCACGAATGCCGGCCAGCAACGCTTCTGCAAAGACAGGATCCGACAGTCGCTTGGACGTGAAGCGCGGATCGCGGTGTGGCGCCTCGGCCAGAAAGTGGGGCGCCAGCCGGGCCGCCAGTGGCGGCGGCGTGGTGTCATTCTCCGGCATTTCGACCTCGGCCATGGCAAAGTATGTCCGGCCGTCGTCGGTCTTGAAGAAGTCGACGTCCCAGTGAAAGCGGCCGTCCGGCCAGGAATAGCGGGCCTTCTGCAGCGACTCGCGGCGCTGCGTCCACAAACTCTCGAAATCCGCGGCGGCGATCTCCGTCTCGATCTCGACCACCTGCCCTGCGATCTCTCGCTTGTAGGTGAAGATATGCTTGAGCTGGCGGCCGATTTGTACCGAGCGGATGCGAAGGCCCGGGGCATCCAGATAGGCTTGCCGCAAAAACGACGACGTCACGTCGGGCGCCTTTGCCAGTCGCGGTTCTACGTTGCCGTCGTCGTTGAGGACAAACTTGCGTTCATTTTCTATCGGCATGCGTCAATTGACCGTTGGCACCTTGGCAGAAACAATGCGGACGGAAGGAAACGCATTCATGGCCGTCCAGACCATCGACGACATCCCGACGCCCTCGCTCATTCTCGACCGGGCCATCCTCCGGCGCAACCTCAAGCGAATGAGTGACCGTCTTCGTGAGGCTGGGGTGGTGTTACGTCCCCATCTCAAGACCGCGAAATCCATTCAGGTCGGCCGCATGGCCGTCGAAGGCCATGATGGCCGCATCACGGTCTCGACCCTGGCGGAGGCCCGCTACTTTGCCGCCGGCGGCTTCAAGGACATCCTTTATGGCGTGGGCATCGTGCCGGCGAAGCTGCCGGTCATCACGGAACTGCGCCGCCAGGGCGTCAACCTGCGCGTCGTGACGGACAATCTCATTGTCGCGAACGCTCTGGTTGCGGCTGCCTCGTCGGGCGACACGTTCTCGGTCTTCATCGAGATCGACAGCGGCGCCGGCCGGGCCGGGCTGCCCTTCCCTGAACTGCCCGGTCTGCTCGACATTGCCGGCGTCCTGCACGCCGCACCGGGTATCGAACTGGCGGGTGTCATGACCCACGCCGGCCACTCCTATCATCAGAATACGCTCGAAGGCATTGCGACCGTCGCCGACCAGGAGCGGCGGGCCGTCGTGGGCGCGGCCGAAGCACTGAGGGCGGCCGGCATCCCTTGTCCGATCGTGTCGGCTGGCTCGACCCCCACTGCCATGCATTCCCTTGATTTCGCCGGCATCACCGAGATGCGGCCGGGCGTCTATGTCTTCAACGACCTCGATCAGGCCTGCATCGGCTCCTGCGGCGCCGGCGATCTGGCTCTCTCCGTGCTGGCCTCGGTAATCGGCCACTATCCGCACCGCAACCAGCTCCTGGTCGATGCCGGCGCGCTGGCGCTGTCGAAGGACATCAGTGCCCAGGAATTTCAGCCAAAGGTCGGCTTCGGCACGATCGCCGGCGCGGCGATGGATGGCATTGCCGTTGTCGACTGCTCACAGGAACACGGGTTCGTCGGTGCGGACAGGCCCCTGCCCTACGGCGACCTGCCGGTTGGCGCGCGAGTACGCATCCTGCCCAACCATGCCTGCATCACGGCGGCGGCCTACGACCGCTACTACGTGGTCGACAGCGAACTCGACGGCGGCAAGTCGGTGGTCGACATCTACGACCGCATCAACGGCTGGTGACGTCATGGCCCGCTGGGTTGCGATATTCCGTGACAATCCGGCCGCAGATTGGGTTCGCAAGAAGCACAGTCAGGAGCACTTCGATTACCTCGCCGCCCACGCTGACAGGATCAAGATCGGCGGCGGGCTGCGACCGTCGCCAGATCAGTGGTTCTGCGGCGGCCTATGGGTACTCGAAGTCGCTGACCGGGCCGAAGCTGTGGGCCTCGTCGAGGCGGATCCCTACTTCAAGCTCGGCTTGAGGACAGGCTATGAACTTTTCGTGTGGGGTAAGGCCCCAAGCTACGGTCCGGTCACCCTCTAGAGAGAGCTGACCGTGTGGCCGCCATCGACGGTGATCACGCTGCCGGTCATGAAGGCGCCGGCTTCGGACGCGAGCAAAAGCAGCGCACCGTCGAGATGTTCGGGCCGGCCGATGCGTCGTTGCGGGATGCGGTCGATCAGGCGCTGGCCACCCGGCGTCTTCCAGAATGGGCCGTTCATTTCGGTCTCGATGTAGCCGGGGCAGATCGCGTTCACCCGGATGTCATGCCGCGCCCACTCCATCGCCAGTGCACGCGTGAGGTGGATGAGACCGGCCTTCGAAGCATTGTAAGGTGCCACCTGACCGATGGTGCGCAGCCCGAGGATCGAGGCGATGTTTACGATGCTGCCGGGCCGCTTGTCGGCAACCCAGCGCCTGGCAGCTCCTTGTGCCACCAGCCAGGCGCCCCGCAGGTTGGTGTTGACGACGGCATCCCAGTCGTCCTCCGGCATGTCGAGCGCGGGCTTGACGATGGAAATGCCGGCGTTGTTGATCACAACGTCAAGTCGGCCCGCCGCGTCGAGCGCAGCGGCAATCGACTTCCCCGACTGCACGTCGAGATCGACGGCGCGCGCCGTCACGCCCTTGCGTGTCAATTCCGCCTGCAAGGACGCAAGCCGATCTGCGCGACGCGCGGCCAAGACGATCGACGCACCGGCCGCACCGAGGCAGTGAGCGAAATGCACGCCCAGGCCTGACGATGCGCCGGTGATGAGTGCCACCTTGCCGCTAAGGTCGAATAGCTTGGACATCGCCGCGGCTCCCTTGTTTCATGCCCGCCTTATAGGCGAGAGCCGCAGTTGGGGGAAACATGGGCGTGGGCCCCGAGCGAAACGAGCGCATGCTGCCACGCGACGCGATGGGCGGCAGGAGCACGCCCCAGAAGGTGGCGATCGCGGTCATCTTCCTGGATGGCACGCCGGGATCATCCATCGGCGGCGCGTTGACGGCGCGGGGGCAGCGCTGAGCCGGACGTCACGCACGCCATGGGCGCTGGTCGGCCTGCTGGTCGCAGCCGGGATCGTTGCCGCGTTCCATGTTGGCAAGGTTCCGCCGTCCATTCCGTCGATCCGCGATGACCTCGGCGCTACCTTGAGCCAGGCGGGCTGGCTGCTGTCGGGCGTCAACCTGATCACTGCCCTGGGTGGCATGGCGATTGCCCTGACGGCCGACCGCGTCGGACACCTTCGCCTGATCCTGCTGGGGACAGGCCTCTGTTTTGCGGCAAGCCTGCTCGGCGCCTTCGCCGTCAGTGTCGATGCCCTGCTGGTCGGCCGCGTGGTCGAGGGGTTGGGGTTCGTTTCCGTAACGGTGGCGGTCCCCAGCTTGCTGCTGAGGATCGCGGGTACGACGGACCAACGGCTCGCCATGGCGGTATGGACGACCTACATGCCCGCAGGCGCAGGGACAATGATGCTGTTGGCCGCCATCATCCTGCCGGGGACGTCGTGGCGTGCCGTTTGGCTGGTTGCGGCGGGTGCCTCCGCGCTCATGATTGTTGCGCTCCTTGTCGGCGCCCTGCCCCGGCGCGAGCTCAATCGCCAGCCGCCGAGCCAACGGTCGGTGTTCGCCGAAATGACCGAGGTAGCGGGCTCGGGCGGACCGCTGGCAATTGCTCTCTGCTTTGGCGCCTACTCCTGCTGCTGGTTTGCCGTCGTCGGGTTTCTGCCGACGCTGCAGGTCGAACGCCTGGGGTTTTCGACGTCTACGGCGGCCATCGTGACCGCGCTCGTCGTCATGGCGAACGTCGGCGGCAATCTGTCTGCCGGATGGCTGCTGCATCGTGGCGTGCCGCGTGTCGTCGTGATTGTCGGGGCCGCGTTCGCGATGTCATTCTGCGCAGCCGGCATCTTTGTCGATGGCGTGCCCGACCTGCTGCGCCTGATCCTGGCGGGCGTCTACTCCGCGGTGATCGGCGTGGTTCCCGGGGCGTTGTTCACGGCGATTCCGCTCCATGCCCCTCACCCACACCTGGGTGGCGCCGCGACCGGCCTGCTGATGCAGGGCTCCAACATCGGCGGCCTGATTGGTCCGCCGATCACCGGCGCGCTGGTCGCCTCGGGTGGTTGGCCGAGCGCGGCCTGGATCACATCGATTGCCCTGGCGATCGCGGCCGGTGCCGGTCTCTTTCTGCATTGGCGCGAAAAGCGTACGATGCGGACCAGGATGCGGGAAACACCGTCATGATTTACGTCGACATCGTCTCGGATACCATCTGTCCCTGGTGTTACATCGGCAAGCGCCGCTTCGAGCGCGCCCTGGTGCTCAGTGGTCGCAATGACGTGGCGATCTCGTGGCGGCCGTTCCAGCTCAACCCCGACATGCCCGCAGATGGCATGACACGCGACGACTATGTACGGGCCAAGTTCGGCGGCGGTGACCGTCCGCGTCAAATCTACCAGGCGATTTCCGAGAGTGGCCGCGAGGCGGGGATCGAGTTCCAATTCTCCCGCATCAAGCGTACGCCCAATACCGTACTGTCCCACCGGCTCGTTCACTGGAGTGCCAAGAACGAAGTGCAGGACGAGATCGTGGCCGAACTCTTCAAGGCCTACTTCGAGGAAGGGCTCGATATCGGCGATCTCGACACGTTAGTTGCCTGCGCGGTGCGCGTCGGCCTTGATGAGACCGAGGCGCGGAACTTCCTGCTGAGCGACGACGGCCGCCAGGAGGTCGTCGCCTCCGACGTCTACGCCCGCCGCCTTGGCATCAACGGGGTCCCCTGCTTCATCGTCAATCGAAAGTATGCCGTGTCGGGCGCCCAGCCGCCCTCCGCTTTCGTTGAGGTCTTCAACCTCGCCGAACGCGATGCGGCCACCAGCGCCGCTCAGTCGACCGTCTGACCCGAATGATGGCGGGCGTAGATCGTCCGCACCCAGAGCGCGCCAGGATGGGCCTGAATCGACGTGATGCACTTCGCGGCGCTGGCCGGCATCGGCTGAAGCTTGTTTATGGTCGAACTCGACAGCTCGACGATCATGGCCACAATCGCCGTCGAGCCGGCAGCTGCTTCAGGTCGAGCACCCAGCGCACATTTCGCTTTATGCCGAGTAGGGAAGCCGCAGCAGTTCGACGTCCATCAGCTTCTCCATCCATTCATCGTATGATACTAAGCATATGATATGTTGGATATCATAAGCGGGAGAACGACCGTGCCGATCAACCCCAACCGCAAGGCCCGGACCCGCCAGGAAATACTCGATCATGCCGCCCGCCTCTTCCGCTTGCGTGGCTTCGAGGCGACCACCATCGACGACGTCATGCTTGCCGCCGGGCTGACGCGCGGTGCCTTCTATGCCCACTTCGGTTCGAAGGACGAGCTGTTCGCGGAGGTTTTGCGCACCAGCGACGGCCTGCTGCGCCTGCTGCGTGCGCGGACTGGCGAGGATCCTCGGGCGCTCGGTCGCGAGGCTGCCCGGGTGCTCAACGACTACCTGCACAAGGACCACATCGGCGAGGTGTCCGTTGGCTGCACATTGGCTGCTTTGCCGGGCGATGTCGGACGTGGGCCGCTGCCCGCGCGCCTCGCCTACGCCAATGCGGTCTACGGGTTGATTGCCGAGCTTGGGCGTGGCCGGCCCAGGCCCCGGCAGCTTGATGCCAATGCGACCGCGGCCGCCGTGCTCTGCGTCGGAGCCATCGGCATGGCCCGCGCCTCAGGCGACCGGCGACTCGGCGACTGGCTGCTGCGCTGCGCCCGCCGTGCGGCAGCCACCTTGCTGGCGGCGCCGATGGCCACGCTCAAGCCGCGAGCTTCGCGAGTCCGGCCAAAATCGAAGTCACGCCGGAAATCCGCTGCCGTTCGTCCGCCCATACGCGCTGTACGATCACGCGATGGTCGGGCCTGAGCTTGACCAGCGGGGCATTCTTCTGGATCCAGGCGATGAGCCTGTCGGGTCTGGCGAACTTGTTGTCATGGAACGAGAGCACGACCGCCTTCTCGCCGGCATCGATCCGGTCGACCCCCGCGGCGCGGCAATGAATCTTGAGGCCGACCGTGTTCAACAGGAACTCGGCTTCCATCGGCATCTTGCCGAACCGGTCGACCATTTCTGCCGCGAATGAGTCGATCTCCGCCTGATTCTCCAATGCGCCGATGCGGCGGTAGAGTCCCATGCGCACCGACAATTCGCCGACATACTCTTCCGGGATCAACACCGGGATGCCGAGATTGATCTGCGGCGACCAGTCGGCCTTCTCCGCCTCCTCGACCCGGCCCCGGGCCGACGCGACGGCCTCGTCGAGGAGCTGCTGGTAGAGTTCGATGCCGACTTCGCGGATATGGCCGGACTGTTCCTCCCCCAGGAGGTTGCCGGCACCACGGATGTCGAGGTCGTAGCTCGCGAGCTGGAAGCCCGCTCCCAGCGTGTCCAGGGTCTGCATGACGTCGAGGCGCTTGGAGGCAGCCTCATTGAGCGCCCGTCCCGGCGGCACCGTCAGATAGGCATAGGCCCGTGTCTTGCCGCGCCCGATGCGGCCCCGCAGCTGGTAGAGCTGCGCGAGGCCAAACATGTCGGCGCGATGGATGATCATCGTGTTGGCGTTGCGGATATCGAGCCCGCTTTCGACGATGTTGGTCGACAGCAACACGTCGAATTTCCCGTCGACGAAATCCTGCATCGTGTTCTCGATCTGGGTCGGTGCCAGGCGGCCGTGCGCGATGGCCATGCGCATCTCAGGCACCAGTTCGCGCAGTTCGGCCGCAACTGTGGCCAGGTCTTCGATGCGTGGGCAGACATAGAAGCTCTGTCCGCCGCGATACTGTTCGCGCAACAGGGCCTCGCGAATGGCAACACCGTCAAACGGCGTAACAAAGGTGCGCACCGCGAGACGGTCGACAGGAGGTGTCGCAATCAGGCTCATGTCGCGTACGCCTGTGAGTGCCAGTTGCAGCGTGCGCGGGATCGGCGTTGCCGTCAGCGTCAGCACATGGACGTCGGCCCGCAGTTCCTTCAGGCGTTCCTTGTGGCCGACGCCGAAATGCTGTTCTTCGTCGACGATCAGCAGCCCGAGGTCCTTGAAGTCGATGCTCTTGGCCAGCAGCGCGTGCGTGCCGCTGACGATGTCGACCGTGCCTTCCTTCAGCGCCGCCTTGGTTTCCTTCGCTTCCTTTGCCGTCACCAGGCGTGATAGCCGACCGATCCGGACCGGCAGTCCCTGGAAACGCTCGACGAAAGTCCGGTGATGCTGGCGCGCCAGCAGCGTCGTGGGCCCGATCACGGCGACCTGCTTGCCGGACAGGGCGGCCACGAATGCCGCCCGCAAGGCAACTTCGGTCTTGCCGAAGCCAACGTCGCCGCAGATCAGCCGATCCATCGGCTTGCCCGACGAGAGATCCTCCAGAACGTCCGAGATCGCCTGGAGCTGGTCCTCGGTCTCGGCATAGGGGAAGCGGGCGCAGAATTCCTCGTACAGGCCTTCCGCCGGTGTCAGCGTCTCGCCACGGCGCACGGCGCGTTCGGCCGCGATCTTGATCAGGCGGTCGGCCATGTCGGCGATGCGCTGCTTGAGCCTGGCTTTGCGCGACTGCCAGGCCACTCCGCCCAGGCGGTCCAGGACGGCACCTTCCTCGGACGCGCCATAGCGGCTCAGCACGTCGATGTTCTCGACCGGCAGGAAGAGCTTGTCGCCGCCTTCGTAGGTCAACCGCAGGCAATCGTGACGGGCGTGCTGGATTTCGAGCGTCACCAGACCTTCGTAGCGGCCAACACCGTGCTCTCGATGGACGACGAGGTCGCCTTCGCTCAAGGCCGATGCCTCGGCGATGAAGCGCTCGGACGGTCGCCGCTTCTTGGCCGGCCGGGACAAGCGGTCGCCTAGTATGTCCTCCTCGCCGATGACTTCCAGGGTATCGAGGACGAAGCCATGCTCCAGCGGCCAGACCGCGATGCCGAGCACGCCGGCCGGCAGCCCCGACACCGTCGCCAGGTCCGGCACCGGCACCGGCGTCGTCGCGCCGTGTTCCTGCAGGAGATGCTGCAGGCGGCTGGCCGAGCCCTCGGTGTAGCCGGCGATGACTACGCGCCTACCGGCGCGATCGGCCGCTGCTACATGCTCCGCCACCTTGTCGAACAGATTGATACCCTGCCCGGTTCGGGCCTGGGCAAAGCCCTCGTGGCGGCGGCCATGGAGGTCGATCGTGTTGGCGGCCAACGTCGGGGCGTCGAAGCTGGTGAAGGAGGCGACAGTGTGCCCATCGAGGTGGTGATCCCAGTCCTTTGGGCCGAGGTAGAGCAGTTCCGGCGCTATGGGCTTGTAGTCCGCGGCACCGCTCATCCCACCCTTGCCCCCGGTCTTGCGGCGGGCGTCGTAGTAGTCGGCGATCAGCTCATGCCGGGCCTGGAATGCCTCGGCGATCTGGTGATCCGACGTCACCGTCGCGTCGGGACAATAATCGAGCAGCGTCTCCATGCGCTCGTGAAACAGCGGCAACCAGTGTTCCATGCCGACATGGCGTTGACCGGCCGACACGGCTTCGTACAGCACGTCGTCGCCGCCCACGTTACCGAACAGTTCGCGATAACCGCTTCGAAACCGCGAGATTCCCTCGGGTGTGAGCGGTACTTCACTGACTGGCAGCAGCACGACTTCGTCGCGCGTGCCGGTCGAGCGCTGGCTCATGGCATCGAACGAACGTATCTCCTCCAGGGCGTCGCCGAACAGGTCGAGGCGAAGCGGCTCGGTAATGCCAGGCGGGAAGAGATCGACCAGGCCGCCGCGGATGGCGAATTCGCCCGGCTCCATCACGGTTTCGGCACGGCCGTAGCCGTTTTCGCCGAGAAACCTGGCAAGCCACGTCACATCCACTGTCTGGCCCTTGCGCAGGACCACTGCGGCGTCGGCGTAGAGGCTGCGCGGCGGCACTTTCTGAAGGGCAGCCCCCACTGATGCCAGGATGACCCTGCCTGGGGCACCGGGCTTCTTGGCAGCGGCGAGCTTGGCCAAGGTCGTCAAGCGTTCGGCCACAATGTCGGGGTGCGGCGACAGACGGTCGTAAGGCAGACAATCCCACGCCGGAAAGACCAGCACTTCGCGTTCCGGAGCAAAGAAGCGCAGGCCGTCCTGAAGCCGCTCCAACCGCTGGCCGTCGCGTGCTACATGCAGAATGTCCTGGCCACCGGTCGTACGTGCGAGTTCCGCGAGAACGAGCGAGTCCGCTCCCTCCGGCAAGCCGGCAACGGTCCAGCGGCCCGACTTGCGATGGATCGCGGCCAGCTTGTCGGCGAGTGGCGATGCCATCAGAACTTCACCCGAAAAGCCATCAGTTGACGCAGGACAGGGCTGTCCGCCTCGGGGGGAACGTCGATCTGGCCGGAAATCCAGTCGAAGATGTCGTTGTCGCCGGTATCCAGCAACCGTTCGTACTGGTCGAGGGCAGCCGAATCGAACGCGCCGATGTTCGCGCGCGCGAACTGGCCAAGGAGAATGTCGTTCTCCTTGTTGCCACGATAGATGCTGCGATAGAGCAGCCGCTTGCGCCGGGTCTCGATATCCGCTTCGCCGCCCATCTTTTCCCCAGGTCCGACCCGAAAAGGGGCGTAGCATATAGGCGGCGGCGCTGGCGGAGTCACGCGGCCCCAGAGCCTGCACCACGCCAAATGCCGACGGATGCGCCCGCAAAGTCTGACCCCACTATTTGCTCAAGTAACGTCGCTACCCGGAATCGGGCCGCGATTTGGCAAGCTCGTGGAGAAACTCGCCGGGCCGCTGGTCGTCGATCTGCTCTGGCACCTGCCGACCGGCCTCATCGATCGCCGCAACGCTCCCGAAGTGTCCGGAGCGCGCCCCGGCGAGGTCGCCACGCTCACCGTCACCGTCGAAGAGCACCTGGTGCCCCGCAATCCACGCCAGCCCTATCGGGTGTGGTGCAGCGACGAGACGGGCAGGCTTTGCCTGACTTACTTCAACGGTCGCGAGGACTATCTCAAGAAGCTGCTGCCTGTGGGCGAAATCCGCGTCATCAGTGGCAAGATCGACATCTACCAGGCCGAGATCCAGATCACCCATCCCGACCATGTGGTGCCGCTCGACCAGCGCGAGTCCATCCTTAGGGTGGAGCCGCTCTATGGTCTCACCGCGGGGCTTACGCAGCGGCCGATCCAGAAGGCGATCGCCGCGGGCGTGGAGCGCGCACCGGCCTTGCCGGAGTGGCAGGACGCCGCATACTTGGCCCGGAACGGTTGGGCCGACTGGAAATCGTCGCTGGCGCGCGCCCATGTGCCCACCGAGGAAGCCGATCTGGCGCCCATGCATCCGGCGCGAGCCCGGCTCGCGTTCGACGAACTGTTGGCGAGCCAGCTCGCCATCGCTCTCGTCCGACATCACAACCGCACACTCAGTGGCCGCGCAACGAAGGGCGACCGCCGCCTGCACAGGGCGGCGCTCGGGGCGCTCCCGTTCGAACTGACGGCGAGCCAGAAAGGCGCGATCGAGGAAATTGCCGCCGACATGGCCAAGCCGGAGCGGATGATTCGCCTGCTCCAGGGCGACGTTGGTAGCGGCAAGACGCTGGTCGCGTTCCTGGCCATGCTGATCGCGGTCGAGGCAGGTGCCCAGGCAGCGCTCATGGCACCGACGGAACTGCTGGCCCGCCAGCACTACGCCACGATCGCCCCGCTCGCCGATGCCACCGGCGTACGCCTGGCGCTCCTCACCGGACGCGACGGCCAGAAGCAGAAGAAGGAGACGATGCGCGGCCTGGCCGACGGCCAGATCGACCTGGTCATCGGGACGCATGCGCTGGTGCAGGATGACGTGGCTTTCGCCGACCTGGCGCTGGCCGTGGTCGACGAGCAGCATCGCTTTGGCGTGCATCAGCGCATGGCTCTTTCGTCGAAGGGCCAGGCGGTCGACCTTCTGGTGATGACGGCCACGCCCATCCCGCGCACCCTCAGGAATCGGAGGAAATCGATCTCGCCAATGTGGAGGAGCGCTTCGGTCTGTTGAGCGCGCGTTTCCCCGGCAGGGTCGGGTTGCTGCATGGCCGCCTGAAAGGCGCCGAACGCGAAACGACCATGGCGGCCTTCGCCGATGGACGGCTGTCGATCCTGGTCGCCACGACGGTCATCGAAGTCGGCGTCGACGTGCCTGCCGCCACCGTCATGGTCATCGAGCATGCCGAACGCTTTGGCTTGGCGCAGCTCCACCAGCTGCGCGGCCGGGTCGGGCGCGGCGCCGGCAAGTCGAGCTGTCTCCTGCTCTATGCCCAGCCGCTCGGCGAGACCGCCAAGGCGCGCCTTGCCATCATGCGAGAGACCGAGGACGGATTCCGCATCGCCGAGGAGGATCTCCGCCTGCGTGGCGCCGGCGAGCTTTTGGGCACGCGCCAAAGCGGCCTGCCCGACATGCGGCTGGCCGATCTCGCGGCCCATGGCGAACTGCTGCAAGCAGCTCGCGATGATGCCCGCCTGGTGATCGACCGCGATCCCGACCTCAAGTCGGAGCGCGGCGCGGCACTCCGGACCCTGCTCTACCTCTTCCGTCGCGACGATGCAGTAAGGACGCTGCGAGCCGGCTAGCTGAGCTGCGCCACGAACGTCCGGAGTGCATCGCGCGCCGTCTCGACCGCTTTCTCCGCATCGACCTTGCGCTTGGCCAGCGCCTCGAGGTCGCTCTCCTGCTTGTCGAGTGTGGCGAGGTAGCGGCGCTGCAGGTCGCTGTTGGCGGGCACCCGGGCAAGGTTCTCGCGTAGCCGCGCCTGCTCCTGCACGATCGACTGCCGCTCGGCATCGACCTGTGCACTCCTGCGCTGCGCCTCGGCGACGGACTGCTGCAGTTGCAGCACCTTGCCGAGCGCCTCGCGGGTCTTGGCGTCGAATTCGCGTGCCTGGGCATAGACGCGGATCTGGTCGGCGGCGCCGTCGACCAGGCGCAACTCCTGCTGCTGCGTCTGCTCCTGCACGACTTCCAGAGTCTGGGTCTGGTCGCCGCCCGGCAGCGTGAACGGGATGCGGTAGTTGCCCTCGCTGATGTCGATACCCTTCGCGTCGGGCTTGGTGAGCGTCCAGCCCGGCAGCCGGCGCTGCACGACGATGAGCTGGCGCGGCTCCTTGGCCGGCCCCCGCACACGATACGTCGTGGTCTGACGCACGATGCGCGAGAGCTTCAGCACGCCGCCGGAGATGGTTCCCGTGGCGAGGCGGTCGGTCTGGGCGACGTCGCGTTCGATGGTGATCTTTTCGTCGAGCGCATAGGCGAGCAAACGCGTCTCGCCGACGGGGAAGCCCGAGAGACGGGCGTCGCCGACATAGGCAACGTTGCCCGCCTTGTCACGTTCGTAGAGCGTGATGATGCCCGGCGGCAGGCCGCTCTCGCCATCATTGGTGAGGCGGATGGCAGCCAGTGGGTTACGCGCGGCGGTGTCGCCTTGATAGAGCGCCATCCGCAGGGCCGGAATCTGGCGGTCGATGATCGGGATCGACAGGGTCCGGCCATTCTCGACACTGACGGCGCGGGGGAACTTGAAGATGACCTGGGTCGCGGCGTCCGAGGCCTCGATCTGCTCGGCTGCAGCGGCAACGGGAGGCGGTGGTGGTGGCGCAGCTGCCGGCGACATGGTGCGCTCCTGCTGTGCCCGATACGCCTTGCAGCGCCGAGCGGGCCGCCGTCGGGTCTGCGCCCAGGGTCAGGCGATACGACGCCTTCCACACCGGCGCTTCGACGATGTAGGCCACGCGCACGGTTCGCTTGCCCGCGCCGCGCGCCGACAGTTCAATAGTGCGGGCATCCTTGGCGCGGTTGCCCTGGATGGCGACCAGCGCCTGGGCCACCTTGTCGCGGAGCGCCGCATCGGCTAACTGCAGGTTCTCGGCATCCTCGAGGATAAACTGCTGCAGGCCGAGGCCGGTGAACAGGGTGACGCGCGTGCGCGTGGTCGTGCCCTTGTCGTTGCCGAGCGCGACGGTCTCTTCCTGCACCGAGACGATGCGGCCCGAGATGGCGCGGCTGCCGCCAACCGTGATCTGCGCGCCCTTGAGGGTTGCCAGCAATTGGCTGGGCGAGCTCAGCGAGTCCTGATCGAAGGGCAGATCCTTGAAGGCCTGCGCCAAAGGCTCGCGGCCTGGCAGGCTGAGGCCGCCGACGCCGCCCTTGTCGTCATAGACGACCAGGCTTTTCAGAACATCGTCGACTTGCTGAAGCGAGACTGTGAGCTTCAGCGTCGCATCGCCCTCGACGTTGGCTTCGTACTCGAAGTATCCCATCCCGCCCGACGACAGCATTACCCGCTTCAGCGCCAGGTCCTGGGCAAGTACGAGAGTCGGAAAGGTGAAAAGGCTCAGAAGAGCCAGACTGGTCAGAAGATTTCGCATGAGGCCTCCCCGGCGCTGCCCACGCACCGTGAGCGCGGACTATGACGCAACCGGGGCGCCAGTGCGACGAATCTAGGGGGCGTCGAATCTACGAGAGCGCGTCCTTTAGCGTTTCGAATGGCAACAGCACACACTCCTGCCGCGACTTGTGTGCCGAAACCGGGGTGAAAGCGGCAAACGGTTCGGCAGCTTCCCCCTCTTCCCGTCCGACCGCACGCTCGGCATCGTGGCGCAGCGCAGCAATGCCTGCTGCATCACGTCCCACGGCGACCGACGCCAGGGCCGAGGCGGAGGCTTGGCATAGCAGGCAGCCGCGTACCTGGTGGGCGATCTCGGCGATCTTCCCCTGCCCATCCAGCCGGACATCGATCGTTACCCGGTCCCCGCACAGCGGATTGTCGCGTCGCGCCGATTTCGTCGGCGCCGCCAGCTTGCCTGTGCCTACCTTGGCTTTGGCGAGCGCCACAATCCGCTCCTGGTAGAGTTGATCGCTCATCGCAGCGTCTTCGCGGCGTAACGCACACCGCTCAGAAAGGCGTCGATGTCGCTGCCGTCGTTGTACGGCGCCATCGAAACGCGGGTCGTGCCGTCAAGGTCGAAGCGGTCCATGAGCGGCTGCGCGCAGTGGTGGCCCGCCCGGACGGCGACACCGAACGAGTCGAGTGTCTGGGCAACGTCGTGCGGATGCACGCCGTCCAGCGTGAATGACACGACGGGATAACGGTTCTGCAGGCCCGCGGGACCGAATATCCGGGCCCCGTCGATCTTCTGCAGCCCATCCATCAGGTGCTGGACCATCGCCATTTCGTGGGCGTGGGCGCCGGTCCAGTCCAGCGCCTGCATCCATTTGCAGGCAGCACCGAGACCGATCGCCGGCCCGATGGGCGGCGTGCCGGCCTCGAAACGGCGCGGCGCCGGCGCCCAGGTGGTCTCGGCGAACGTCACGCGGCCGATCATCGAGCCGCCGCCCATGAAAGGCGGCATGGCGTCCAGCAGCGCGGCTTTTGCCCAAAGCACACCGACACCGTTCGGGCCGTAGGCCTTGTGGCCGGCGAAGACGTAGAAATCGATGCCCAGCGCTGGAAGGTCGAGAGGGCCATGCGGCGCGCGTTGCGCACCGTCGAGCATGACCTTGGCGCCGACCGACTTGGCGGCAGCGACCACAGCCCCGACATCGACCATCGCGCCGGTCACGTTCGAGACGTGGGCGAGCGAAACCAGTTTGGTCTTCGGCGTGAGCAAGCGTGGCAGCAACGCAAGGTCGATCCGGCCGTCCGCCGTTACCGGGATCATGTCGATCTCGATGCCGGCGCGCGCGCGCAGGAGCTGCCACGGCACGATGTTGGAATGGTGTTCAAGCTCCGACAACAGGACGCGATCGCCTGGCTGCAGGAGGGAGCCGTAGGAGTAGGCCACCAGGTTGATTGCCGCGGTGCATCCGCCGGTGAACACGATCTCCATCGGCGGGACGCCGAGAAATTTTGCGACGTCGGCGCGCTCCTCACTGGCCTCGCGATCGGCAAGCACAAGATGGCGGACTCCGCGCAGGACATTGGCGCGGCCGGTGGTCTCATAGGCACGCACGGCATTGAGCACGGTATCGGGCGTCTGCGACGATGCCCCATTGTCGAGATAGTGGACCGGCCGACCGTCGATGATCTGGGACAGGATCGGGAACTGGCCGCGGACAGCGGCGACGCTGAAACTCATGAGGTACTCCGGGCCCGCCAGGCGGCCAGGGCTTCGGGTGTGTCGATATCGGTGATCGCCGCAGCGCCCGCCATCTCGACTTCGCAGACGAGATCGGCGTGCTCGCCGATCAAGTGCTTGGCGCCGCTATCGCCCGACAGCGTCACCATTTCGGGAAAGAAGCGCCGTGCCCACAAAACCGGGTTGCCCCGCTTGCCGGCCACTGTCGGGACGCAGATGGAGCGACCTTCGATCGGGCTGAAGGCTGCAATCAAGCGGTTGAGCAGGTCCGCCCCGACGCCCGGCATGTCGCCCAACTGGACGATGGCTGCGTCAGCATTGGAACTGAGCGCGCCGATTCCGGTTCGCACCGAGGTGCTGAGGCCCTCGGCGAAATCCGGGTTGGTGACGAAGCGCAATCGCGACCGGCCGGGGATGGCAAGTTCGATCGCCGTCCTGACCTGATCTGCCATATGGCCGAGCACGACAACGACTTCGACGGCCTGGGACTCGAGCGCCGCCTTCACGGCATGCACGATGAGCGGCGCGCCGTTGGCATCAGCCAGCATTTTGTTGGGGCCGCCCATGCGTGTCGAACGACCTGCGGCCAGCACGAGAACCGCAACCCGTGGTGCCTGCTGCGGTCCCTCGCCTTCCATCGGCTCGTCGTCGCGCGGCTGCGGGCGGCTCGCGATTTCAGCCAACAGCCCACCCGCGCCCATGCGGACGATTTCGGCGCGACCCACCTGCAGACCTGCGGCCAGCCGTTCCAGGACCATGTCAAAGCCGTTGTACTTGGGGGATTTGGCACATCCCGGCAGGCCGAGGACCGGCCTGCCGTCGAGCTCGGCGGTCAACAGCAGGTTGCCGGGATCCACCGGCATGCCGAAGTGATAAACCTTGCCGCCCGCCTCGGCGATGCCCAGCGGCACCACGTCGTGGCGGTCGACGATGGCCGAGGCGCCGGCGATCAAGAAGAGATCGCAGCCGTCCGCCTGCAATTCCTTCAGCGCGGCCGCGATGGACTTGGCGTCGTGGGCAACGCGGCGTTCGCCACTCAAGGTGCTGCCAAGCGACGTAAGCCGCTTGGTCGTCGTGCCGACCGCTTTGTCCAGAACCTTGTCGCGCGTGCCAGGCAGCTTCGTCTGTACCAGCCCCGCCCGCATCGCCCGAAATGGCGCCACCGAGACAAGTGGCCGATTGGCCGAGTGCGCGACCTCGACGGCACGACGCACCGCCCCGCGCGGCGCACCATAGGGAATGATCTTCACCGTTGCCACCATCTGCCGCGGCTCTACGCGCGTGAAGGGTGGCAGCGTGGCGACCGTGACCGACTCGTCGAGCTCATTCAGCGCGTCGATGCGCGCGTGGTCGACGATGGCAAGGCCCACCCCACGGGCGAAATGATTGCAGCGCCCGGTAAAGGGAGCGGTGACTTCGATCCCCTCGCCCGCCAAGGCCTTGGCGACCGTCGCCGCGGCTTCGTCCTCATGCATGTCGTCCGGGTCGAGGCGCGCGGCCACCACCGTCGCCGCACCTGCTGCTTTCAGCCTGGCGACATCGCCGGCCGACAGGGTTCGGCCTTTGGCGAAATTCACGCCGCCCGAACGCCAGCTGTGACCTAGGATGGCGCCCGTGGCTTCGTCGATGGGAGTGTCGCCAAACCTCACGCGGCGACCACCTTCGGTCCGGCCAGCGCCTCGAGGCGGCGTGCGCGCACCTCGACGATCTGGCCCAGAATTGACACGGCGATCTCAGCGGGGGACTTGGCGCCGATGTTCAGGCCGACGGGACCATGAATGCGGGCGAACTGCTCGTCGGTGATGCCGGCCTCGGTCAGCCGTTCCCTGCGCTTGCCATGGGTCTTCCGGCTGCCGAGCGCGCCGACATAAAAGACATCGGACTTAAGAGCCGACTCCAGGGCCGGGTCATCGAGCTTGGGATCGTGAGTGAGCGTGACGACCGCTGTCGAGGCATCGAGGCCGATCTTCTCGAAGGCTTCGTCGGCCCAGTCCTGCATCACCTTTACGCCGGGGAAGCGGCTGTCGGTGGCGAACGCGCGCCGGGGATCGATGACGGTTACGTCGAAATCCATCAGGGACGCCATCGGCGCCAGCGACTGGGCGATGTGCACTGCCCCGACAATGATCAGTCGCGCCGGGGGCACGTAGACATTCAGGAAAATCCTCTGGCCATCGAGTTCCACGGTCTCGCTGCGGCCGATCGCCATCGCTCGGCGCGCAGCAGCCAGCAGGGCCGCATCTCCGGCGAACACGCCCTCGGCCCGCTCCGGATAGACCAACGTCTCGGCCGCGTCGCTGAGGCGCGTGGCTAGTACGACGGCGTGGCGCTTGAGGCGGGCGGCTTGCAAGGCGGTGACGGTTTCGGCTTTCATCGGGTCAGCTCACCTTCTCGACGAAAACCTGGACCTTGCCGCCGCAGGCGAGGCCTACGTCCCAGGCCTGCTCGTCGGTGACGCCGAAATCGAGCAGCCGCGGCTTGCCGTCGGCGATCGCCGCAAGCGCCTCCTTGACGACAGCGCCTTCGATGCACCCTCCAGAGACCGATCCAACCATGGCGCCCGTGTCGTCGACGCCAAGCTGGCTGCCGACGGGGCGTGGCGACGAGCCCCAGGTCGTGATGACGGTGGCAAGGGCTACGCCTTTGCCCGAGGTCTTCCATCTGCCGACCTGATCCAGCACATCGAGCGCGTCACTCATGTTCCCTACTCCTTGCGCAGTTCGGTCTGCCATGCCGCGAGGCGCCTGTCGGCGCCGGGGGTCACCGCCCCAAGGGCCGCGATCAGTCCCGCCAGGCTCTCCAGATTATGGACCGGGCGAAATTCATCGACATGGGGCAACATGGCCTTGTTGCCTTGAGATTTGGGTTCGTAGGCGCCGTAGCGCAAGAGCGGATTCAGCCAGATCAGCCGCGAACAGGACTTGTGCAGCCGTTCCATCTCCGGGGCGAGGTTGCCGCCGCCTTCGCGGTCGAGCCCATCTGTGATCAATACAACAACTGCGCCCTGTCCCAGGACGCGCCGCGACCACTTGTTGTTGAAATCGTGCAGCGACTGCCCGATGCGCGTGCCACCGGACCAATCCTCGACCTGTGCCGATGCCTTCTGCAACGCGATGTCGACGTCGCGGTTGCGTAACGAACGGGTCACGTTGGTCAGGCGCGTGCCAAAAGTGAAGCAGAAGACCCGATCCCGGTCGTTGGTGATCGTGTGCATGAAATGCAGGAACATGCGGGTGTAGCGCGCCATCGACCCGGAAATATCGCAGAGGACGACCAGCGGCGGCGGCCGGCGGCGCGGTTCACGGCGGCGCAGCTCGGTCAGGCCTTCCGGACGGAGCGCTCGCCGCAACGAGGCCCGGAAATCGACCCGCGGGCCGCGCCGCGCCGCGCGATAGCGCCGGGTGCGCCGCTCCGGCACCGGCAGGCGCAGACGGGAGATGGCGCGCAGTGCATCATCAATCTCGGCCTGCGACATCTGCTCGAAGTCCTTGTGCTGCAGGATCTCGCGATCGGACACCGTGAAGGTGGCCTCGACTTCGACTTCCGGCGGCTCGTCTTCGTCGGTCGGCGCCTCGCCTCGACCGGGCTGCAGGGCCTCCTGCAGGCGGCGGCTCAATTGCTTGCGCTCGTCCTCGCTGGCCGGCATGCCGACCTGGGGCAGCAGCATCTCCATCATCTTTTCCAGGAGCCGCGGATTGCGCCAGTAGACGTGGAACGCCTGGTCGAAGATCTCGCGCTGATCGCGCCGGTTCACGAACACCGAATGTAGGGTCCAGTAGAAGTCGTCGCGCTTCTTCAGGCCCGCTGCTTCGACGGCCTCGATGGCGCGCAGGATCTGCCCCGGCCCGACACGCAGCCCGGCCGTGCGCAGCGTGCGCGCGAAATGGACGATGTTGGTCGCAAGCTTACCGCTGCGCGGCTCAGGCGCAGGTGCAGCCTCGGGCAGCGCGTCCATTGCGGGACCTCAGCCCAGAGGCTCTGCAGCGATGTCGGACTTCACCTTGCGCAGGATTTCCGCGGCTTCCGAGCCTTGCAGCCGCTGGATGTCGTCCTGGTACTTCAGCAGCACGCCCAGGGTATCGTTGATGGTCCTGGGATCGAGGTCGAGCGCGTTCAGTTCCGACAGCGCCGTGGCCCAGTCGATCGACTCGGCGACACCCGGCGCCTTGAAGAGATCGAGCTTGCGCAGTTCCTGCACGAACCCCACGACCTGCCGCGACAGGCGCTCGCTCGATCCAGGCGCCTTCACTTTGAGGATCTCCAGTTCGCGCTTGAGGTCGGGATAGTCGACCCAGTGGTAGAAACAGCGTCGCTTGAGCGCGTCGTGGATTTCCCGCGTGCGGTTGGAGGTCACGATCACGATGGGAGCCTGTGCCGCCTTCACCGTGCCGAGTTCGGGGATGGTTACCTGAAAATCAGATAGCAACTCGAGCAGGTAGGCCTCGAAAGGCTCGTCCGTTCTATCCAATTCGTCGATCAGAAGGATCGGCGCGCCTCCCGTATGCGGGCTGAGCGCCTCCAGCAGCGGGCGGCGGATCAGGAAGCGCTCGTCGAAAATGTCGGCTGCCAGCTGGCCGCGATCGTGCACGCCCTGCGCTTCGGCCAGGCGGATCTCGATCATCTGCCGGGCGTAATTCCATTCATAGACCGCCGACGAGACATCGAGGCCTTCGTAGCATTGCAGGCGAATCAGCGGTCGCTTCAGCGTCGCGGCCAACACCTTGGCAATCTCGGTCTTGCCCACGCCTGCCTCGCCCTCGCAGAACAGCGGACGGCCCAGCTTGAGCGCGAGATAGAGGACGGTGGCGAGGCTGCGATCGGCGATGTAGTCGCCGCTCTTCAGAAGTTCGACAGTGGCATCGATGGAGGCCGGCGTGGCGGAGGACATGCAACTCCCAGGAAAACGCAGAAGGAACGCGCAAGCGACAGTGTAGCGGATGGCGTGGTGCGCCGATATGGTGAGAATCGCAAGTCAGATCAAGCGCTTGGGAGGCGGGCATGGAAGCAGAACTGTTCAAGGGCCGAACGGCGATCGTGACCGGCGGTGCGCGTGGAATTGGCCTTGCCTGTGCAGCCAAGATCACGGCCGGCGGCGGACGCGTCGCCCTCTGGGACCGTGACCTCGCGCGCGCCGAACAGTCGGCGGCCGCCTTGAAGGGCGCCATCGCCGTTTCAGCCGATGTGACCAGCGAAACGTCGGTCGCTGAGGCGCTCGCCGCCACGGAAAAGCGGCTGGCGCCCCCCGACATCCTGGTGGCAAGCGCCGGCATCACCGGCCCCAACACGACGGTTGCAACCTACCCCGTCGATGCCTGGCGGCAGGTGATCGACATCAACCTCACCGGCGTATTCCTCTGCAATCGCGCCGTGGCCGGCGGCATGACCAAGCGCGGCTGGGGCCGGATCGTCAACATTGCTTCGGTCGCGGGCAAGGAGGGCAACCCCAATGCGTCGGCCTATTCGGCGTCCAAGGCCGGTGTCATCGGCCTCACCAAGTCGCTCGGCAAGGAACTTGCCACGACAGGTGTGCTGGTGAACTGCGTGGCACCTGCGGTGGTGAAGACGGAGTTGTTCAGCCAGATGACCGAGCAGCACATCCAGTACATGCTGTCGAAGATTCCGATGAACCGTTTCGGAGAGGTCGACGAAGTGGCCGAGATGGTGGCGTGGCTGGCATCGAGCAATTGCACATTCGCGACCGGCGCCACTTTCGACCTTTCCGGCGGACGGGCAACATACTAGGGGCACTCCGACATGAGCTTGCACACCTTCACCCTGACCGAACTCGCGGCCGGCCTCGCCGCAAAGAAGTTTTCGTCGCGCGAGATCGTCGATGCCCTGCTCGGCCGGATCGCCAAGGCCAATGGCAAGCTCCATGCCTTCACCGAGGTCTACGCCGATGCCGCGAAGGCCATGGCCGACGGCGCGGACCGAGCGCGTGTGGCGGGTTTCCCCCTGCCGCCGCTGCATGGCCTGCCGGTTGCCTACAAGGACCTCTGCGACATCGCCGGCAAAGTCGGCACCGGCGGGTCGAAGATGTTCGAAACGCGGGTCGCCACCGAGACATCGAACACCGTGGAACGACTCACCGCCGCCGGCATGATTCCGCTCGGCAAGCTGCACATGGTCGAGTTCGCCTTCGGCGGCTGGGGCACCAACCCCCTGATGGGCGCACCGTGGAATCCCTGGGACCTGGCAACCCAGCGCGTGCCCGGTGGCTCCTCGAGCGGCACCGGCGTCGCAGTTGCCGCACGTCTGGCACCGGCCGGCATCGGCAGCGACACCGGCGGTTCCGTGCGCATTCCCGCGGCCTTCAATGGGCTGGTCGGTCTGAAAGTCACGTTCGGGCGTATCGGACTCTCCGGCACCATCATGTTGAGTTGGAGCCTCGATTCGATCGGCCCGATGGCGCGCTCGGTCGAAGATTGCGCGCTGATGCTGAACGCGCTTGCCGCGCCCGACCCGCGCGATCCGACGACGCTCGGCCAGCCGCTGGAAGACTTCACGCTTGCGGCGCGGCCGGGATCGATCGAGGGAATGCGCATTGCCGTTCCCGAGACCCGGCAACTGCCGAACTTCATGCATGCCGACGTCACCAAGGCCTGGCAGGCGGCGGCGCTGACGTTCGAGAGCCTGGGCGCCATCGTCGAAGCCGTCCGGCTTCCCGACTGGTACTTCGATCTGTCGAGGCCCGCCGGAACGATCATCTCGTCGGAAGCCTATTCGCTCCACCGCGACTACATCGAGGACATGGGCAAGCCGATCGGACCGGGCGTGCGGGCGCGCGCCCAGGCGGCGAAGTTGCTGCTGCCTGGTGCCTACGCCGAAGAGGTGCGCGCGATGGGCGAGCGCCGGCGGATCTTTGCCGACTGGTTCAGGCCCTACGATGCGATCGTCATGCCGACCATGGCGGTACCAGCCATTCCTCTCGCCGAAGTCGACGAGAACTCTCCGCTGCCGGGATACCTCACGCGGCCGGCGAATTATCTCGGCCTCTGCAGCCTCGCCATGCCTTCAGGTGAATCGGGCGGCCTGCCTATCGGCATCCAGATCGTCGGCAAGCCGTTTGCCGAGGGCGATGTGCTGCGCCTGGGCAAGGCCTTCCAGGATGCGACCGACTTCCACCGTCGCGCGCCAGACCTGTCGGCGCTCGGCCTCTAGCGGCTGAGTGGTCGAGAACCCAATGCGGCCAGGCGACAGCTACGCCTGCTGCGGGTAGCGGTCGAACGTGGGCAGTTCATGGGCGTGCTCCATCCAGCGAAGACGCTCGGCCACCTGGATGTGTACCCGGGCGGGCACCGCTTCCGGGTCGTCGTAGGTTGCACTCTGGATGTCGACGATGCCGGGCAACACGACGGCATTGGTGAAGAAAAGGCCGGTGCCGCAATCGCCGCAAAAGTGCCGTCGACCGTCGGTCGAGGACTCATAGATCCTGGGCTGGCCTTTCGTCACTGTGAGCGCCGCGGCGGGGTACATGGTCCAACCGACCATTGGCGCGCCGGCATGGCGCCGGCAGTCTGTGCAATGGCACAGCGCATGGGTGATCGCCTCGCCCTCGACCTTGCAGCGAATCTTGCCGCAGTGGCAGCCGCCGGTGATGGTCATGCCGGACCTCCGTGAGTTGAACTGCTGCGGATCGACCCCGCTCCTAACGCTGCGGCATGCCCTGCGGCACGACCGTTTTCACGAGCGAGGCGTCCAGCGCCTCGTACTCATGATAACCGATCGTGTCGTAGAGTTCCTGGCGGGTCTGCATCTGGTCGATCACGGTCTGCGTGCCGCCGTCGCGCTTGATGGCCGCGAACACCCTCGCCTGAGCCTTGTTCGCCGCGCGTAGAGCCGACACCGGCCAGATCACCATGCGATAACCCATGGCCTCGAACTCGCTCGCGGTGAAGAAGGGCGTGCGGCCGAATTCCGTCATGTTCGCCAGAAGCCTCACGTCCGGCAGCGCCTTGGCGAAGGCGCGGAACATCTCGGCGTTGGTCAAGGCCTCGGGGAAGATCGCGTCGGCACCGGCCTCGAGATAGAGCCTCGCCCGCGCCACGGCACTGTCGAGACCTTCGCTGGCCGCAGCGTCGGTGCGCGCGATGATCACGAGGTCGCGACGGGCCTTGGCGGCGGCCGCGACCTTGGCCGCCATATCTCGCGGGTCGGCCAGCTTCTTGTTGTTAAGGTGGCCGCACTTCTTGGGAAGGATCTGGTCCTCGATATGCACCGCGGCCGCGCCTGCCTCCTCGAAGGCGCGGACCATGTGCATGACATTCAGCGCCTCGCCGTACCCCGTGTCGCCATCGACCAGCACCGGCAGGCCGGACGCCCGGGCCACCTGACGAATGAAGAAGCAGACCTCGTCGATTGTGATCACGCCCAGGTCCGGCAGGCCCATCGACGACGACATGGCGGCACCCGAAAGGTAGAGCGCCTCGAAGCCCGCAGCGCGCGCCTGCAGGGCCGCGATGCCATTGTGGGCCCCCGGCATCTGCACAATGCCTGGCTGTTCCAACAGGCTGCGGAACCGCATGCCGGCCGGCTTGGCGGGCAGGTCCGACGCGACGAGATAGGGCATGGCATCCTCCGTGGAGCTGATCAGTCGGCGGCGGCCCGGCGCCGGCCCTGCCAACCTACGGCAAGGCCCGCGCTGACGATGATCGCGGCGCCGATCCAGGTATAGAGATCGGGCACCTCGGCGAAGAAAAGGTAGCCGACAATGACCGAACCGATGATCTGGGTGTAGTTGAAGGGGGCCACGAAGTTGGCCGAGGCGTAGGTCATGGCCTTGGCCACGCAGTAGTGACCGAGCCCACCGAACGCGCCGAGGCTCGCCAGCATCAGGCCGTCGCGCCAGTTGTCGGGCGTGCGCCAGTTGAACGGCGCGAAGAACGACATGACGATCGTACCAAGCAGCGCGCTGTAGAAGACCGACGTGGCCGGGTCGTCGAGGCCGGCAACCCGGCGCGTCAGTATCTGATAGATGGCATAGCAGGTGGCGCTGCCCAGGATCATCACCGAGGCCCACTGAAACACGTCGCTGCCGGGCCGGATCACGACCATCACCCCGGCGAATCCGGTCGTCACGGCAAGCAGTCGCGACAGCGTTATGCGCTCGCCCAGCAGCGGCCAGGCCAGCAGCACCACAACCAACGGCGCTGTGAATGACACGGCGGCGGCGCTGGCGATGGGCACGAACTTGATCGCACTGAAGAACAGGAAGGTCGACGTGAGAAGCATGATCGAGCGGCCGAACTGCGCTCCGAACTGCCGCGTCCTGAACAGCCGCATGCCCATGTGAGGCCCGAACAGCAGGGCAACGAACAGCAGGTGCGAGGCGGTACGGGCCCAGACGATCTGATGCGAGTGGTAGCCTTCGCTCAGCAGCTTAACCAGCCCGTTCATGACGGGAAACAGAGCGCAGGCGCTGCACATGAAGAATACGCCGAGCAGCGGACGATAAGTGCGGCTCGGCCGGGCGGCGTCTGTCATCGGGCGTTCATCTTTCCTTGCCCGCTACAGTGTCCCCTCGCACGACGCCGATCAACGCGCCGTCGCGCGGGTCGCGAAGCGCCGTCTCACTCAGCGGAAGAAACGCTCGAGTGCGCCCAGCAAAAGTGTTCCCGCCGTCGCGATCACGATCAAGGAAGCGGTGATGGAAGTGAAGCGGCCGATTTCCTGTGAGCGCCCGTCGCCGATAATCAAGCGGTGAGCCGCCATCGACGCCATGCCGATGGCGGCCAGCGTGATGGCCATGCCGAGGGCGATGGCAACGACGCCGATGACCCCGGCCCACAGCACGTCCAACGCGACGGACAGCAGGATCACCACCAGGGCGCCGGCGCAGGGCGCGATGCCGGCCGCCGTCAGAAGCAGCCATCCCGCGATCGTCCGCTGTGGCGGCGTATGTCCGTGGTGATGTTCATGGTGATGTTCGTGATCGTGGAGGTGGTGGTGGTGGTGGTCATGTCCATGAGCATGCTCGTGGAGGCGCCCGGTGATGCCCGCCCACAATCGCCAGAATCCCACCAGCAGGATGAGGACGTAGGAGACGATCTCGACGTTTCGAACCTCGCGCAAGGCGCCGAGCAGGCCGACAGCGTAGAACATCTTCAAGATGCCAGCGAGCAGCAGGGCCGCCAACGTATGGGTAAAGGCAATCCAGGCGCCGGCGAAGATGCCCTCGATCCAGGCCCTGGGCTTGGTGCTGTCGAGAAAGTAGGCAACGACAACCGCCTTGCCGTGACCTGGGCCCAGCGTATGCGCCACGCCATAGCCGAAGCACACGGCCGTGAGCGTCCACAGCGCCAGCGAACCCGAGCCGGACTGGATATCGCGCAATGCCGTGGACAGGGACTGCTGGATCTGCCGCTGATAGTCGGCGCTGTAGCGTGCGAGCTCGGCGACGCCGTCGCTGAAGACCAACGCCCCGATCAGCGCCAGCAGCAGCAGCAGGCCGACCCAGAGGAACGGCGAGCGAAGGACGGCGGACCTCACGGCAGCTGGCATGTGACGATATCCGCGAAGACGGGGTAGCCACGCACGAACTCGGTCTTGTGCGCGGGATTCTTCGACAAGGTGCAGCCCGCCGGAATCGATGCCTTGTCGATCTCGAGCCGCATGAAATCCTCCGGATCGTAGGTTACGATCGAAAACATCTTGGTCGGTTCGGGCAACGCGAACCGCATGACATAAACCAGGTTGCGCGGACCTTTCTTGCGCGGCGGGTCGGGCTGCGTCGCCCTCTTGTTGGCGGGCATCGGCATGTCGGCATTGTCGCCGGCCGAACGATCCCATTCGGGCGGAATGAAGCTCGCCGGATCGTCGATCCGGGCAGAGAAGGCAGGCCGTTGGGGCGGGCGGAAGTCCTTGCTGCCGGTGTTAAGCCAGGTCAGGTATCCGTACTTCTTCAATTCAGGCATCATTTCGTCGGCAAGAACCTTCGTCTCCTTCGCCGAGAATTTGCCATCCTTGTTTTCGTCGATCAGGGGAATCTCGATCTCGCTTGAAAACGGATCGAATCGCCATTCGATCTCGACATGAGTGTACTTGCCATCCTTCGCAACGACCCGGACCACCTCCTGGATCCAGATGTGCGGATGAGCCTGGGCGGCAGCCGAAACAAGCAGGCCGGCGATGGCGACGAGCACTGCACGGGCAGTCCTCATGTCCCGTTTTCCTGCGCGGGCACCTGTCGCGGCTTGCCCTCATCGTCGATGGCCACGAAAACGAAGGTGCCGTGGGTGACGCGCAGGTCCGTTGCCTCGTGGCGGCGATGCACGACCGTCTCCAGGGAGATGGTGATCGAGGTCCGGCCGACCTTCACGACTTCCCCATAAATGGACACCATATCTCCCACCTTGATCGGCTGGACGAAAGTCATGGCCGTGATCGCCACGGTCGCCACCCTGCCCTTGGCCACCCGCGCGGCCAGCGAGCCGCCCGCGATATCCATCTGGGACAGCACCCAGCCGCCGAAAATGTCGCCGTTCCCGTTCATATCGGCAGGCTGCGGCACGGTCCTTACGATCGGATCGCGGCGACTTTCAGACATCGATTCCCCACCGGATATGGTTGATTTCGGCCAATTTTGCTACCATACCCATGCCCAACCGGCCAGCAAGCGATCCCCTCACGCGGCCGGCAACAAAAGAAGCAACCATGGCCAAGAACGGCGATCTGTTCGATCGGTCGGGAGGCGGCAAGCGTGCGGCCGCCACCAAAGACACCTCCTATACCGCCCGCGACATCGAGGTCCTGGAGGGGCTAGAACCCGTTCGGAAACGCCCCGGCATGTACGTCGGCGGCACCGACGAGCGGGCCTTGCATCATCTCGTGGCCGAGGTGCTGGACAACGCCATGGACGAGGCTGTGGCGGGTCACGCCGACACGATCCATCTGGAAATGCTGGGGGGCAATCGCGTGCTGGTGCGCGACAACGGCCGCGGCATTCCCGTCGATCCCCACCCCAAGTTCAAGAACAAGTCGGCGCTGGAGGTCATCCTCACGACCCTGCACTCCGGTGGCAAGTTCAACGGCAAGGTCTACGCCACGTCCGGCGGCCTGCATGGCGTTGGCGTCTCGGTCGTCAATGCGCTGTCGGACGAACTGATCGTGGAGGTCGCCCGCGACCGCCAATCCTGGACCCAGACTTTCTCGCGCGGCAAGCCGACCTCAAAGCTCAAGTCGACGGGCCCCGCCCCCAATCGCCGCGGCACGACCGTCACGTTCCATCCTGACCAGGAGATCTTCGGCAAGCAGCTCTTCGTCGCCGAGCGTCTCTATCGCATGGCGCGGTCCAAGGCCTATCTGTTCCGCGGCGTCGAGATCCGCTGGCGGTGCGAGCCGTCGCTGCTGCCCAAGGGCAGCACGGTCCCCGCCGAGGGTGGCCGACGGACGAGGAAGGCTTCGTCCGCTCCTATTGCAACACCGTGCCGACCGCCGAAGGTGGCACGCACGAGTCGGGCTTCCGCAGTGCGTTGCTGCGCGGCCTCAAGCGCTATGCCGACCTCACCGGTAATCGCAAGGGCTCGGTCATCACCGCCGAGGACGTGATCGAGGGCGCCGCCGGACTGGTATCCGTCTTCATCGAGCAGCCGCAGTTCCAGGGGCAGACGAAGGAAAAACTTGTCAGCGTCGAGGCGACCAAGCTGGTCGAGACCATCGTTGGCGACAATTTCGAGCATTGGCTGACGGGCGACAAGGAAGTGGGCAATGTCCTGCTGGAACATGTTGTCGCCAAGGCCGAGGAGCGACTCCGCCGCAAGCAGGACCGCGAGCAACAGCGCAAGACCGCGACCCGCAAGCTGCGGCTTCCCGGGAAGCTCGCCGACTGCAGCAGCACAGCTTCGATTGGCACCGAGATCTTCCTGGTCGAGGGCGATTCGGCCGGCGGTTCGGCCAAGGCCGCGCGCAACCGCGAGACCCAGGCGATCCTGCCGCTCCGTGGCAAGATCCTGAACGTGGCCAGTGCCAGCGCCGACAAGCTGCGCGAAAATCAGGAGATCCAGGATCTCATCCAGGCACTGGGCTGTGGCACCGGCGCCCACTACAGCGACGACAGGCTGCGCTACGAACGGGTCATCATCATGACCGACGCCGACGTCGACGGCGCTCACATCGCCTCGCTGCTGATGACCTTCTTTTACCGCGAGATGCCGAAGCTGATCGAGAGCGGCCATCTCTTCCTGGCGCAGCCGCCGCTGTTTCGCATGACCAAGGGCGGCCGGACCGAATATGCCCATGACGAGCAACAGAAGAACGAACTTCTGCGGACCGTGTTCGGCGGCAAGGCCGAGATGACGCGCTTCAAGGGCCTGGGTGAAATGCAATCGATGCATCTGCGCGAGACCACCATGGACCCGACCAAGCGCATCCTGCTCAAGGTCGACGTGCCAACCGCGGCAGACGTCGACGCCCGCCGCGAAGCCATGCGAACGGCGACCCTGGTCGAGGACTTGATGGGCCGGAAGCCGGAGAAGCGCTACGCTTTCATCCAGGAAAACGCCAAGTTTGCCCGCGACCTCGACGTCTGACCTGCTTACGGCGGCATGACAGCGGGTGCGCTACAATGTGAAGTGATGCGGCTACGATTTGTTCGTATCGTTCACGGACAGAAATGACGCGGAGGAGGACGTCCACATGCGTTACGCCAGGAGAATCGCCGCAGCGGTTGCTGCCGTACTCGCCGTCCCCGCCATCGCTTGGGCGGCGACCATCGGCGGCGTCTACTATGCACCTCAGTACGACTACACTGATTTCTGGACTGTCGCTGACAACAAGCCGTTCCAGGTGGTTATCGTCGGCAATCCTTTTCCAAATGTGCCGTTCGACACAGTTGCGCAGGCGCTGCTGCCGGCGATGCAGGCCGCCAAGCCGCGACCCAACCTGACCTTCACCTATGCCGATTTTCCGGAACGACCTCGCCCCTACTACCGGCTGGTTCTGGTGTTCGACTATGCGAACGATCTTCGCGCCGACGCGGTCTGCGAGGGTAACCAGATGGCATGGCCGTCTGGTATTCCCTCGCCGACGTGGTTCTGTCCCGCCTCGACGCGGAGACGGCACACGCAATGGCGATTCGCGCCCTGAAAACCGGCTTGCTGCCGGCGGATCGTCGTTACGACCCGCCGTCGCTTTCCGTCTCCGTGTGGGGGCGCGACCTGCCCAACCCCATCGGACTTGCCGCCGGCTTCGACAAGAATGCCGAGGTTCCAGATGCCATGCTTGGCCTCGGCTTCGGCCTCGTCGAAATCGGCAGCGTCACGCCCCGGCCGCAGGAGGGCAACCCGCGCCCGCGTCTCTTCCGCCTGCCCGAGGACCGCGGCGTCATCAATCGGATGGGCTTCCCCGGTGAAGGGCTGGAAGCTGCCCGTTCTCGGCTGGCCAGCCGTCCCCGGCGTGGTTTTGTCGGCGTCAATGTCGGAGCGAACAAGGACAGTACCGATCGGGCGGGTGACTACGTCGCTTGCAGCGTGGCCCTGGCACCTTATGCCGACTATCTTGTGTGCAACGTCTCGTCGCCCAACACACCCGGTCTCCGTAATCTTCAGGGGCGCGCCCAGCTCTCCGATTTGCTGAAGCGCGTCCAGGATGCGATCGCGGCCAAGCCAGTGCCGCTTGTGGTCAAGATCGCGCCCGATGCCACTGACGACGACCTCGACGACATCGTTTCGGTTTGTCGCGATCTCCACATGGATGGCATCATTGTCGGCAACACGACGCTGTCGCGGCCGCCATCGCTGCAATCGGCACGGCGGGCGGAGACAGGCGGTCTCTCGGGAGCTCCGCTTACGTCCTTGTCGACCGACGTCCTGCGGCGAACCGCGCAACGCACGGAAGGCCAATTCCCCCTGATCGGCTGTGGCGGCATCGGTTCGGGAGCCGATGCTTATGCCAAGATCCGCGCCGGCGCCACCCTCGTGCAACTCTACTCCGCCATGGTGTACGCGGGTCCGCCAATCGTCCGTCGCATCAAGGATGAGTTGGCGACCTTGCTGGCCCGCGACGGATTCGCGTCAGTGACGGAAGCGATCGGAGCCGATTTACGCTGACGCCTCATCGAGGTACTGCCCGGCGTCGAACTTGACGTAGGCACTGTCGGCGTCGAACGCCACGCCCACCGGGTCGCCTCCTGCCGCCACGATATCGACCTGCTTCTGCAGCAAGACGCGCAGCATCGACACACCCTGGTCCGAGGACATCAGATGCTCCTCCGAATGGAAGGAGATCGCGCCCTGGCCAACCTGCGCCTCGACGTCGCCGGGGAATTTCTGATGCTCTTCGGGCGTCAGTTCGGCCCAGGCCTTGCCATTGTAACGTGACTTGAACTTGGCGAGTTCGCCCGCCTCGCGCACGCGGCCGGCGACATAGATGCGGTAGTGCGTGTCGTCGATCGGCAGCGTCCAGCCGATCGATTCGACCATGCCGTACTGAGCGACACGTGGATTGGGCACGACGCGCAAGGTCGGCACCACGGCTTCGGTGACGCGGCGGAAACGTTTGCCCTCCGGCCCGGGGCGAAGTGATGTCGACTTCACGCCTTGCCGCCCATATTCGAACTTCACCTTCGGAAACGCGTTCATCTCCTCGACGAACTGCGGCCCGCTGAACGAGCCATGCAGAATGGGTACATGGTAGGGATCGACCACATTCTCGAAATGCTGCAGCCAATTGCACGGCGCGACTGCGATGCCGCCGCTGCCGATGCTCGAATCGTCGGCCTCTATGAATTCCCCGGGTTGCAGAACCTCGAGGCACTCATAGCGCGGCAGAACCGGGCGCTTCGCCGGCGGGCCGAGATAGGCGAAGACCAGCCCGTAGCGCTCCTCCACTGGATACCACGGCTGGCGTACGCGCTTGCACTGGGCACCGGTCGGATTGGGTTCGCAGGGCATCTCGAGGCAACGTCCCTCGACGTCGAACAGCCAGCCGTGATAGCAGCAGCGGATTCCGCGCTCCTCAACCTTGCCGTAGTAAAGCGTCGTGCCGCGATGGCAGCAGCGCGGATAGACCAGCCCTGGCTGGCCGCGTCCGTCGCGGAACAGGATCAACTCCTCTCCCAGCACCTTGATGAGCCTCGGCGTCGCGTTGGCGTCCGCGGTCATGCCGATGGGATGCCAGTAGCGCCGAAGCAGCTCGCCCATCGGCGTCCCGCGGCCGACCTCGGTGAGTCGAGCGTTGTAGGTTGGCTTCTCCAGGTCGTATGCCGAACGAACATTCGTGGATGCGGACATGGCCACCCCTACTCCACCTTGGCGCCGGATTGCTTGATGAGGTCGGCCCAGATCGGCGTCTCGCGGGCGAGCACTGCGGCAAGTTCGGCGGGCGTGGAGCCTACCGGCGTCTGTCCCTGGGCAATCATCTTCTCGGCAACGTCGGGCTGGCGGATCACGTCCGCAATCTCGCGCTGAAGGCGGTTGACGATGTCGGCCGGCGTTCCGGCCGGTGCGTAGGCCGCCACGAAGAGGCTGAGGTCGAAGCCTGCCACCAACTGCTCGGCAAAGGTCCCGAGTTGGGGCATCGATGCCGAGCGCTTGGCGCCGGCTACAGCGAGCGGTTTCACCCGGCCGGCGGCAATTTGCGGCTTGGCGCTGGTCGGGCTCGCCCAGGTGATGTCGAGCGTGCCGTTGGCCACGTCCTGCAGGGCCTGCACGTCGCCGCGATACGGTACATGGTTGTAGAAGGCGCCCCCGTTTTGACCTCCGAGTGCCTTCTCGAACATAAGGCCGTAGAGATGGCCACTCGAACCGATCCCCCAGCTGCCGTAGGTCGCCGGCCGCCCCAGCCCCTTCACCCAGGCGGCCATGCCGCGGAGATCGTTGAACGGGGCATCGGCTTTCACCACCAACAGGATCGTTCCCAACGACACCAGCGACACCGGGATCAGATCCTTGTCGGGATCGAACGGCAGCTTGGCGTAGAGCGTCGGGTTATTGGTATGGGTCGAGTTCGTCGTGATCAGGAACGTGTAGCCATCGGGCGCTGCCTTGGCGACGATGTCTGCACCTACGATCGTGTTCGCGCCGGGTTTGGGATCGACGAGTATCTGTTGGCCCAGACGGGACGTCAGGCCATCGGCGATGACCCGCACAAGCGCGTCGATGGCACCGCCCGGTGCGAACGGCACGACGATACGGATAGGCTTGGCCGGCCAGGCACTCTGGGCGCGCGCCATACCTCCAGCGGCGATGGCTGCGGCGCTGGCAAGAATTGCGCGTCTGCCGATGTCATCCATGCGGTCCTCCCGGACGTTCGTCGAGTCTTCGCTCTATCCGAACCGCGGCGACTCTAGCGACGACGGCAGACGATTCCTAGGCATCAGGCGCGAGGCCGTGTCCGCCCGGAGAAGGAACAGAACACAAGCGCCACGGTCCCGGCGCCGCGCACCTGCTGCCCGTAGCGGGCGTAGTCTTCGGCGTCGATACGGCTGCCGCCGCTTGCGACGGCTGGCACGGAAGTGCCGAGCAGCTGCGTGGCGCGCTGGATCGGCGCTGTGGTCACGCGGCCCAGCCGTTCCGACTCGAGTATGGTGACACCCTGGACGGCGCCGGTGCGATCGAGCTGCGGGCCGCCGGAGATGCCGCCCAGCGAGCCGCGACCGGCGGGCGACCGTTTGATCTCGGCCCACACCCAGCCCTGCTCGACAGGCGTGCCCGGCTTGCCTTCGCGGATGCGCGCCCGGCCGACGAAGCGCGTGTAAAGCGATGACGGCACGCCCTGCGGATAGCCATAGTGGAAGCCTTCCTGGTCGAGCACCGGCAGCCGATCGGTGATTCCGGCGCGCGGTGGCGACGCGCTCACCGGCGTGCGGATCACGGCGACATCGGCCGTCGGATGGCGCTCCGTCCGTTCGACGCGCTCCCAGCGGTTCTGCACGCGCACGTAGGTAGCGCCACAGCGGTCGATGACGTGGGCTGCCGTCACCCAGGTCAGCGGCGCGACGAGGAACGCCGTCCCGATGGAGTCGCCTTGCGTTCGCGACTCTTCGACAACCAGGTCGATCGAAGGAAGAGCCGGCGTCTCGCCCGACGGCGCCGGTGCCGGAATGGATCCGGCCGGCGGCTGCGCTGGCGGCGGTAGCGGCCTGCGCGGTCCCTGAAAATTTCCGCCTTCGAAGAGCGCACTCATGGCGTAAAGCACAGCGACGATGGCAATCCATCCGAGCAGGCGGGCGGGCCCCAGACGATGATATCCGCAATGCTGACACTTCGGGCAAGGCACATTGCCAGCGGCAGTGCCAGCGACAGAATGACCGCGCCGAAAGCCACGCCCGCCGCGGTGTTGTTCTCGCGGATCAGCTGCGCTTCGTTGTGCGGCGTCAGCATCTGATAGATCAGAACACCCGCCACCAGGATCAGCAGGGTAACGGCGAACTGTGCGGCAAACACCGGCAAGGCGTGGAAGGCGCTGGTCAGGATGGTGTCGAACATGGCGGCCTACACTTTCATCTTCCAAAAATCGTCGATCCGCAGCTTGGCCCGCCACTCCGCCGTGGCCTCGGGCACGAGGCTGAGAGCGCGATGGACGTTGCCGCCGATGCGGCCGCCCGCGACGTATAAGGGTGGGTCGTCCGGCGTCACGTCCTCCGGTGCCAGCATCAGCAACCAGCCCAGTCCCGGCCTGGCCTGGCGCCCGCAGGGCGACGTCGCCCAGGCGTGCCTGCCTGGGGCACGGGCAAGGCCCGCCGAGACTGTCCGGTCGCCCGGTCAAACGTGTCCGCGGCGGTCGTGATCGCCACGACGTTCAGCAATTCGCTGTAGCACTCGTCGTCCAGGCACAGGGCCATGACCCGCTTGTACCAGCCTTCCGATAGCCGCCCCGGATCGGTAACGATCCGGTGGATTGCCTCTATCGCGGCGTCAGGTAGATCGGTCGCTGCCGCATGCCGACCTGCAATGCCTGCCGGCAATCGTGCGGCCTTCCGCGCTGCACAGACGCTGCAGTCGCTTGCCGCACCGGTCTCGGCGGCGATCTTCAACCGGTCGTCGGCAGTCCACCAGACGCCGGCGGTTCCGAGCGCCTGCCAAGTCCGCGCGAGCGCGCTCCGCAATTCCTGCCGCATCGTGGAAATTTACGCGGCAGACGCCGCCCCGTCGAGACCATAGACTGCACCGTGGGGAGACTGCCGTGCCACTGTGGATACCGATCACCATCGCCGCCGCGCTGTGCCAGAACATCCGCACGACGATGCAGCAGAAGATTCGCGGCCTTTTGAGCGTCGATGGCGCGAATTTCGTCCGTTACCTCTATGGAGCCCCGCTGGCGCTGGGCGCGCTGGCCTTCCTGATCTGGGGCACTGGGCGGCAGCTTCCGACGATTTCCCTAGCATTTCTTGGCCTTGTGACCATCGCGGGCGTGGCGCAGATCGTGGCCACGTCGCTGATGATCCACGCCTTCTCGCTGCGCAACTTCACGGTCGGCACGGTCTACTCGAAGACCGAGACGGTGTTCGTGGCGTTGTTCGCGACCTTCATCGCCGGCGAACCGCTGGCCTTGGGTTCGTGGATGGGCATCTTCGTCTGCCTGGGCGGCGTTGCCATCCTGAGTGTACGCGGCAAGTTCTCCGACATACGTGGCGTGCTCGCCGACCTCACGCACAAGGGAGCGGTATACGGCATCCTCTCCGGTGCGGTCTTCGCCATTGCCGCCGGCACGATCCGCGAGGCCTCGAAGCTGCTGCCCGAGGGCGACTTCTTGATCCGCGGCATCACGGTGCTCGCCTGCATGAACACCATCCAGGTCGTGCTGATGGCAGCCTA
>RGPT01000081.1 GCA_010032545.1 Alphaproteobacteria bacterium
ATGATCAAGGCCGACCGCGCCTGGAACGAGGCGGCGGCGCGCACGCAGCTGCTCAAGTTCTTCGAGGCGCTGGGCTTCAGCGATCCGCTGTCGGTCGACGGCCGCAAGCGACTGTCGACAATCCTGTTCTCCTGACACGGATTCCGGACGGGTCATGAGCGACCAGAGCCCTGCCCGTAATCCTTTCGAGCCAAGCTTCGAGCAGCTGCCCGACACGCTGCCGATCTTTCCGCTGTCGGGCGTGCTGCTGCTGCCGGGCGGCAAGCTGCCGCTCAATGTCTTCGAGCCGCGCTACCTCGCAATGGTGTTCGACGCCCTGGCCGGACATCGCATGATCGGCATGGTGCAGCCGCTGCAGCCCGGCGGCTATGCCGGCGACGGCCTGCCGAGCGACGACGGGCGGCCCAAGGTCCATCGCGTCGGCTGCGCCGGCCGCATCGTGAGCTTCAACGGCCGCGAGGCCCGCCATCAGGCGCTCGCGATCTAGCTCGACCGGCCCGCCGCCATGGTCCGGGTCGGCGTGGTCGAGATCGGCCCGGCGGAAAAGCAGGGGCTCCTGGAAGCCGCCGACGGCGCGGCCCGGGCCAAGCTTCTGATCGCCTTCCTGGAGATGAATGCCTTCGCCCAATCGTCCGAACCGGGCACCGGCAAGGCCAACTAGTCCGTGGTATGGTCCCCCCATGACGAATGAACCCGCCGCCCCGCGCCGTGCCGGCGTCGACCCCAAGCTGCTGGAAATCCTGGTCTGCCCGGCCACGCACGGCTCGCTGGAATACGACCCGGCGGCCGGTGAACTGATCAGCCGCAAGGCCGGCCTCGCCTATCCCATCCGCGACGGCATTCCGATCATGCTGGTGAGCGAAGCGCGCCAGTTGAGGGATACGCCGTGAGAAGCGCATCATGACCGGAACCGACGGCTTCACCAAGTCGGTCCCCGACGAGGGCAGCTACGAATCGACGTCGGCGCCATGGCCGGCCGAGCTGCGCGTCTTCAAGGAAGAGGGCCGGCTCGAAATCGACTTCTCCGACGGCTTCAGCTGCTCGCTGCCCGCCGAGTACCTTCGCGTCGAAAGCCCGTCCGCCGAAGTGCAGGGCCATGGCCCCAGCCAGAAGAAGATCGTCTCGGGCCGGCGTCACGTAAAGATCTCCGCCGTCGAGCCGGTCGGCCACTACGCCATCCGCATCGTGTTCGACGACAGGCATGATTCAGGCATTTACAGCTGGGCCTACCTCCGCGAACTCGCCGACACCCAGGTCGACCGCTGGGCTGCCTATCAGGCCGCCCTGCTGTCGCGCGGATTGAGCCGCGACGCGTAGCATCGCATGAAGATCGTCATTGCCGGTGCCGGCATCGGCGGGCTCGTGGCCGCGATGTCCCTCCATCGCGCCGGCTTCGATGTCGAGGTGTTTGAGGCGGTGGGCGAACTAAGGCCGCTGGGCGTCGGCATCAACATCCAGGCAGGCGCCGTTCGCATTCTTTCAGGTCTCGGGCTCGAGCCGGCGCTCGCGGCCACGGCCATCGAGACGCGCGAGCTGCGCTTTGCCAACCGCCACGGCCAGACGATCTGGGCCGATCCGCGCGGCCGCCACGCCGGCCTGCCGTGGCCGCAGTTCTCCATCCATCGCGGCGAACTGCAGATGATCCTGTTTCGCGCAGCACAAGAGATGCTGGGTGTCGGCCGGATCAAATTCGGACGCGCAGGGCATCCTGATGTGGCGTGGCGTCACCGTGGGCAAGCCCTACCTCGGCGGCGCCACCATGGTGCAGGCGGGCCACCACACGCAGAAGTTCGTCTGCTATCCGATCAGCCGCGCCCATGCCGAGCGCGGCGAGGCGCTGATCAACTGGATCTGCGACCTGCACGTGAGCAACATGGCGGGCGATGGCGCGCTGCCGTCGCGCGAGGACTGGAACAAGCCGGGCAGGCTCGAAGACTTCCTTCCACGCTTCGCGGACTGGAAGTTCGACTGGCTCGACGTGCCGGGCATCATCCGCACGGCCCACACCATCCTCGAATTCCCCATGATCGACCGCGATCCGCTGCCGCGCTGGAGCCACGGCCGCGTCACGCTGCTGGGCGACGCGGCCCATCCGATGTATCCCATCGGCTCGAACGGCGCCTCCCAGGCGATCCTCGACGGCGAGGCGATCACCCAGGAACTGTTGGCCGGCGGCGATCCCGAGGCGGCCCTGCAGCGTTACGAGCAACGCCGCCTGCCGCCCACCGCGCGCATCGTCGACAGCAACCGGCGCAAGGGCATCGACGTCATGCTCGACATCGTCGAGCAGCGCGCGCCGCAGGGGTTTTCGGATCTGGAAAGCGTGCTGCCATCCGACGAACTCGAGAAGATCGTCGGCGACTACAAGAAGCTGGTTGCCCAGGATCGCGAGACCCTGTTGAAGCTGGCAGATGCCCAATAAAAAACCGGCCCTTTTTGGGGACCGGCCGTGGTGGCGGTTTAAACCGGCCATCACATCGCCGGCCACCACCGAGGCGGACTATGCCAGCGCGTCGTGACAGAATTATGGCAACGATAGCCTGAGATGCCCATGAGCTTCACGCGCGCCATTGCCACGGTCGGCGGCTTCACGCTGCTGAGCAGGCTTGCAGGCTTCGCGCGCGACATCGTGCTGTCGGCCGTCCTCGGGTCCGGCGCCGTCGCCGATGCCTTCTTCGTGGCGTTCAAGCTGCCGAATTTCTTCCGCCGGCTGTTCGCCGAGGGCGCGTTCTCCGCGGCCTTCGTACCGTTGTTCGCCCGCGAGCTTCAGGAGGGCGGACGCGCCGAGGCTCTCGCCTTCGCGCGCCAGGCGCAGGCCGCCCTGCTCCTGGTGCTGGTGCCCTTCACGGTGCTGCTGATCCTGGCCATGCCCGGCGTGATGACGGTGCTGGCGCCCGGCATGCGCGACGACGCGCCGACTTTCGCCATGGCCATCGAGTTCGGCCGCATCGCCTTTCCCTACCTGCTGTTCATCTCGCTCGCCTCGCTCTACGGCGGCGTGCTGAACAGCATCGATCGCTTCGCCCACGTGGCGGCGACGCCCATCCTGCTCAACCTAGCCCTGATCGGCGCCGTGCTCGGCCTCACGCCCTTCCTGCCCAGCAGCGGTCATGCCGCCTCCATCGGCGTGGCGATCGCGGGAGTCCTGCAGTGGTTGTGGCTGCTGGCAGCCTGTGCGCGCGACGGCGTCGGCATGCGTCTGGTGCGGCCGCGCTGGACGGCGCGGGTGGCGCGGCTGGTCAGGCTCGCCACGCCCGTCGCCATCGGCGGCGGTGTACAGCAGATCAGCGTCATGCTCGATGTCGTCTGGGCCTCGCTGCTGCCGGTCGGCACGATCTCGGCGCTCTATTACGCCGACCGCATCGCGCAACTGCCGCTGGGCGTGGTCGGCATCGCCATCGGCACGGCCCTGCTGCCGCTGCTCGCCCGCGAACTGCGCGCCGGCCACACCGCCTCGGCGATGGCCAACCAGAACCGGGCCATCGAATACGGTCTGCTGTTCAGCCTGCCGGCGGCGCTGGCCCTGTGGCTGCTGGCCGAGCCCATCATCCGCATCCTGTTCGAGCACGGCCGCTTCACCGCCGACGACACGGTACGGACGTCGACCGCGCTCGCAGCCTTCGCCGTCGGCCTGCCCGCCTTCGTGGTGGTGAAGGCCCTGACGCCGGGCTTCTTCGCCCGCGAGGACACGCGGACGCCGCTCTACATCGCCATCGCGGCGATCACCGCCAACATCGTGCTGAACATCGCCTTCCTCTACGGCACGGACCTCGCGCAGGTCGGCATTGCGCTGGCCTCATCGTTCTCGGGCTGGCTGAACGCCGCCCTTCTGGCCGCCGTCCTGTGGCACCGCGGGCACTGGTCGCCCGATACGCGCCTCGGCTCGCGGAGCGTGCGGGTCGTGTTCGCCACGCTGGGGATGGGTGCCGTCCTGTGGGGCGCGCTCGTCCTGCTGGAGCCGTCGCTGGCGCGCGGCAATCTCTTGGGCATCGCGGCGCTCCTCGGCGTCTGTGTGCTGGGAGGCGTCATCTATGCCGCGCTGGGCGCGCTGCTGGGAGTCGTACGTCTTTCGGAGTTGCGCTACGTACTGCGTCGCCAGCCTGGGCTCAAATCAACCGACCAAGGCGAACAACCGTGACGCCGGCCCTCAGCGGCCGGTTGATCGACGGCATCACCAGAACGCAGTTATCGTAGGGCGTCGTCACAGGCTCGCCGTCGTCGTGGCCGAGTACGGTGCCGGCCTTGGCAATCACTTCCTGACCCTCGAAGCGGCGCGCCGAGATGAAGTTGCCACGTTTGGTCGCGACGGCATGGGTGACCTGGACGATCCGCTGGCCGGAAGGCGTCGGCTGCTTCCAGTCCACCGGCAGGTCGCTTTCGTCGACGGCCCCCGTCTCGACGAGAAAGCGCGCCGTCACGTCCTTGGCCACAACGACCGAGGAAGCCCGCCAGTGCTGGCCGGTCTCGATCAGCAAGGCCGTACTGGACCCCGCAGGATCGCCGAACGCGCCATAGTCGCGCATGCGCTTGCCGGCGGCGTGGCCGCGGTCGCGCACGATGTCGACTGGCGCGCCGAGCTTCTGCGCCAGCGCCGCACCGCGGTCGAGCGGACCGCACAGCATCAACGGCACGCAGTCGTCATGCATGGAATGAAGGTCGAGCAGGAAGTCGGCGCGCTCGACGAAGGGCTTGATCACCTGTGCCCGCCGGGTCTCCAGCGTCGTCGCCGGCTGGTCGAGCCGGCCCCAGGTCCGATTGAAATCCTCATCGACCATGCGCGATTTGAAGGGATTCTTGGCATCGAAGCTGTGATAGGCCTCGATGTTGTTGAAGGAGAAGATGAGCGTGCCCTGCCGCGGCTTCAGGCCGGCTGCCAGCAAGGCATCGACCACGATCGCGCCCGACACCTCGTTGCCGTGGGTCAGCGCCGCCACCATCACCGTCGGCCCCGGCTTGCCGCTATCGCGGACATGAACGTAGGGCGCGGCGCCGCCGTTCTCCCAGCGCCTGAGGTCGGGAAAGTCGAATTCTATCGGCGGGTTGTCGGACATGATCCAGAATCCTCAGCGGGATGCATCGTTCCTTCGCACGCTCCATGGCGAGGGACAAGATGGGGAAAGCGGTCGACTGCGCCCGTACTTTCCTCGGTGCTAGTCGTGCTTCTGTTAGGACATCCCGACCGGAATCGGGAGAGTCTGGCGTCTAAGGCCTGATCTTCAGGCCTCGCGGTACCAGCTCGCCAGATCCCAGGTGTTGTTGTCCCAACCGCTGAGCTCGACCACGAGCTTGTTGTTCGCGGCCGCGACGCCAAGCCGGGCGACGACGGGGATCACGACCTGGTTGTTCACGGCCAGCTCGTTCAGCTTGATCAGCATCGCGGCACGTTTAACCGGATCGAGTTCGACCTGGGCTGCCTTATGGATGTCGTCATACTCCTGGTTCTGCCAACGCGTGATGTTGCGCCCCTGCCACTTGTTCTCCTTGGTGGCTGCTTCCCAGGAACAGAACTGCCGCAAGAACAGTTCAGGATCGGGCTGGCTGCTGTTGTTGTACATCTGCAGGTCGCAGTAGAACTTGGTGTAGGTGTCTGGATTGGCGACGTCGGAGGAGAAGAACACCGAGGCCGTCACCGACTTCAGCTCCATGTCGATGCCGGCCTTCTGGGCGGCCTGCTTGACGATCGCCTGGTTCTTCTGGCGTGGCTGGTTGATCGACGTCTGGTAGATGAGTTTCAGTCTCTTGCCGTCCTTGACGCGAATGCCGTCGGCGCCCCTCACCCAGCCGCCCTTGTCGAGGAGGGCGTTGGCCTTGTCGACATTAAACTCATACTTCGTCGTCTTGGACCGGAAGCGCTCCGGGTTGTTGATGAAATTCGCCGTCGCGACTCCGGTGCGACCGTAGATGTGCTGCTCGACCGCGTCCCTGTCGACCAGCAGCGCCAGCGCCTGGCGGACCGCCGGATCCGACAGGAGCGGGTGCTTGGTCTTGAGGCTGGACCGCTCGCCATCGACCTCGGTCCACGGATCGGTGGTGTTGAGCTGGATGTGCTCGATGCCGCCGCCCTTGTTGAAGATGACACGGCCCTTGCCGCCCTTCTCCAGCCGCAGAAGAATCTCGTCTTCGACCTGCATGTTCCAGGCGAAGTCGAATTCGCCCGTCTGCAGGACTGCACGCGCCGCCGACACCGCATCGCCGCCGCCCTTCATCTCGATGGCGTCGAAATGGGGCCGGTTCGGCTGGTGATAGTTCGGATTGAGGACGCCGGAAACGAGATCGCCCGGCTTGAAGTCCTTGAACACGTAGGGCCCGGTGCCGACCGGCTTGAGATTGGCCGGTGCATCTCGCGACTTGGCCCCGATGTAGTCGCCGAACAGGTGCTTGGGAATGATGCAGCCGGCCGCCCCGACGAAGGTGTCGGCCCAGAAGGGCGTCGGCTGCTTGTACTTCACGACGACCGTATGGGAGTCGACCTTCTCGACAACGACGTCCCTGTAAGAGCCGCTGGTAACCGCAGACGTTGCCGGATCCCTGGCGTATTCCCAGGTAAAGACGACATCGTCGGCGGTGAACGGCTTGCCGTCGTGCCAGGTGACGCCCTTCTTAAGCTTCCAGGTCACCGACCTGCCGTCGGCGGCCAGGGTGCCATCCTCGCGGCCTGGGAGCGTCTCCGCCAGCATGGGCCGGAGGTTACCTTCGCGATCCCAGCCCGCCAGCGGTTCGTAGAACAGGCGCGAGCCGTCCTGGTCCTTGGTGCCGACCGCGAAATGCGGATTGAGCAGCGTCGGGCCCTGCCACCACAGAACCTTCAGCACGCCGCCACCGCCCCGCTTGGTCGGCTTGTAGACGGGCGACGGCTGGGCCATGGCCACACCCGACAGGGCAAGAAGCTGGGTCGCCATCGGCGCCGTGAGCCCCACCGCCGTCAGCCGCCGCACGAAGGTGCGACGGGAGAGGCCGCCTGCCCTCACCCGGTCGATCAGACCACGCAAGCCACGTTCGTCCATCGGCTTCCTCCATCCAGAGTGTCGATGCCGTCCCCGACGCTCCCGCTATCCTGCAAGATGCGTGCAAGGCCGATGGGAACAGTGTCGAGGGCCGCCGTCAACGTCGGGGGCAAGGGGCCGCCTTGATTACCGGCGCCGTCTGGGCGATACCGCCGCACCCTCGCCCTCCACCGGCAGGGTGTGCGGAGGTCCAAACCCCGTGCCCTTCCACCTTGAGCGGAGTCCACATCCCATGCCCGACGTCACCACCGGCGTGTCTGCACCCAATCCACATCTCGGCTCCTACGCCGCCCGCGGCCTGAAGGGCCGGATTCTCTCCGGGGTGCAACCCACCGGCAATCTGCATCTCGGCAACTACCTGGGCGCGATCCGCAACTTCGCGCGCCTGCAGGGCGATTACGAATGCCTCTACTGCGTGGTCGACCAGCACGCGATCACCGTGCCGCAGGACCCCAAGATGCTCGCGGCCCAGACGCGCGAGATCGCGTCGGCCTTCCTGGCGGCCGGCGTCGACGGCGCCAAACAGATCATCTTCAACCAGTCGATGGTGCCCGAGCATGCGCAGCTTGCTTGGATCTTCAACTGCGTCGCCCGCATGGGCTGGATGAGCCGCATGACGCAGTTCAAGGAGAAGGCCGGCAAGGACCGCGAGAACGTCTCGCTGGGCCTGTTTGCCTATCCGGCGCTGATGGCGGCCGACATCCTGATCTACAGGGCCACCCACGTGCCGGTCGGCGAGGACCAGAAGCAGCACCTGGAGTTGACGCGCGACATCGCCATCAAGTTCAACAATGACTTCGCCGCACCCGACTTCTTTCCCATCACCGAGCCGCTGATCTTCGGCGCGGCGACGCGCGTCATGAGCCTGCGTGATGGCACCAAGAAGATGAGCAAGTCCGACCCGTCGGACTATTCGCGCATCAACCTCACCGACGATGCCGACGCCATCGCCCAGAAGATCCGCCGCGCCAAGACCGATCCGCTGCCGATGCCCGACACTTTGGAGGACGCCGAGAAGCGGCCCGATGCCGACAATCTGCTGGGCATCTACGCAGCGCTTGCTGACCGCGAGAAAGACGAAATCGTCCGCGAGTTTGCCGGCCGGCAGTTCTCCGAGTTCAAGGCGGCGCTGACGGAACTCGCGGTCACAAAGCTTGGACCCATCGGCGCCGAGATGCAGCGGCTGATGAAGGACCCCGGCCACGTCGACGGCGTACTGCGCGGCGGTGCGGAGCGTGCCCGTGCCATCGCGAACCCGATCCTCGCCGATGTCTACAAGACCGTGGGCTTCCTCAAGCCCTAGCTTGCCGGGCTAGCCTTCCATCCGGGTGAGAGCCCACTTCACGGTGGTCCCCTCGACCGGGACCTGGCCGACCAGCACGATCTGCTCGGTGCGGCGCACGCGACCTTCTTCGCCGAGGTAGATGCTTTCGGCGAGGCCGATACCGGCACCGGTGGCGCGCAGCCGCCATCCACGACCGCTCGGCAGGCGCATCAACACCGCCTGTCCGCTCTGCGCCAGGGTGGCCTTCACGGTCGGATGCAGATGGAAGCGCACGATGTAGCGCTGGTCCGGCACGGTGATCGGCCGGCCATCGTAGCCCAGGAACGAATCCTCGCCGCGCAGGTCGCCGCCGTCCGGCGACAGCCACAGGCGGCGACGGTGGATGATGCCGTAAAGCGAGCGATAGCCGTCGTGGCACATGTCGAGCCACTGGGCGCCGGCATCGTCGGCGCGGTCGATCAATACGTTGCCAGCACGATATTCGAGCGCGCCCTGGTTGGTGATCTCGGTCGAGTTCACGTCGTCGACCACGGCGGTCGAATGCGCGGCCGTGTAGCGCATGAAGTGCTGCCAGTCGCGCGGCGCACCGGGATAGGTGCCGCAGTTGACGATCAGGCGCTCGTGCGCGGCGCTCATCTCGAAGGAGAGCGTCCCGGCGTGGGCGATGCCGTCCATGCCGCGGCCCGGCGGGCTGCCGGCATCGGCGATCACCAGCGACGTGCCAGCGGCGAGCCTCTGGAAGCCGCTTGCCAGCGCCATCGTCGGGGCAGCATCGCCCGAGCCAGAGCGCGCCAGCACGAGGTCAATCAGGCGGCGATCACCCTCCCAGGTGCCGTTGAACAGCGACAGGCCGCCGTCGCCGTGGCGAAAGAAGCGCAGCATCGGCGCCATGCGATCAATGGCGGCGATCAACTCGGCCGGCGCGCGTCGCTCGGCCGAGACAAGGGCGGCGCGCACGTCGATCAGATGGCGCAGCACCACGAGTTGCAGGTGCGGGGCACGCTCGGACACGATGCCGTCGTGCAGCACATAGCGCTTCACGAACCGGGCGAGCCTGGACAGCGTGTGCTCGAGGCTCTTCTCGAAATGCTTACCGTCACGAATGAACGCAAGGTCTGCGAAGATCAGCGCTTTGAACACCGCCACCGCCTCGTGGCCGATCATGCTGCGGCGCGTGATGCGGCGCAGATGGGTACGCTGGCGGGCGAGCGAGAAGACAAAGCGGGCAGCGAAGCCGGGGTCGGCCGATGCCGCCATCCATTCGTAGCTTCGAATCCAGGCGACGATGCGGGCGGCCAACACGCTGCGCTTCCAGGTTACCGGCGACCATCGCCATTCACGATTGGTCCAATCATCGACCAGGCGAGCGGCCAGCAGGGCGCCACGAGGGTCGCCATTGTCGCGCAGGTCACGGAGCCAGGCGAAGCCGTTCAGCGCATCGAGCCAGAGCGGTTGCGCGGTGGCACGCTGCCATGGCGGATCGTCCGAATCGGGCAGGACAGTTCCGACACTACCGCACGCGGCAAACTCGCCGGCCAGCAGGAGCCTCTGGCCCAGGGCCGAATCGCCCGGCCAGTTGTCGGCTGCCACGGCGAAGAAGCTGCGCGGCGTGCCGTAGCCCAGGGTCAGCGAATAGAGAGCCGAGCCCAGGAACCAGCGGCCGAACGTGCGGCCTTCTTCGGATTTGGCGCCCGACGAACGGGCCGGCACCGAGCGGATAGGTCGGGAGCCGGCCACCAAAGGTTCACCGGGCCGTCTTGTCTCTGAGGCGACCAGCGTCATTTTTCTGTTCTTTTGGCCTCATGGCGCGTCATGGGGCGGTGGAGGGGTTTCGGCCAGTTTACCCGACCTGGACGGTCATGGCGATGCCCCGGAACGGCCGGACGCCCCCTTGAACCAGACCGGGGCCTCCCCAAATTCACCCCAAGGGAACGCCTATTTGGGTTTCCGGCCACTCGCTCCTAGGAGGAGGGTTTTATGAGTCGCGTATCGATTTTCAATTCTCCCCTGCTTCTGGGCTTCGACCAGCTCGAGCGCACACTCGACCGGCTGGCCAAGAATGCCGAGGGCTATCCGCCCTACAATATCGAGCGGATCGGCGAAAACGGGCTGCGGATCGTCCTGGCGGTCGCCGGCTTCACGACCACCGATCTCGCCATCGAGCTTGTGGAGAGCCAGCTTACCGTCCGCGGCAAGCAGACCGACGACGGTGACCGGGTATTTCTTCATCGTGGCATCGCCGCCCGGCAGTTTCAGCGCGCTTTCATGCTGGCCGACGGCATCGAGGTGATGGGCGCCCGGTTGGACAACGGCCTGTTGTCGATAGACCTCATGCGCCCGGCCGCCGAGCCGCGGATCCGGACCATTCGCATCGATTCTGGCGAGACCGCCCCGGATGCAAACAACGCCATCGACATCACTGCACGCCGTACCCATTCCCGATAGTCCGGCGCGCGCAGACGCTGCCAAGGAGGTAGCCATGGAAAACAGCCAGACCACATTTGTACGCCTCGCCGACGAGGCGTTCCTCAGCCTGGGCTCGGAGCAGGTCGCCTACGTCAAGGCGATCAACCTGCCCGACGGTGCGCATGCGATCGGCATCTTCTCGGCCGACGGCAAGCCGATGGCCGCCGCGCCCTCGGTGGAGATCGCGCAAGCGTTGATCCGCCAGCACGATCTCGAGCCGGCGTCGGTTCACTAGGCTGACGTAAATCGGAAGCGCTTCAGGCGGCGCTTTGCGCCTGGATCGGCTCGACCAGCAAGGCGTAAAGCGCCTCGGCGCTCTCCGTCGCCCTCAGCTTGTCGACAAGGCTGCGGTCGCGCAGCAGACGGGAAACGCGGGCGAGCGCCTTGAGATGGTCGGCGCCGGCGCCTTCGGGGGCCATCAGCAGGAAAACGACATCGACCGGCCGCTCGTCGATCGCATCGAAGGCGACCGGCTGGGCGAGCCGTGCGAACAAACCGCACGGCGCGGCGATCGTGGCCACGCGTCCGTGAGGGATGGCGATGCCCCCACCAACGCCGGTCGAGCCCAGGGCCTCGCGCTCCACCAGGCGGTCGAAAAGACGGCGCTCGTCGAGCGCATAGAGACCGGCCGCACGGCTGGCCAATTCGGCCAGGAGGGCTTTCTTGCCGGACGTCTTCACGCTGGCCAGAACGGCCTCGGGGCCGGTCAGCAAATCAGCGATTTCCACAATTACACCAATGGGTTAGTGGGCGAATGCGAAATCCGCCCGACGAGATGTGCGCCCCTATAGGCGCGTCCTTGGGATCGGTCAAGCCACCCTCTCGGCGGCCATTGCCGGAGCCTCAGTCGGCCGGGCCGCCCAGGGCCAGCGCCGCAAGCGCGGCACTCGGCATCGCCGTCGGGTTGTTGCGGCTCATGCCCAACCGGCCAAGGCGCCGACGCTCCGCCGATGACGGAATGCGCATGGCCTCGCGGTACTTGGCGACGGTACGGCGCGCGATCTCGACGCCTTCACCCTTGAGCAGATCGACGATGCGGTCGTCCGACAAGGGCTGATGGGAGCTCTCGCCACCGACGAGAAGCCGGATGCGCGAACGCACCGACTCGGACGAGACGACCGCTCCGGGCGTGCGTGCAGGAAGCGAAGAAGTGAAGAAATACTTCAGCTCGAAGATGCCGCGCGGCGTGGCGATGTACTTGTTGGAGGTGACGCGGCTCACCGTGCTTTCGTGCAGTTCGGTGGCAATGGCGATGTCCCGCAGCACGAGCGGCTTCAACGCGCTCACGCCGTGGCGGAAAAATCCATCCTGCTGGCGGACGATCTCGCGCGCCACCTTGAGGATCGTGGTTGCGCGCTGCTCGAGAGTCTTGACCAGCCAGTTGGCCGACTGGAAGCGCTCGGCGACGAAGGCACGGTCGGTCTTGGCGCGCGCACCCTTCATCAGAGTGGCGTGGTAGTTGCGATCGACCAAGACCTTGGGCAGGGCGTCGGTGTTGAGTTCGATGAACCAACCGTCCTCGCCGGTGTCGGGATCCTTGGCGACGGTCAGTTGAAGATCCGGGGCCACGGGCTGGATCGGCTCGAAGTCGAAAGCCTGGCCGGGGCGCGGATCGAGCGTGCGCAGTTCCGACAGCATGTCGCGCAGATCCTCGTCATCGACGCCGCAGCGGCGGCGCAGTTGGCCAAGCTCTCCGGCGGCCACGAGGTCCAGATTCGCAAGCAGGGCCTTCATCGCCGGATCCAGGCGGTCGCGCTCTGCAAGTTGAGCCGCCAGACATTCGGCGACCGAGCGGGCGAACAATCCGGCCGGCTCGATCTGGCGCAGGCGCGCCCAGACGGCTTCGACCGCATCGGCGCTGGCGCCCGTCGCTTCGGCAACTCCGGCAACATCCAGACGGCAGTAGCCCGCCTCGTCGAGTCCCTCGGCGAGCTTCAGGGCGATCCGGCGCTGATCGACGCCGGCAAAAAGCAGGTCGATCTGTTCGAGGACATAGACCGCGAGCGAACGCGGACGGCCGGCGACGAAGTCGAGCGCATCGGGAAGGCCCTCGCGCTGGCCAACAGTGCTGGCCGTCGAATCGCCGCCCCGGTCGGCGTGTTCGCGCGTCCAGCGGTCTTCGGCCTCGGCCAGCGCCGGTGCGGCGGCGGCCAGGGCTTCGGCGGTGTCGGATGGCACGTCGAGGACCGGCGCGTCCGGTTCCGCGATCGGCCCGTCGTCGGTGGCGCCCTCGGCCAACAGTGGATTCTTCTCGAGTTCCTGTTGAATGAAGGCGGCGAGTTCGAGGTGCGAGAATTGCAGCAGCTTGATGGCCTGCTGCAACTGCGGCGTCATCGCCAGCGTCTGACGGGACGCCAAGAAGAGACTTGGACCGATACGCATCGTTACCCCTAACCCCAAGGATCGATGACCATCACCGGGAGATACTAATGCAACAGTCGTGCCAAAGTCACGTAAAATAAAACCTCAGTGCGCAAAGATGTCGATTTCGGGCCATCCCGCGACGTCCAGCCGGGCCCGGCTGGGCAGGAACCGGAAGGCAGCCTGGGCCAGATCCGTCCGCCCCTCCCGCGTCAGGAGCGCGTCCAGCTTGGCCTTGAGTGCGTGCAGATACAGCACATCTGAAGCCGCATAGGCCATCTGCTCGTCACTCAGCTTTTCCGCCCCCCAATCGGAGGTTTGCTGCTGCTTGGACAGGTCGACGGCCAGGAGTTCCTTGCAGAGATCTTTTAGCCCGAACTTGTCGGTGAAGGTCCGTACGAGCTTGGCAGCAATCTTGGTGCAATAGACGGGTTCGCAGCGCACGCCGAGCGCATGCTCGAGAACGGCGATGTCGAAGCGGCCGAAATGAAAGAGTTTCAGGACCTTGGGATCGGCGACCAGAGCGGCCAACCGTGGCGCCTTGATCGGCCCGCGCGGCATCTGGACCAGATGGGCATTTCCATCGCCAGATGACAGCTGGACCAGGCAAAGCCGGTCGCGATGGGGATTGAGGCCCATGGTCTCGGTGTCGATGGCCACGATGGGCCCGAACGAGAGGTCGGCGGGAAGATCGCCGTGATGAAGGCTGATCGCCATTTAACGGATGCCTCGCAAGCCCTGCATGGTGCCCAGGAGAAGACTCGAACTTCCACGCCTTTCAGCGCTAGTACCTGAAACTAGTGCGTCTACCAATTCCGCCACCTGGGCACGGCATGCGGGCTGTTGCGGGGCGTGAGTTAGGGCGAGGCCGCGCCGATGTCAACCGCAGTGCCTTTGCGTCACGCTCTTGCACCGGCACAACGATAAGCTATAGGCAGCATCCATGAGCATCACGCAGGTCACGGTTTTCGGCGGCAGCGGCTTCATCGGCCGGGCCATTGTGCGGGCGCTGGCGCAGGAGGGCCTGCGCGTGCGCGTCGCCGTGCGCCGGATCGAGCTTGCGGAATCGGTAAAGACCGCAGGCGACGTCGGCCAGGTCACCGTGATGCGGACCAATCTCCGGAACGCCGAGTCGGTGGCAGCCGCGATCGCCGGCAGCCAGGCCGTGATCAATGCGGCCGGCATCCCGTTCCAGCGCGGCCGCCAGCGGTACGAGGCGGTCCATATCGCCGGCGCGCGCGCCATCGCCGAGGCCGCAACCGCCGCAGGCGTCGAGCGGCTCGTCCATATGTCGGGCATCGGCGCCGACCACCGCGGCTCTAGGAACCGCTACGTTCGATCCAAGGTCGACGCAGAGGACGCGATCGTCGCGGGTTTCCCGTCGGCCACCTTCCTGCGTCCCAGTGTTGTCTTCGGATCCGACGACGCGATGTTCAACCGCTTGGCGCGGATCGCCGCGATGGCGCCGTTCGTGCCGGTGGTGGGCAGCGGTTTGGCCAAGGTCCAGCCGGTCTTCGTGGGCGATGTCGGCCGCGCCGCCGCCGTCGTCCTTGCGCGCCCGGAGACGGCAAAGACCGTGTTCGAGCTGGGCGGGCCGAACGTCTATACCTACCGAGAGATCGCAGCCCTCGTGTTGCGCGAAATCGGTCGCGACAAGCCGATCCTCGGCGTGCCGGCAGCCCTGATGAAGATCGCCGGGTTCTTCGCGGAGTTCCTGCCGGTCCCGCCGCTCACCTACGACCAGGTCGACCTTCTCACACAGGACAATGTCGCCCGACCCGGCGCCCCTGGGCTGGCCGCCCTTGGCATCCAGGGCACCGCCGCCGAGGCCATCCTGCCGACTTATCTCGACCGCTTCCGCGCCGGCGGACGCTACAACCAGCACGCACCCGCCTGACTTCCGACAGGCTGCTACTCGCCGCTGGCCGGCATCGGCCTTAAAAAATAGTCTGAATTCGGCACTATGTGAAATGCGGAAATCCGATCAAAGAGTCTTCATGCGGGCAAGAATCTTTTTTGTCCGAAAATTAGGTCAACAATATTGACCATTGGCCAATGCTGTGGTGAACTGCCGTCAGCCGCACAGTTTTAGCGTCGGCGGCATACCTGTTGCGTAATAAAATTACATCCACTGGTTCGAGGGCTGGATCATGGCCGAAAGGATGCTGAAGTTCGTCGGAACATCGCAGGCCATGCCCGACAAGCGGTCGGCCGCCGAGCGCCGTGGCGACTTCGGCGAGATCTACAGCAACTATGCCCGCGAAAAGGCAGCCGAACAGGCCGCGCGATGCTCGCAGTGCGGCGTACCGTTTTGCCAGATCCATTGCCCGCTGCAGAACAACATTCCCGACTGGCTGAAGCTCACCGCCGAAGGCCGCCTCGAGGAGGCCTACGAACTCTCCTCGGCCACCAACAACTTTCCCGAAATCTGCGGCCGCATCTGTCCGCAGGATCGGCTGTGCGAGGGCAACTGCGTCATCGAGAAAGGCTTCGACGCGGTCACCATCGGTTCGGTCGAGAAATTCATCACCGACACTGCCTGGAACGAGGGCTGGGTAAAGCCGATCCATCCGCGCCGGGAGCGCGCCGAAAGCGTCGGCATCGTGGGCGCCGGACCCGCGGGTCTCGCGGCCGCCGAGCAGCTACGCCGCAAGGGCTATCAGGTCGCGATCTACGACCGCTACGACCGTGTCGGCGGCCTGCTGATCTACGGCATTCCCAATTTCAAGCTCGAGAAGGACATCGTGCGGCGCCGCGAGCAGCTGCTGCGCGCTTCGAACGTGGTGTTCCACCTGAATTGCGAGGTCGGCCGCGATATCTCGCTGGACGACCTGCGCCGGCGGCACGGCGCGGTATTGATCGCCACCGGCGTCTACAAGGCACGTGACATTCAGGCGCCTGGCGTCGGGCTGCCCGGCATCGCGGCCGCGCTCGACTATCTCACCGCCGCCAACCGCAGCGGTCTCGGTGACAGGGTGCCCGCCTACGAGTCCGGCGCGCTCAATGCCCGCGGCAAGAACGTCGTGGTCGTGGGCGGCGGCGACACGGCGATGGATTGTGTACGGACGGCCGTGAGACAGGGTGCCAAATCGGTCAAGTGTCTCTATCGCCGCGACCGCGCCAACATGCCCGGCTCGCAGCGTGAGGTGAAGCACGCCGAGGAAGAGGGCGTCGAGTTCGTATGGCTGTCCGCACCGCAGAGCTTCCACGGCAAGGATCACGTGAGCCACGTCCGGACAGTGCGAATTCACCTCGGAATGCCCGACGCGTCGGGCCGTCAGACACCACAGGAGATCCCGGATAGCCAGGTCAATGTCGAAGCCGATCTCGTCCTGAAGGCATTGGGCTTCGACCCGGAAGATCTGCCCACGACGCTCGCGGTACCCGATCTCGGCATCACCGGCTGGGGCACG
>RGPT01000082.1 GCA_010032545.1 Alphaproteobacteria bacterium
GCTGGTGGTCGGCGTCGAGAAGATGACCGAGCTCAACAGTACGCAGGCCGGCGAGGTTCTGATCAAGGCGTCGTATGTCGCCGAGGAGGCCACCATCGAGGCGGGCTTCGCCGGCATCTTCGGCAAGATCACCTCGGCCTATTTCCAGCGCTACGGCGACAAGTCCGATGCGCTCGCCCGCATCGCCGTGAAAGCCCACAAGAACGGCGCCAAGAATCCCTACGCGCACTTCCAGAAGGAGTTCGCCTACGACTTCTGCCGCACGCCCTCGGACAAGAACCCGTTCGTGGCCGGGCCGCTCAAGCGCACCGACTGCTCGCCGGTGACGGACGGCGCCGCGGCGGTTGTGCTGGCCGACGTCGGCACCGCGCTCGGCATGAAGCACGCCATCGCCTTCCGGGCGACAGAGCACGTGAACGACTTCCTGCCAATGAGCCGGCGCGACATCATCAAGTTCGAGGGCCCGCAGCTTGCGTGGAAGCGCGCACTCGCCTCGGCCAAGCTCGACCTGCTCGATCTCTCGTTCGTGGAAAGCCACGACTGCTTCACCTCGGCCGAGCTGATCGAGTACGAAGCCATGGGCCTCACCGCCCCGGGCGAGGGCGAGCGCGCGATCCTCGAGGGCTGGGTCGAGCGCGACGGCAAGCTCCCGGTCAATGTCTCGGGCGGACTAAAAGCCAAGGGCCATCCCGTCGGCGCCACGGGGGTTTCCATGCATGTGATGACGGCCATGCAGCTTTCCGGCACCGCGCCCGAAGGCTTGCAACTGCCCAAGGCAACGATCGGCGGCGTGTTCAACATGGGCGGCGCCGCCGTCGCCAACTACGTGAGCATCCTCGAGCCGCTGCGCTGAGGCGATGCGGCCCGTCAGCCACCGCGAAAGCGACGCCATCCTCGGTGCCATGCGCCAGGTGGCGCTGGCCGGCGGGCACGCAATCAGCCATGCCGATACCGCGAGCATCCTGGCGGCCGGGCGCTATCTGCTGCGCCGGCACGATCTTGAAGACATCAGCACCCTGCCGGCGGTCGAGCCGGCAGATCTCGTGGCCACTCTGAAGGACCGCGAGCTGGCGGCCGAAGCGACAAAGTATCTCGCCATCATGGTGATGGTCGACGGCGCCCTCGACACCGGCAAACTCGCGCGCGTGCTGGCCTATGCCCGCGCGCTCGACATCGAGGCGAACTACCTGACCGAGATGGTCGAGGCGGCGTCGGGCCACCTGGAGTGGGTGCTGGCCGACATGACGATGCGCAACGCCGAGAGCATCGTTAGCGAGGCCTGGGGCAGCCGGCCCGATCCCGCGCAATGGATCCTGCCCTACACCGGCGACAAGGCAGACCCCGCCCTCGTCGCGCGCTACGAAGCGCTGGGCAGGCTGCCGCAGAATACCTTCGGCAAGGCGCTTTGGGACTTCGACAAGACGAACGGCTATCCGTTCCCGGGCGATCCCAAGGCGCTGAACGCGGGCTTTGCCACGCCGCACGACGCCACGCACATCATCTCGGGCTACGACACGAGCTACCGCGGCGAGATCCTGGTCTCGACCTTCACCGCCGCCATGCATCCGATCAATCCCATGGCGGGCCACATCCTGCCGGTGATCTTCAACGGCCATCTCGGCATCAAGTTCAACGACGTGGCGACGCCGGCCAAGGGCGGCTTCGATCCCGATGAGTTCTGGCATGCCTGGGCGCGCGGCCACGACATGACCGTCGATTTCTTCGCGCCGGACTGGAGCGCCTGGGACTGGGTCGAGCGCGATCTCGAGGAGCTGCGGCGTTACTGGAACGTCACGCCGCCTGGCCGGGGACGCTAGACGACCGGGCTGGCGCCGCCGTCGACGTTAATGGCAACGCCAGTGATGAAGGAGCCGGCGTCCGAACACAGGAAGCAGGCCATGCGGGCGAATTCCTCCGCCTTGCCCATGCGGCCAAGCGGGATGCGGCCCTTGGCCATGCCGTCGATGAACTGCTGGTAGGTCTTGCCCTCGCCCGCCGCCGTCTTGTGGCGGCGCTGCCACTGGTCGCTGTCGATCAGGCCCACGAGCATCGCATTCACCAGCACGCCGTGCTGCGCATTCTCCTGCGAGAGCGCCTTGGTGAGCGCAAGGCCGGCGGCGCGGCTCACGCTGGTCGGCGTCGAGTTGGCACCGGGCGCCTTGGCGCCGATGTTGAGCACGTTGACGATGCGGCCCCACTTGCGCTCACGCATGCCGGGCAGGACGAGACGCGCCAGGCGGATCGCGGCGAACAGCTTCAGGTCGAGATCGCCCTGCCAGTCCTCGTCGGTCACGGTATCGAAGGCCTTGGCATGGCTGATTCCGGCGTTGTTCACCAGGATGTCGATCTTGCCGAAGTCGGCCACCACCTTCTTGATGGTATCGGCAATCGGCGCCGCCTTGGCGACATCGCAGGAATAGCCCTCAACCTTCGCATTGGTCTTGCCGGCGGCCTTCTGCACCTCGGCCTTGGCCGACGCCAGCACGTCGGCCTTGCGTGCCAGCATTGCCACCGACGCGCCGGAGGCCGCGAATTCCTTGGCCATCGCCAGGCCGAGACCGGTGCTGCCACCGGTGATCACGGCCACGCGGCCGTCCATCCGTACGTCCATGAGAGTCTCCTCAGTTTATGCTTTGAGTGTAGCGAGTGCCGCGAGAATGCGCTCGGGCGTTGCCGGCGCATCGAGCCGCACTGCGGTCCTGCCATCGCCCGTCGCGGCAATAGCGTCCTTGAGCGCGGTCCACACGGCTGTGGCCAGCAAGAGGGGCGGCTCGCCCACCGCCTTGGAGCGGAAGATGGTCGCTTCGCGCGATGGGGCGTTCGCCAGCATGGTGACGTTGAACACCGCCGGTACGTCGCGGCTGCCCGGAATCTTGTAGGTCGAGGGGCCTGACGTGCGCAGCTTACCCTGCTTGTCCCACCAAAGTTCCTCGCAGGTGAGCCAACCCTGGCCTTGCACGAAGGCACCCTCTATTTGACCACGGTCGATCGCGGGATTGAGCGAGGTGCCGCAATCCTGCACCAGGTCGGCACGCAGCACGCGGCTCTCGCCGGTCAGGGTGTCGACCGCCACCTCGGCCATTGCCGCACCGAAGGAAAAATAGAAGAACGGACGGCCGCGCATGGTCGCGGCATCCCAATGAATCTTCGGCGTCTTGTAGAAGCCGGTGGCCGAGAGCGAGACGCGATCCAGCCAGCAGAGCCTTGCCAGTTCGCCAAAGCTCACGACCTGGTTGCTGCCCGGCTTGGAGATGCGAACATTGCCGTCGGCGAATTCGATGTCGCCCATGCTTGCGAAAAAATGCTCCGCGGCGAAGGCGATCATGCGCTTCTTGATGGTGTTCGCCGCCTCCCAGGCTGCCCAGCCGTTGAGGTCCGAGCCCGTCGACGCCGCCGTCGGCGAGGTGTTGGGCACCTCGGCAGTCGAAGTGGCGGAGGGCCGGATGCGATCGAGATCGACGCCGAAGACTTCAGCCACGACCTGCGCCACCTTGACGAACAACCCCTGCCCCATTTCGGTGCCGCCATGGTTCAGGCGGATCGAGCCGTCGGTGTAGACATGCACCAGCGCACCCGCCTGGTTCATGTGCGGCAGGTTGAAGGAGATTCCGAACTTCAGCGGAAAAAGCCCCAGGCCGCGCTTCAGGATCGGGCTCGTCCTGTTGAAGGCATCGACCTCGGCTCGCCGACGCTCGTAGTCGCCGCCCTGCTTCACCTCGGCCCAGCAGCGCGCCAGATGGTTCTCGTCGAGCATCTGGCCGTACGGCGTCTCGGCCCGCCCCGCATCGTAGAAATTTAACGCGCGGATCTCGTTGGCGTCGCGGCCCAGGTAGCGCGCGATCCGATCGAGCGCGTCCTCCATGATGACGACACCTTGCGGGCCGCCGAAGCCGCGGAAGGCCGTGTTCGATTGCTTGTTGGTCTTGCAGGCATAACCCACGGCGCGGAAGTGCGGGATCCAGTAGGCATTGTCGGTGTGGGTGAGCGCGCGCGCCACAACGCCAGGCGTGAGATCGAGGCTCCAGCCGGCATCGGCCGCCAAAATCGCGTCGAGCGCCAGCACGCGGCCGGCTTCGTCGAAGCCCACCGCATAGCGATAGAGGAACGGGTGCCGCTTGCCGGTGGCGATCATGTCGATCTCGCGCGGCAGCCGCAATTTCACCGGCCGGCCGGTCTTGTGCGCAGCAAGCGCCGCGGCGGCCGCCACCCAGGAGGCGTTGCTCTCCTTGCCGCCGAAGCCGCCGCCCAGCCGCCGCACGACGGCGGTGATACGATTGAAGTCGCAGCCCAGCAGGCGGGCACAGATGTGCTGGACCTCGGTCGGATGCTGGGTCGAGGAATGGACGACCATGTCGCCGTCCTCGCCGGGCAGGGCAAAGGCCACCTGCCCTTCGAGATAGAAATGCTCCTGCCCGCCGACCTGAAACTCGGCGCTGAGCTTGTGTGGCGCGGAGACCAGTGCCTGCTCGGGCTCGCCGCGCAGCAGGGTCGAGGGGGCCTGCACGTAGGCTTTCTTTGCCAGTGCCGTCTCGATATCGAGAATGGCCTCGTCCTCTTCGATGTCGATCACGGCGCGATCGGCGGCGTGACGGGCCGCGTCGAGTGACGTCGCCACCACCATTGCAAGCGTCTGGCCGGCAAATTCGACGCGGTCTGTCGCGAACAGCGGCTCACCCTGACCGACGGCCGCGACGTCGTTGCGGCCCGGAATGTCGCCGGCAGCCAGGACCGCCACCACACCGGCCGACGTGGCGGCAGCGGAAAGATCGAGCTTGCGCAGACGGCCGCTTGCAGCGGGACTGAGGACGAGGGCGCCATGCAGCGTGCCCGGCGGCTCGGCCATGTCGTCGATGTAGAGCGCCTGGCCGGTCGCATGTTTCAGCGCACTGTCGTGGCGCGTCGCGCGAAGGCCACTGCCGGTCATAGCGCCTCGACCTCGACGGCGCGCCCGGGCTCGGCGATACGCCAATAGAGGCGGCGCAGCAGGTTGGCCGCAACTGTCAGACGATAGGCCGCCGATCCGCGCCAGTCGTCGATCGGCTGGAAATCGTTCGGGATCTCTGCGGCCGCCGCCTCAAAGGTTGCGTGCGCAAAAGGCTGCCCCATCAGCGCCCGTTCGACGTTGCGCGCCCGCGCGGGGGTTGCCGCAAGGCCGCCATAGCCGGTGCGGACGTCCTCGATCGTGCCGCTCCTGATCCTGAGTCGATAGGCGCCGGCGACGGTGGAGATATCCTGGTCGCGGCGCTTGCTGAGCTTGTCGCAGCAGAAGACCTCACCCTGCCACAGGCGCGGCATCGAAATGCTCTGGATCACCTCGTCCGCCAACAGCGCCGTCTTGCGGTAGCCGAGGAAGAATTCGTCGAGCGGAAGCGTGCGGGCGCCACGAACGGAAACAAGCTTCAGGCTAGCTTCCAGTGCCAGCAGCACCGGCGGCATATCGCCGATCGGCGAGGCCGTGCCAATATTGCCGCCGATCGTACCGAGCGAGCGAATCTGCCGTGAGCCCAGTCGCGCAAGATAAGTCTCGAGCGCCGGATAGGCCGCGACAAGGGTCGGCAGGACGTCAGTGTAGGTCGTAGCCGCGCCGATAGTGATCTGCTGATCATCTTCCGTGATCGCCGTGAACTCGGGCACATGGACCACATGGATCACCGAAGCCGGCGGCTTACGCGAGCGGCTCGCCAACAGCCCAAGATCGGTGGCCCCTGCCAGCAGCAGCGCCTCCGGATGCCTTTCGCGTAGGGCCAGCAACTCGGCCAGCGTGCGCGGCGCGAAGAAGCGCCCGTCGAAGGCCGCCGACTGCACACGTGCCGGAACGGAAGGCACAGGGCCGACCGGCAAGCCAGCCACCTTGGTCATCGCCTCGACGATCGGCCGGTAGCCGGTGCAACGACAGAGATTGCCAGCCAGCGCGTCGTGGATGGTCGCGGGATCGGCAGCCTCGCCGCCGGCGGCAAAGGCATAGGCCGACATCACGAAGCCCGGCGTACAGAAGCCGCATTGCGTCGCATCGGCCTCGGCCATCGCCACTTGCACGGCATGCGGCGCGCCCTCCGGCCCGCGCAGGCCTTCTACGGTGCGGAGCGATCGCCCGTCGATCTGGCCCAGCAGGGCGATGCAGGCGTTGATCGGCCGGTGGCAGCCATCGGCGTGCTCGAGCACGACCGTGCAGGCGCCGCAGTCGCCCTCGGCGCAACCTTCCTTGGTGCCCCTGAGGCCACGGTGCTCGCGCAGCCAGTCGAGCAGCGTGGTCATCGGCGAGACGCCGGACAGTTCGACCGGTTCGTCGTTGAGGGTGAAGCGAATGTTATCCGCCATGCGAACAGGATGCGGGGCGTTGAAGTGTCGCGCAACCCATGATGCACTCCACCTGCCAAATGAAGGGATTTTTCAACGATGGACCCGTACCGCTACGGCTATTCGCCGGTCATCGAGCGACCGAAGCTGTCCTGGCCGAACGACGCCCGCGTCGCGGTCTGGGTCTGCCCCAATATCGAGCACTACGAATATGTTCCGGCCGAGGTCCGCGTGCGCAATCCGTGGCCGCGCATGCCGCACCCCGATGTCCTGGGTTATGGCGGCCGCGACTACGGCAACCGCGTCGGCCTGTGGCGGATGTTCGAGGTGCTGGACAAGCACAGCGTGCGCTGCACGGTCTCGCTTTCGATGTCGGTGATCGAGATGTATCCCGACATCCTGGAAGCCATGGAAGCCCGGCGCTGGGAGTACATGAGCCACGGTTACCTCAACACGCGCTATCACTGGGGCTATAGCGAGGATGAAGAGCGCGCCGTCATCGAGCACAGCAAGGCCACGCACCTCAGGCTGACTGGCCGCAAGCTGCGTGGTTGGTTTTCGCCCGCCATCTCCAACACCTTCAACACGCCCGACCTCGTGAAGGAGGCGGGCCTCGAATACATCTGCGACTTCTATCACGACGACCAGCCGACGCCGCTCGCGACGAAGCACGGCCCGCTGATCCACGTGCCCTACACGATGGATCTCAACGACGCGCTGATCTACCGCCAGCCGGTCGAGGCCGAGGAATTCGCGCAGATGATCATCGACCACTTCGACACGGTCTATCGCGAGGGACCGGAGAACGGCCGCGTCATGTGCATTGCGCTTCACCCCTACATGATGGGGGCACCGCACCGCCTGAAACACCTCGATCGTGCGCTCGCCTACATCCGCAAGCACAAGGACGCCTGGGTCTGCACCGCCGAGGAGATCCTCGATCATTACGTGGCCAATGGCCTGAAACCATACCAACAACACCTCGGGAAGGAGGCGTGACATGACCACCTCCCCCAAGAACAACGTGCCGAAGAACCCGCCACCGCTGCCCCCCGGGATGGACAATCCCTGGTACGACTATGCGCCGTTCCCGAAGCGCCCAAGGCTCGCCTGGCCGAAGAACGCCCGCGTCGCCTCGTTCGTACTGCTGCACCTTGAATACTGGGAGCTGATCCCGGACGAGGCGAGCGTGCGGGACCCGCGTCATGTCGGCGAGTTCGGCAGCTTTACACCTGACTATCGCACCTGGACGCAGCGCGACTACGGCAACCGTGTCGGCATTTTCCGCGTGCTCGACGTGCTCGATCGCTACCAGATCCGGGCCGGCGTCGCGGTGAATGCGCTGGCGGCCGAGCGCTATCCCTTTCTCATCGAGCAGTTCAAGAGGCGGAAGTACGAGTTCATCGCCCACGGCCATTCAGCCAATCGCATGATCTCCTCGAAGATGAGCGAGGCCGAGGAAAAGGCCGAGATCGCGGCCTCCCTCGCCGCCATCGAGAAGGCGACGGGCGCGCGGCCGACCGGCTGGCTCGGCCAGGACTACGGCGAGAGCCAGCGCACGCCACAGCTTCTGGCCGACGCGGGGCTCGACTATGTGCTCGACTGGCCGAACGACGACCAGCCCTACCCGATGAAGGTCGGCAAGAAATTCGTCTCGATGCCCAACCAGCCCGAATGGGACGACGTGCAGCAGCTCTGGCTCAGGCGCATCCCGACTCCGCGCTATCCCGACATCGTGGGCGAAGCCTTCGAACTGCTTCACCACGAGGGCGGCCAGGTCTTCAACCTGTCGATCCATCCCTGGCTGATGGGCATGGCGCATCGCATCAGGTATCTCGACGAGGCGCTGCGCCGGATCGAGCGCTTCGGCAATGTCTGGCAGGCGACGCCGGGCGAGATCGCGAGGCACTACGCCGACACGATGATGGGCTAGCGGGGTGGCAGCCTTATGGCTCGATACGCTCGCCGACTTTCTCGTGGGATTCCAGTTCGAGTCGCTAGAGCCCGCGACAGTCGAGCAGACCTCCTATGTGATCCTCGACACCATGGGCGCGATCGCCGGCGGCGCGGCCGAGCCCGAGATGCGGGCGCTGACGGCCAAGCTCGCCGTCAGCCCGGCAGGAGAGGCCTCGGTGATCGGCACGGGCAAGAAGGCGGTGTCGGCCGCGGCGGCCTTCCTGAACGGCACGGCCGGCACCTTCCTCGAAATGGACGAGGGCAACCGCTTCGCCAAGGGCCATCCTGCCATACACGCCTTGCCGGCCTTGTGGGCCCTGGCTGAAATTCGCGACCTGTCCGGCATGGCGCTCATGGAAGCACTGGTGTTGGGCTACGAAGTCGGCGCACGCATCGGCATTGCCGCGGCCATGAGACCCGACATGCATCCGCACGGCACCTGGGGCACGGTGGGCGCCGCGGCAGCGGTCGCCAAACTGCTGGGCTACGACGCCGGCAAAATGCGCGAGACGATCAACGTCGCCTCGTCGCTGACACTCGCCACCTCCAAGCGCACGATGCTGGAGGGCGGCACCGTGCGGAACGCCTATGCCGGCATCGCCAACCGCATGGCGCTGATGGCGATCGACCTCGTCGAGGCGGGCTTCGTCGGCGAGCGCGACGGCCTGTCCAGCGTGTTCGGCCGTGTCGTGTCCGAGAAATTCGACACCGCCCGCATGATCGATGGGCTCGGCCTCGACTGGCAGATCGACCGCAACTATTTCAAGCTTCATTCCTGCTGCCGCTACAATCACGGCGCGCTCGATGCCCTCGACGCTCTGCTCGCCACTGAGAAGGTAGCTACCGATGCGATCGAGCGGATTGACGTGGCGAGCTACCTCTACGCCGCCGAGCTCGACGACCAGTCGCCGCGCAATACGCTCGCCGGCAAGTTTTCCGTGCCATTCGCCGTGGCAACGCGGCTGGTGCGCGGCTCCTCGCGTGTCGAGAATTTCACCTGGGACGCCGTGCGCGACGAGCGGGTCCAGGCTCTGGCCAAGCGGGTTTTCGTCAGCGAAGACAAGGCGATGACGGCAATGCTGCCGCAGTTCCGGCCGGCGCGAATCGATCTCAAGCTCCGTGATGGCCGCATGCTCACCGCCGCCGTCGAAGCCAACCGCGGCGACGACCAGGATCCCTATTCGCGCGACGAACTGACGGGCAAGTATTTTTCCCTGGCCGAGCGGGTCTGGCCGCATGGTGCCGCCGACGATCTGCGCAAGACGATTCTGGCCTTGGCCGACGTCGCCAACCTCCGGAACCTCATTCCGCGGCCGTCGTGAAGCCCTGATCCTGGCGCGCCCGGAAGAGCCGCACCGCTTCGGCGTGCGCCGCCTGGGCCTCCACCGACATAGGCACTGCAAGCCGTGTCTCCGGCAGGAAATGGCCGTAGCGGTCCTTGCCGCGCACGAGCAGAGCGCTTGGCTTTACCGGCCCGAGCGGTCGCACATGCGCCGGGATGAACGAAATCCCCAGCCCCATGCGGCGATCGCCGCCGTCGTTGCCTGGCGAGCAATGGACCAGCGCCGTGTGATGCAGCGAGAGTTCGCCGGCGCGAAGCGGCATCGACACGCCGCGTTCGCCGTCGAAGCGCTCGCTGATCCCCTGACCGCGCTTGATCATGTTGTGCGCGTCGGGTTTGTCGTCATGCGCGATCATGGGCAGCCGGTGAGTGCCGGGGATCACCCGCATGCAGCCTGCCCGCTCCGATGCTTCGGAGAGCGCCACCCAGGCCGTCACATGCTCCAGCGGATCGAGGAAGAAATAGGCACCATCCTGGTGCCAGCGCACATAAGCCGGGGTGTGCGCCTCCTTGATCCACATCGTCGAGTGATAAACCAGGATGTCCGGCCCGATCACATCCTCGACGGCGTCGAGCACCTTGGGGTGATGGACCAGCGCATCGGCCCAGCGGTAGAGCAGGTACGACTTGCTCTTTTCCGGAAAGTCGAGCGGGTGTCCCTGCCGCTTCTCCCAGAACTCGAGATCGGCGCGCAAGTCGCGGACTTCGTCGGCCGACAGCGCCGGCACCGGGAAGGCAAACCCGTCGCGCCGGTACTGCTCGACCTGAGACTGGCTGAGATTCCTGAGCATAGGCTGTTGTCCCCGCAAGGTGCCTATCGTAGCGTCAACCGAGGTCCGAGGATACTTTCAAGGGAGCTTCGACAATGACCAGCCAGGGCAAGTTTCCGGTTTCGCGCCGTGGATTCGTGGCGGGCTCAAGTGCGCTCGCCGCAGGAACCTTGGGCTTCCCCGCAGTCCTCCGAGCGCAACCCGCGGCGGTGAAGGTCGGCATGATCCATCCGGTGACCGGCTTCGTCGCCTACAACGGCCAGCAGAGCCGGCTGGGCGGCACCATGGCGGTCGAGGATGTGAACAAGGCCGGCGGCATCAAGTCGATGGGGGGCGCCAAGCTCGAAGCACTGCTGGGCGATAGCCAGTCCAAGGTCGAAGTGGGCGTCAGCGAAGTCGAGAAGATGAATGAGCAGGGCGTGGCGGCCTACATCGGCTGCTACCAGAGCCCGGTCGGCATCGCCGCCAGCCAGGCCGCCGCCAAGTACAACACGCCGTTCCTGATTGATGTCGGCGCCTCCGATCTGCTGGTCTCGCGCGGCCTGAAGAACGTGTTCCGTCTGAAGCCCGGCTTTGGCGTCTGCGTCGACGACGGCATCGCGTCATTGGGCGCGCTCAACAAGGCGGCCGGCGGGGTCGCCAAGACGGCGGTGATCGTCCACGAGTCGGGAGAGTTCGGCACCGGCACGGCCAAGCTGCTGGCGGGCAAGCTGCCCTCGATCGACATCCAGGCCAAAGAGCTGATCGCGCACGACAACCCGACGCGCAACTTCGACAACATCGCTCTCCGCATCCGGTCTCTCGCGCCCGACATCGTCATGATGTCGAACTACGGCAACGAGTACATGCTACTGGCGCGCACTCTCTACCAACAGAAGGTGAACGTCGCCGGCTTCTTCTCGATCCTGGGTGGCGGTTTCAACTACAAGTTCGTCAAGGAAATGCCGGACGTCGCGCAATACATGATGGACGTGAACCACTGGTTCAATCCCAGGAGTGCCCAGGCACAGGCCCTCAAGAAGCGGGTCGAAGACGGCGGCGCCCTGTTCACCTTCGAGGTCTACCTCACCTACACCAACGTCATGCTGCTGGCCGATTCGCTGGAGCGCGCCGGCACGGCCGACAAGGAGAAGCTGACAGCGGCCCTGGCGAGCTCGACCTTCAAGGCCGAGCTGATGCCCTATGGGCCGACCAGGTTCGTCAACGGCCAGAACCAGGGCGGACGGCCGGCGACCATGCAGGCGCTCAAGGGCGACATCGAGGTGATCGCGCCGGCCGAGTTCGCGTCGGCCAAGGCCGTGTTCCCCAAGCCGAAGCTCAACTGACGCGCGGCCCGGCCGAGGCGTGCCCGATCCCGCGATCCTCCTGGCCGGCGTCCTGAACGGGCTGCTGGCCGGCGGCATCTATGTCCTCGTGGCCGTCGGGCTGACGCTGATCTACGGCGTCCTGCACATCATCAACTTCGCCCATGGCAGCCTCCTGATGCTGGCCATGTATGCCGTCTTCTACCTCTGGCGGTTGCTGGGCATCGATCCCTACGCCGCCCTGCCGATGGTGATCGCCGGCTCCTTCGCCTTCGGCTTCGTGCTCTATCGCCTGCTGATCGGCCGCTACAACCATGGTCGCGACGAGAACATCCTGCTCATCACGCTCGGCGTCTCGATCGTCGTCGATAATGCCGCCCTGCTGTTCTTCGGCGGGGACACCCAGACAATCGATGTGACCTACGCGGGATCCTTCGTCGAGCTGGGGGCCGCGTTCCTGCCGTTGCCCAAGATCATCTCCTTTGCCGCGTCGCTGCTGCTTTGTCTGATCCTGGGCCTCTACATGGCGAAGAGCGACACCGGCAAGGCCATCCGCGCGCTCGCCAGGGAACGCCAAGGGGCACGGCTCGTGGGCATCGACGTCGACAAGCTGTTCGCCGTCTCCTACGGCATCGGCATTGCCTGCCTGGGGGCCGCCGCCTGCCTGCTGATGCCGAGCTACTACGTGACGCCGAGCTCGGGCCACGCCTTCGTTCTGGTTGCCTTCACCATCGTGGTGTTGGGCGGCATGGGCAGTTTCGTGGGCGCCGCCGTCGGTGGCTTCATCATCGGCATCACCGAGTCGCTGGGCGGCCTGATCCTGGGAGAGCAACTCGGCCAGATCGGCATCTCGCTGATCTTCATCCTGATCCTGCTGCTGAAGCCGACCGGCCTGTTCGGGGGCGCACGGTGAATGTCCCGTCGAGCTGGCGTGTGCCGCTGCTCGCCACCGGCATCGCCGCGGCGCTCGCCTATCCGCTGCTGGTGCCCAACTATCTGGTCACGGTCGGCATGCTGGTGTTCTTCACCGCCTTCATCGGCCAGTCGTGGAACATCGCCGGCGGCTTCGCCGGCCAGACCTCGTTCGGCCATGTCGTGTTCTTCGGTACCGGCGCCTACACCTCGACCATCCTGCAGGTGACCTACGGCTGGAACCCCTGGCTCGCCTGGCCGGTCGCCATGGCCGCGGGCGGCGCCGTCGGCTGGATGATCGCCGTGCTGTCGTTCCGCGCCGGTCTCAAGGGTTCCTACTTCGCGCTGATCACGCTGGCGTTCGCCGAGGTCTTTCGCATCCTCGCCAACTCCGTGCCCTTCACGCGCGGCGGACTGGGCATGCTGATCAAGGCCGACCCGCGGCCGGAGAATTTCCAGTTCAGGGATCCGATCTGGATATACTACCTCGCCTTCGTGCTCTGCGCCGTGTCGATCCTGATCGCCTGGCAGCTCACGCGCAGCCGCTTTGGCGCGCGCCTGGTGGCCATCCGCGAGAACGAGGACGCCGCCCGCGCGCTCGGCATCGACGTCTTCGCCGAGAAGGTGAAAGTGCTGACGCTCTCGGGCGCGATGTGCGCCGCCGGCGGCACCTTCTACGCCCAGAAGTATCTCTACATCGACCCCTCGATCGCCTTCGGCGTCGACAAGTCGGTCGAGATGCTGCTGGTCAGCATGGTGGGCGGCGCCGGCACCGTGTTCGGCCCGCTGATCGGCTCGGTGGCGCTGACCGGCATCAACGAAGGCACGCGCTGGCTGGCCGGCATCGTGCCGGCGCTGAAGAATGTCCAGCCGCTCAGCCTCGTCGTCTACGGCCTCATGCTGATCCTGATCGTGGCCCGCCTGCCCGACGGGCTGATGGGCCTGTTCCGGCGGCGGCCGAAGGCGGTGCCGCGTGCTTGAAGTGCGCGACCTCAGCAAGTCGTTCGGCGGCCTGAAAGCCGTCGACGGCGCGTCGCTCGACGTGCGCCGGGGCGAGATCGTCGGCCTGATCGGGCCCAACGGCGCGGGCAAGACCACCCTGTTTGCCGCCATCGCAGGGTTCCACCGGCCGGATGCCGGACATGTCGCCTTCGAGGGGCGCGACATCACCGGGCTCGCGCCGTACAAGATCTGCGCCGCCGGCATGGTCCGCACCTTCCAGATCACCCAGCCCTTCGCCGCCATCAGCGTGCGCGAGAACATCATGATCGGTGCCTATCTCCACACCGGCGACCGGCGCCTCGCCGAGCGCGAGGCCGAGGCGGTGGCATCCCGGGTCGGCATGGGCGGACAGCTCGACCAGAACGGCGCCGATCTCACGGTGGCCGGCCGCAAGCGCCTCGAGCTGGCGCGGGCGCTCGCCACCGGCCCGCGGCTGCTGCTGCTTGACGAGGTGATGGCGGGACTGAACCCGACCGAGATCGGCGAGATCGTCGAGGTGATCCGGGACATCCGCGCGGCCGGCGTCACCATCCTGCTGATCGAGCACGTCATGCAGGCCGTCACCTCGCTCGCCGAGCGCGTCTATGTGCTGAACCAGGGCCGCATGATCGCCGAGGGCACACCCGCCGAAATCGCATCTGATCCCGGCGTCATCGAGGCCTATCTCGGCCACGGCGCCGCCAAGGTGCTGCGCGCGTGAGGCCGCCCATGCTCGAGGTGCGCGGCCTGCGCGCCGGCTACGGCGCCATCGAAGTGCTGCGCGGCGTCGACCTCGACGTCGGCACGGGCGAGATCGTGGCGCTGCTGGGCAGCAACGGCGCCGGCAAGTCGACGCTGAACAACAACATCTCCGGCCTCTACCGCCCGCTCGGCGGCACGATCCGCTTCGACGGACGCGACATCGCCGGCGAGGCGTCGATGGCCATCGTCGACGCCGGGCTCATCCAGGTGCCCGAGGGCCGCCGGGTCTTTCCCAACCTGTCGGTGCGGGAGAACCTCGAACTCGGCAGCTATCGCCGCGGCCGGCGGGCGCGAACGCAGAACCTCGAACGCGTGGCCGCCATTTTTCCGCGCCTGCTCGAGCGCATGACCCAGCTTGCCGGCACCCTCTCGGGGGGCGAGCAGCAGATGCTGGCGATCGGCCGCGGCCTGATGGGCGAGCCCAAGCTCCTGATCCTGGACGAGCCCTCGCTCGGCCTGTCGCCGATCCTGGTCGAGGAGATGTTCGCCCTGATCGCCCGTGCGAGGCAGCTACCTCGGCCACTGACCGGATCGCCGCGGAATCGGGCCCCAATGCACGGGCCGGACTTCAGCTCTCGCCGGTCTTGCCGCCGCTCCGCGGCCTCGCCTACCCTTCGGCCAGCCCACGATGGAGAGCACGATGACCCGCGAGCAGTTCGAGTCGGAGTTGAAGCGCGACGGCTACGAGGTGGCCTACGGCGGCTTCCGCGCCAACGAGGAGCGGCCCGTGCACGGCCATCCGTGGCATGCGCGCGTCATGGTGATCGGCGGCGAGATCACGATCACCCGGGACGGCAAGCCCGAGACGTTCCGCACCGGCGATAGTTTCGCGGTCCCCGCCAACTACCCACACGCCGAACAGGTCGGCCCCCAGGGCGTCGCCTATATCGCGGGTCGCAAGTCCGTCTGAGGGAGCCCGTCATGTCCTCCCCCCGTCCCTTTTCGCTGCATGTGCCAGACGAGGATATCGCCGACCTGCGCGCGCGGCTCGCCCGCACGCGGTTTCCGGACCAGGCGCCCGAAGCGCCGTGGACCTATGGCGCCGACCTCGCCTACATGCGCAAGCTGGTCGACTATTGGCGCGAGAAATTCGACTGGCGTGCCCAGGAAGCCCGGCTGAACGCCTTCCCGCAGTTCAAGGTCGCCCTGCCCGACGTCGACCTGCACTATCTGAATGTTCCAGGCCAAGGTCCCGCGCCAAGACCGCTGCTGCTGCTTCATGGCTGGCCGGGCTCGCTGTTCGAGTTCATCGACCTGATCCCGCGCCTGACCGATCCCGCGCGCTTCGGCGGCGATGCCCGCGACGCCGTGACGGTGATCGCGCCGTCCCTGCCGGGCTATGGGCTCTCCTTCCAGCCCGGTCAGAAGCGCCTGAGCGTTGCGGCCATCGCCGATTGCCTGGCCGATCTCATGACCGGAGTTCTGGGACACAAAAAGTTCGTCTCGCAAGGGGGCGACTGGGGTGCGCACATCACTTCCAGCATGGCGGTTCGACATCCCGACAAATTGGCAGGCATTCACCTCAACATGCTGACCGTCAACCCGGCCCTGCCGCCGCCGCCGAATCCGACGCCGGAGGAAGAACAGTACCTGGCCGAAATGCGCGAATGGGCCAAGGAAGAGACCGGCTATATCCAGATCCAGGGCACCCGTCCGCAGACCCTGGCCTACGGTCTCACCGATTCACCCGCCGGCCTCGCGGCCTGGATCGCCGAGAAATTCCACACCTGGACCGACCATGCCGGCGATTTCGAAACCGCGGTCGACCGCGACCGCCTGCTGGCCAACATTTCCTTCTACTGGTTCACCGGCGCCATCGGCTCGTCGTTCCATCCCTACTACGACCGCCTGCACGGCGACTGGCACATCCCCACCGGCAAGACGGTCGACGTGCCGACCGGCTACGCCGCCTTCCCGCGCGAGATCCGGCGGCCGCCCCGATCGATCGCGAAGCAATGCTACACAGACATCAGGCGCTGGACGGCGATGCCGAGGGGCGGCCATTTCGCGGCGATGGAGCAACCGGAAGCGCTGGCGCGAGACGTTCTTGAGTTCGTGAGGCCGCTGCGCAGTTCGTTCTGACGGAGGCCGACTCTCACACCGCCTCACCCGCGACCCAGCCGCTCGACCAGGCCCAC
>RGPT01000083.1 GCA_010032545.1 Alphaproteobacteria bacterium
GTCGGCGACCTCGACCAGGCCGTTGATCTGCACCGCCAGCTCGTCACCAGGGCCGAGCACGTAGCTGGGCGGGACCGCCGCCGCCTGGGCAGGGTTGAAGCGCCCAGCGTCGGCGAACAGCTCGTAGCCGCGCTTGGCGTCGGCTTGCGCCGTGTTGCGCGGCGTGCCGTCCGGGTTGAGGAAGGGGGCTGGCCCGTTGGGCAGGGATTTTACGTATGCCGCCAGCGCCTCCAGAGTCTCCGTGGTGGGCTCGGCGCCCTTCATGCGGTTGACGATGATGCCGCGGATGTTGGTCTCGATCGCGGGGATGTTGCCGGCCCACGACCATTCGGCCTGGCGCGTTCCTGCGCCCCACATGGTGGGCGTGCTGCGGCCGCGCGGATCGCCGTCGGGCACGACCTCGAGCCCGACATAGGTCTTGTTGTCGGTATGACCGTTCATCGGATGGCAGGTGGCGCAGGACACCTGGCCGCTGGCCGACAGGCTGGCGTCGTTGAACAGGGCGCGGCCCTTTTCGATGAGCGCGGGATTGGCCTGGGCCAGCGCCGGCAGCGGTGAGGCCACGAGGGCGGCGATGACGAGTAGACGCTTCATGCCTGTCTCCATCCCGGCTTGTCCTTGTTCTTGAAAAGCTCCGTACCCGTGGCCGAGGTGGATCACAAGCCACGACACCGTTATTTGCATTTACAAATAACTCCAGCCGGGTGATCTTCCGCCCGGAGGGACGCCATGAAATTCGGCTACTTCACGCTGAGCGACAACCGTTATCCCGGCAATCCGCGGGCGCCCGAGCAGTTCATCAAGGACATTTTCGCCGAGGCGCTGTGGGCCGAGAAAGTCGGGCTGAACTCGGCCTGGATCGGCGAGCATCACTTCAACCTGCTAGGCGTCAATGCATCTCCGCTCGCCATCCTGGCACAGCTCGCCGGTGCCACGACGAAGCTGCGGCTGGCGCCGGCCGTCACGCTGTTGCCCGTGCACCATCCGCTGCATGTTGCCGAGGAGTGGGCAACGCTCGATCTGTTGTCGGGCGGCCGCGTCGATTTCGCCGCTGGCCGGGGCTACGACCGCAAGGAGTACGAACCTTTCCAGGCACCGTTCGGCCAATCGTCCGAGCTTTTCGAGGAAGGGTTGGAAGTCGTCTGGCGTGCCTGGACCGAACCCGGCAAGTGGTCGCACAAGGGCAAGTTCTACCAGTTCGACGATGTCGAGGTACGGCCCCGGCCAGCGCAAACTCCCCTTCGGCCCTACGTCGCCTGCTTCTCGCGACCGTCGATGGAACTCGCGGCCAGGAACGACTGGAACGTGATCTACGCGCCGTTCGCCGCTGCCATGGTCTACGGCTCGCTGGCCGATGCCGTGCGCGTCTATCGCGAAACTTGCGAGGCCCAGTTCAAGCGGCCGATGCGGCGCGCCATGTGCTCCTACTTCGTGCACATCGCGTCTACACCGGAGGAGGAGCAGTACGGCAAGGAGGCGCTGGTGCGCTACTTCCAGGATGCGCTGATCGCCGCCTTCCCGTCCGCGTCGGGCGAAAACGTGCCGCCGACCTACAAGTACTTCGTTGAGATCGTGAACATCCTGCGTGACATGCGGCCGGAGAAGCTCACCGACAAGTCGATCCTGTGCGGCAGCCCGCAACACATCGTCGACACGCTGAAGCAGGTCGAGGCCGCCGGCATCGCCGAGGTCATTCTCTATTTCAACTATGGCCGGATACCGCACGCGATGGTGAAGGAGCAGATGGAGCGCTTCATGCGCGAGGTGGCGCCGCACTTCGCGGCCTGATGCGATGGGTCCGCTCGACGGCTACCTGCCGTATCTGCTGAACCGGGCCGGCAGCCGCATCGCCACGGCGTTCAGCGAGGAAGTCCGGCCGCTCGGCGCCACCCTGCAGATCTGGCGGGTGCTGGCGGCGCTTCGCGAGCGTGACGGTTGCCGCATGGGCGATCTCTCGAAGACTACTTCGATCGAAGTCTCGACCCTTACGCGCCTCGTCGACGGTATGGAGAGGAAAGGGCTGGTGGCCCGACGCCGCGGCGACGCCGACGCCCGCGCTGTATTCCTGCACGTCACGCTGGCAGGGCGCCGACTGACCCACCGGCTGGTGCCGATCGCCGAACGCTACGAGACAGTGGCATTGCAAGGTTTCGACGCGCGCGAAGCCGAGATGCTCAAGGCGTACCTACAGCGGCTATTCGCCAACATGGACGGGCTGAAGAACACTCATCGCCGACGTGGTTGAACTGAGCCCTGGCTGGAGCGATGGTTCATCCGACCAGACGAGGAATTTGAACTATGGCGCGAATCGTCTCGATTGCCGATCTTCGGCGCATCCTTCCCGAGCCGCCAAGGGAGATGATCCTGGCTTCATCCGCGTCGAGAACACCAAGACGCTGCTGATCCCCGAACGCGCCGGCAACAACCTGGCCTTTGGCCTCAGCAACATCCTGGCGACGGGCAAGATCGGGTTGATCGCGCTGGTGCCGGCCACTGGCGAAACACTCCGGGTATCGGGCACTGCCGAAGTATACGACGATCAGGACTTGGTGGCGTCGCTGAGCTCGCTCGGCAAGCCGGCGTTGCTGGCCACCCGTGTCAGGATCGAGCGCTGCTATTTCCACTGCGCCCGCTCGATCGTTCGCGCCAAACTTTGGGATCCCAAGGCGTGGCCGGCGGCGGGCCGCGTATCGTTCGGCAGGATCATCGCGCCTCGCGTCGGTGCCGGCGACGACATGGCTGCGCAAATCGACGCCAGCGTCGATGGTGCCTACACCACCCGGCTCTGGCAGAACGGCTAGGCGCCATCGGGCCCCCGCGCGACGCACATGGCCAAGGCAAGGGCCAGGGATTAGAATTTCGGCCATGCGCGGAGTTGCTGATTGAAACGTAAGGTCGGTCTTTTCCTCCTGATGGTCATGACCGCGATCACCCTCGGGGCGGCCGTGGTGGTGTCGCTGGTGATGTATCGCCTGGTGTCCGACAAGCAGGCCCGGGAGATCAGCAGCCTCGAAGTGAGCCTCACCGACCGGTTTGCGATTTTCGAAACCCTGCTGCGCAGCCAGCATGGGCGGATCAAGGCTCACATGGAAAAGGTCCTGCCGGAGATCGCGGCCGAACTAGCGAGCCTCGGTCGCGATCCCGTCAGCCTGTCGGCCAACGAACTCAACGCGCTGACCGAGAAGTATGGCGTCGAGCACATCTACTTCATCGATAGGTCGCACAAGGTATTCCAGACCAACTTGCCGGGAGACATGAATCTCGTCTTCCCCGACAGTCCCTTCACCAAATTTCTCGACACAGTGTACGGGAACGGCAAGGTCATGAGCGACGGCATCGACATGTCATCGCTGACCGGCACGTTGCGGACATACAGCTACTACGGACCCAAGGATCAGAATTTTATCGTCGAAACGTCGACCGAGATTCGCGAGAGTCTGAGCAGCGGCGACTTTGGCTGGATGGGGAAATATTTCTTCCAGGATCTCTTCACTGATGCGACTCGCTCGAACGAGTACGTGAAGGACCTCGATATTTACCTGGTCGCGCCGTCGGGCGCCTGGTCTCTCCTGAATGTCGGCAGGAAGCTTGCCCCCGACGTCGTCGAACGCGTCGCCAAGACTGGCCGCGACGAGGTCGTGAATCCCGATGGGCGGCATGTCACGATCTACAGTCGCTACGCCTCGGTCGCCGGCCTGCAGAAGGACGATCCTATCTCGCACAAGCTGGTGATCCGCCAGATCACCTACGACACCGGCCTGGCGCGCGAAGCGGTCATCAAGGTGTTCCTGAGTTCGATGGCCGTGCTCGCGCTGATGCTGCCAATCGTGTTCTGGATTTCTTCACGCCTTCTGCAACGGCAGATCCTGGATCCGCTGTTCAACCTGCGCGGTGAGGCCGCGGCCATCGCTGAGGGCGACCTCGAACACAACATCGCCAATACCGACCGGCGCGACGAGATCGGACATCTAGCCCGCAGTTTCGACGCGATGCGAAGTGCCGTTCGCAACACTATCGTCGATCTCAAGGAGACGAATCTCTCGATCGAGCGGTTCGTGCCGCGTGCCTTTCTGGCGATGATCGGCAAAGCGTCAATAGTTTCGGTTAACCTGGGCGACAACATGCGCCAGGAAATGACCGTCCTGTTTTCCGACATCAGGAACTTTACCACCCTGTCGGAACAGATGACGCCGGACGAGAATTTCGCCTTCATCAATTCCTACCTGCAGTTTATGGGCCCCATCATCCGCGACCATAACGGCTTCATCGACAAGTACATCGGCGATGCCATCATGGCCCTGTTCGAGACTGCCGACGACGCATTGCGTGCAAGTCTCGCCATGCTCGAGAGCCTTGAGCGCTTCAACGTCGAACGCCAGTCGACCGGCCTCGATCCCGTCAGCATCGGCGTCGGACTGAATACCGGATCGCTCATGCTGGGAACCATCGGCGAGAAGCACCGTATGGACGGCACAGTTATCTCCGACGCGGTCAACCTCGCCTCGCGAATCGAAAGCCTGACCAAGGTCTATCGCGTCGGCATCCTGATCTCGCAGAACACCTACGATCGTCTCGCCGATCCCAAAGCCTACGACATCCGGCCCATCGATGTGGTTGTCGTCAAGGGCAAGACCCAACCAGTCACACTGCTCGAAGTCTTCGATCTCAATAATCCGGCCGAGCGGTCGGCCAAGGCGCGGACCCGGGACCATCTCCTGTCCGGAGTCGAGGCGCTCGTGCGAGGCGACACGAAAACCGCCCGGCGGTACTTCGAAGACAGCCTGGCGCTTCTGCCGGGCGATCCCGCCGCGACCAACCTTCTGAAGAGCTGCGACTGAGTGGTCAAACCGGCGCCTCGCATCAGCGCGAGGCGCGGGCCTCACGGAACGAGACGAGGCGGCGCTCTGTCTCGTCCCACAATACCAGCCGGACGCAGCGGAAACTCTGGAACAGGGTCAGGCGGCCGACATTGCGCAGTTCCGGGTGATCCTGCAGCACGCGCGGCAGCCGGTAGTAGGGAATGCGGCTGTTGAGGTGGTGCACATGGTGCACGCCGATGTTGCAAGTGAACCAGCGCAGGAACGCCGGCAGGTCGTAGTGCGAGCTGCCGTGCAGGGCGGCCTCGTGCAGATTCCAGTCGCCGTCGTTCGCCCAGATCGTGTCCGCGAACTGGTGCTGGACGTAGAACAGCCACACGCCGACGGAGGTCGCCAACAGCAGAATCGGCAGGTGGATCAGAAGGAACGCCTTGATCCCGACCAGCCAGATCAGCAGTCCCGCGATCGCGGCAATGGCGAGGTTGGTCGCCATGCTGCTGACCCAGGGCCGCCAGCCGTCGCGCATCAGCCCGACCGGCAGTCGATGCTGGAGGATGAAAAGATAGGCCGGCGACAGGCCGAACATGACCAGCGGGTGCCGGTAAAGCCGGTAACGCAGCCGGCCCCAGAATCCGCGCGCGTGATATTCGTCGACCGTGAGTGTGTCGACATCGCCCAGGCCGCGGCGGTCGAGATTGCCGGTCGAGGCGTGGTGGGTGGCGTGGGTGCGCCGCCACACGTCGTGCGGCGTCAGTGTCGCCACGCTGACGATCCGTCCGATCCAGTCGTTCGCCAGACGATGGCGGAAGAAGGCGCCATGGCTGCAGTCGTGCTGGATGGCGAATAGTCGGACCAGGAAGCCCCCCGCGGCGATGGCAAGCGGCAGCGCCAGCCAATAGCCGATATCGAGCGTTGCCCAGGCCAGTGCCCATAGGGCGGCGAGCGGTATCACGGTGATCGCAATCTCGACGATACTGCGGAAGTTGCTCGGTTGCCGGTACTGCGCCAGAAGCTGCGTCCAGGCCCGGGCATCGGCTGCGCGCGCGTCGGCGTTCACGGGTTGCTGGCTGTCGACCAATCGGGTGCGCCTTCCTGACGGATGTCGGCGTCGGAGCGCGCCGTCCCTTTCGCCCTTAGGCGGGCGGCGAGACAAAAGCAACGAGCGAAGTGGCCCACGGACTGGATCACGCACCGGATCTTGGCGGGGGCCGTCAGGCCGACTGCGGCAGTCGCGCGGTCGATCCAGCCGATGCCCGGCCGGAGCCCCGGGGCACCGGCACGGACTTAACCCTGATCCGCACCGCCCTTCCGTCCGGCTGATCCATGTCGAAGGCGCCGGTCTGGCGGACGAGATCGCTCAACTTGCGAAAGCCGTAGGTGCGCGGATCGAAGTCGGAGGCGATGTTGGCCAGGCGCTGCCCGACCGCGCCCAATCCGACCCAGCCGTCCTCGCTTTCCATCTGGGCGATCACCTTGGCCAGGATCGGCACGGCGGCACTCGCCGGCTCCAGCGATTTGGGCGAACGGCCCTGTTCGGGCGTCGACGCCTCGGCCTCGGGCAGGAGGTTCTCGGTGTAGACGAACCGTCGGCAGGCTTGCCTGAAGCTCTCGGGCGTCTTCTGCGCGCCAAAGCCGTAGACGTCGGCGCCCTCTTCGCGCAGGCGCGAGGCAAGGCGCGTGAAATCGCTATCGGACGAGACGAGACAGAAACCGTCGAAGCGCCGGCTGTGCAACAGGTCCATGGCGTCGATCACCAAGGCGATATCGGAGGCATTCTTGCCGGACGTGTAGGCGAACTGCTGATAGGGATCGATCGCGTACTTCTGCAGGATGTCGGCCCACGACTTGAGCCGCGGGCTGGAGAAGTCGCCGTAGATCCTGCGCACGCTCGCCTCGCCGAACTTGGCGACCTCCTCGAACAGGCCGGCCGCGATCCGCGGAGAAGTATTGTCGGCGTCGATCAGGACGGCGAAGCGGCGCAGGCGATTGTCGTCGGCCATGTGTTTGCTCCAGGCTGCCTCAGGCCGCCGACTTGGTGAAGAGCGCGTCGACGTGGATGTCGGCGCAATCGATCACGGCGAAGCCCGGGTCGTGTCCGGCGAACGCCAGAAAGAGATCGGTGCCGCCCAGCATGACGACCTCGGCGCCGCGTGCGGCCAGTCGGCGGCCGGCCTCGAAAAAGACCTGCCGCTGGGCATCGTTCACGCGGCCGATCGTGGCCATCTCGACATAGTTGGCATGGACCCGGTCGAGGTCTGCGCCTTCGGTGGGCACGACCTCGACCGAGGGAATGCCGCCGTAGAGTTTCGTCTCCATCACGGTACGCGTGCCGATGATGCCGACTCTCTTCAACTTCCGGCGCGCCAGCACGGCGTCGACCGCGGGGATGGCGTTGAGGATCGGCAGCGGCGACATCGCCATGAGTTCCTTGACGCAAAAATGCCCGCCCATGGAAGTGATGGCTGCGGCTTTGGCGCCGGCTGCCTTCATGCGCTCGACCAGCCGGGCGAAAATCTCGGCCTGCCGGCCGGGGTTCTTGCCCACGAGGTTGCGGCTCATCTCGCGCACGTCGGCATGACAGATCGTGACGTCGAGCGGGACGCCGGCCGCAACGTGCCGGTCGATCAGGCCGCGGTAGTAGAAGTCGGTCGCGGCGGGACCGATGCCGCCGATAAGTCCTATGTGCATGCCATGACTCTCGTCGATTGTCCGTCTCGCGGCAACGGGGCGGGTGTGACGAAAAGCGGACCTGTCGCGCGGCGCGACCCAGAGGTAATCTCAGGTGAAGCTGGAGGAGAATTGCCGCACCATGCGTCGCATCGCAGTCTTCGGAACCACAGGATCGGGCAAGAGCTGGCTGGCCGAACGGCTGGTCGCCGAGAAGGACCTGCGTCTGATCGAGCTCGATGCACTGTTCTGGGGCCGGGACTGGCAGCCGGCGCCGCTCGACCTCTTCCGCCATCGCGTCGAATGCGAGACGCGTGACGGCGACTGGATTGCGGTCGGCATCTACGACCAGGTGCGTGACATCGTCTGGCAGCGCGCCGACACGCTGGTCTGGCTTGATCTTCCCTTGCCGCAGGTCATGTGGCGTCTTTTCTGGCGCACGTTGCGCCGGATCGTGACCCAGGAAGACCTGTGGGGGACCGGAAATCGCGAGTCGCTGGGTCGCACACTGTTCAGCCGCGATTCCATCCTGTTGTGGGCGCTGAAGACGCACGGTCGCAATCGCCGCCGCTTCACCGAGGAGTGCAGCAATTTTTCGGCCGGCCGAACGGTGATCCGTCTCAGGAGTTCACACGACGTCGAGCGTTTCGTCGCGGGACGTGCCGGCCTCTCGCAGCTATTGGCGGCCTGAACCGTGTCGGTCCACACCTTCTCATGTTTCGATGGCCACACCTGCGGCAATCCGGTGCGGCTGGTGACGGGCGGCGCGCCATTGCTCGAGGGCGCAACCATGAGCGAGCGCCGGCTCGATTTCCTCGCGCGGCACGACTGGATCCGCAAGGCGCTGATGTTCGAGCCCCGCGGCCATGACGTCATGTCGGGCTCGATCCTTTATCCGCCGACCCGGGCCGATTGCGATATCGGCATTCTGTTCATCGAGACCAGCGGCTGCCTGCCAATGTGCGGCCACGGAACCATCGGCACGGTGACCATGGCGATGGAGAACGGGCTGGTTGCCCCCGCTGCGCCAGGCACGCTCAATCTCGACACGCCGGCCGGGCGCGTGGTGGCGCGCTACGAGCAGAACGGTCGTTTTGTCGAGAGCGTGCGGATCACCAACGTCGCCTCGTATCTGGCGATGAGCGACGTCACGGTCGAAGTGCCGGGCCTCGGCGAGCTCACCTTCGATGTTTCCTACGGCGGAAATTTCTACGCCATCCTCGAACCGCAGAAGAACTTCGCTGGCCTCGAATCAATGACGGCGGGCGATGTGCTGCGCTACTCGCCGGTCGTGCGGAAGATCCTCAACGACAAGATCCAGCCCGTACATCCCGAGAATCCGACCATCACGGGTATCGGTCACGTGATGTGGACGGGCAAGCCGCGCGACAAACGGGCCCATGCCCGCAACGCGGTGTTCTACGGCGACAAGGCGATCGACCGATCCCCGTGCGGCACCGGGACGTCGGCGCGCATGGCGCAGCTCGCGGCGCGCGGCCGGCTCAAAGTCGGCGACGATTTCGTGCACGAGAGCATCATCGGCTCGTTGTTCGACGGCCGGGTCGAGGCGGTGGCCAATGTCGGCAATCACGACGCCATCGTGCCCTCGCTCTCGGGCTGGGCCCGCCAGCACGGCATCAACACGATCTTTGTCGATTCACGCGATCCCTTCGCGCACGGATTTTCAGTCTAGATGTCGCCTCGACCGGAGCGAAGCGGACAGATCTTTTTGGTGCCGCAGCAAAAAAGCCCCTCGGATTCGCTCGGGACGAGGCAGTCCTATTCCGCTGCCTTGGCCGCCGAGGCCGGGGCGCGCACGCCGCCGCGCGAGAACATGGCCTCGACCTCGCCTGCGGCATAGCCGAGCTCGCGCAGGATAGCCGGACCATCCTCGCCGATATGCGGCGCGTGCTGCTGCGGTTCGTGCGTCGCGGCGGGCGGCAGGCCGGGAATGTTGGCCACCGGCATGCGGCCGAAGCCGTCCTGCTCGATCCAGTCGATCGCGCCCGATTCCTTCACGTGCGGGTGGTCGAGATAGTCGGTGTAGTTGTTCACCCGTTCGCAGAACACGTCCTTCGGCTGCAGGATCGCGATCCATTCCTCGGTCGTCTTGGTCGGCATCGTCTCGTTCAGCGCCTTGATGATCTTGGGCGCGTTCTTGATACGGTTCTCATGGCTCTGCAGGTCGGGGTCGTCGGCGATGTCCTGGCGGCCGATTAGTTCGAACAGCAGCCGGAAGTGATGCGGCCGCATGGCGCTCACCATGATGTAGCCGTTCTTCGACTTGTAACTGCCGGCCGGCATGTAGAGCACCGGCGGCGCGCCCTTGGAGAAGATCCATTCCATCAACTTGGCGCCTTGGAAGGCGGCGGCCGCTCGCATCAGGCTTGAATCGATGTAGCTGCCTTCGCCGTAGCGCAATTGCCGCATCAGGGCCGGCGCCAGTGCTTGGAAGGTGTAAAGGCCGGTCGTGACGTCGACGGCGATCATGCCCTGACGCCACGGCGTGCCGTCCGGCATCTTGTTCATGACCATCATGCCGCTAAAGGCCTGGATGAGGCCGTCGACCGTCGGCCGCTTGCTGTAGGGTCCGGTCTGGCCGAAACCCGAGACCGAGCAATAGATGACGTTCGGATTGATCTTCTTGATGTCCTCGTAGCCGAAACCCAGGCGCTGGATCACGCCGGGACGGAAGCTCTCCATCACCACCTGGGCCTTGGCCGCGAGCTTCTTCACCACGGCGATGCCGTCGGCCGACTTCAGGTCGAGGGCGATGCTGCGCTTGCCGCGATTGAAGGCGACGGAATGGGCGCAGTGGTCGCCCTTCAGTTCGCCGAGCGCCCGACCCCAGTCACCTTCCGGCGGCTCGATCTTGATGACGTCGGCGCCGTGCAGGGCCAGCAGCATCGAGGCGTGCGGACCCGCGATGCCCTGCGTGAAGTCGAGGACGGTGATGCCGTCGTAAGCGCCCTTGATCGTCGTCACTGAAATCCTCCCGAGGGCGCTGAACGTACGTTTACCGGCACCTTTCATGCAAGGCCCGAGCTGCAGGGAAGCCATGCACACATGAAGAAAAGTTACGGAAAGCGAAACACAAGCTCGTTTGAGTACGACGGCGCGACATGACCAACTATGTGCAACTGCACCTGTTTGGGAGCACGCCATGCCCACCCGTCTGATCCCGATCGCCGCCCTCGCCGCTGCCAGTTACGTGGCGCCCCGGCTCGTGGCGCTTTTCTTCCGGCGTTTGATGCTGAATCCTCGCCGTCATGTTCAACCGCCGCCGGTGCTCGCCCTTCCGGCTGCCGACGAGCGCATGGACCTGGGCGACGGTCTTGTTGCCTGGCGCTGGGGCCGAGGGCCGACCGTTCTTCTGGTCCATGGCTTCGAGGGCAATCGCGCGCAGTTCGGGGCGATCATCGACGCGTTGCTGGCGCACGGCTTCGCCGCCGTGGCGCTCGACGTGCCGGCACACGGCGAGTCGTCGGGCCGCGAGCTTACGGCGGTGAATTTCGTCGCGGCAATCAAGCGGGCTTCCGAACGGCTGGGACCGTTGCATGCCGTGATCGGCCATTCGATGGGGGCTGCGATGAGTCTGTTCACGGTCGCCCATCATGGTGGCGCCGGCCGCGTGGCGCTCGTATCGGCGCCATCGGCCCTCCATCGCGAATTGCGCCGCTTCGCCGGCGGTGTCGGGCTTTCCGAGCGCGGCACTGCGGCTTTCATCGCCTCGGTCGAAAATCGTGTCGGCCGGCCGGCGTCGCGGAAGCCACCCGCTCGGCTCACGCCTTGCCAACGGCAGAGCTGATGGTGACGAGCGGTCTCGGCCACAATCGCCTGCTCGCCGACAAGGCCGTGGTGACGGCGATCGCAAACTTCGTCGCCGGCTCAGGCCACGATGGGAAGGGTCTCGATTTCGTAGGTGTGAGAAATCTTGCGGCCTAGCACGGGGTCGTCGAGTTCCATCTCGAAGCGAGGCGATGGCCGGATCGCGCCGATGGCGGGCATGGTGCCGCAGAACATGACGGCACCCATCGGCAGGCGCTTATCGTCGCGCCAGCCGAAGATCAACTCGCGTGGATCGCGGATTTTGGCGAGAGGGCCTTCCTGATAGAGGACGCGCTTGCCGTCCTCCTCGATGAAGCTGCGCAGCATCAGTCGGTCCCAGTGCGGTTCGACTTCCTCGAAGCGCCAGGCCGTGCGGCCAATCGGCTTGGCGCATATCTGCTTGGAAATGGCGATGCCGTAGCTCTCGACCTTGCGGTCGGTGTGGTCGGCGCCGACTGTGACCCAGAGCCGGTTTGCGGCGCCGATCAGCACCGGCTCGACCTCGCCCGAACTGTCGTCGCCCAGCACCTGGATGCTGCCGGCCTGGGTCAGCATCTGCGCGGCGGCGCGATAGTAGATCGGCACCCGCGACGGCGGTTCTACGCCGATCGCCTTCAGTTCCTCGATATGATGATTGAGGGCGGCCACGTCGCGGCCGGTCCAGCCGGCGATCACCAGATCCTTGATGTCGACGGTGACCTTCTCGACCGCGCCCTTGGCGTGGCCCTCGAACTCCAGCCACGCCATCGTCAGAGGACGGCGAGCTGCGAGTTCAGAAGGTCGGTCACCAGCATGTAGCCCGGCGCGTGGGTGATGCAGAACTCGGGCTTCACCGTCGCCACGACCGATTGCGGAGTGACGCCGCAGGCCCAGAACACCGGGAACTCGTCGTCGCGCACCGGCACGGCATCGCCGTAGTCGGGCTTGGCGATGTCCTTGATGCCGATCAGCTCGGGCTTGCCGAGATGCACCGGCGCGCCGTGCACCGAGGGGAAGCGTGTCGTCACCTGCACAGCGCGGATGGCGTCGGCAGGCTTGAACGGGCGCATCGAGACGACCATCGGCCCATGGAACGGGCCGCTCGGCTTGCACTCGATGTTGGTCCGGTACATCGGCACATTGACGTTGCAGCTCTGGTGGCGGATTTCGAGGCCGGCTTCGACCAGCGCTTCCTCGAAGGAGAAGGAGCAGCCCAGTACGAAGGAGACGAGATCGTCGCGCCAGACCTTCTTGAGGTCGGTGATTTCCTCGATCATCACGCCGTTCTTCCAGACGCGGTAGAGCGGGATGTCGGTGCGGATATCGAGATCCTCGCCCAGGGTCGGTAGGCGCCAGTCGCCGGGCTCGGAGGAAGCGAGCAGAGGACAGGGCTTGGGGTTGAGCTGGCAAAAGCGCGCAAAGTCGGCGGCGAATTCCCTGGGAAGGATGGCGAGGTTGCCCTGCACATAGCCTGGCGCCATGCCCGAGGTCGGCGCGAGATTGGTGCCGCCGCGGATACGGCGCCGCGCGTCGCGGCCGGTCTCGCCCTTGAAGCTGGTCATCGTATCCATATCGGTCTCCTGGACATACGCCTTAGACGTGCTGGCCGCCGTTGATCTGGATCTCGGCACCGGAAACATAGCTTGCGCCCTTCTCGCAGAGGAAGTGGATGACGTCGGCCACTTCATCGGGGGTACCCAGGCGGCGCATCGGAATCTGTTCCTCGACGATCTGCTCGGTGCCCGGCGAGAGAATGGCGGTATCGATCTCGCCCGGTGCGATTGCATTCACGCGAATGCCACGCGGTCCGAAGTCGTGGGCCATCTCGCGGGTGAGTGCCGCCAGCGCCGCCTTCGACGTCGCATAGGCGGAGCCTGCAAAGGGGTGAACCCGGCTGCCTGCGATCGACGTGACATTGACGACGCAGCCGCGCGCTTCCGATAGTTCGCCCATCAGCCCACGGGCCAGGGCGACGGGAGCGAAGAAATTGACGTTGAACACGCGCTGCCAGAGATCGAACGGCGTGTCGATGGCGCCGAGGCGGCCGCCTACCTCATCCTTTGGCGAGATCGCGGCATTGTTGACCAGGGCGTCGAGCCGTCCGCCGCCCAGGCGCTCTCGGATATCGTCGATGCCGCGGGCGACATCACCCGCCTCCGCGAGATCGATCTGCACATGGTTCTTGTCGCCGCCCGGCCAAGGGCAGAGCACGCTGAAAGGCTGGCGCGACACGGTGATCACCCGCCAGCCGCCGGCGCTGAATTTCTTCACGGTCGCATGCCCTATGCCGCGGCTGGCCCCGGTCAGAACGAGGGTGCGAGCGTTGTCGTACTGGGTCGCGGGTTTCATCACGGACTTTCTCAGCAGGTGAGCGGCAACTCTACTCCGCCTCGGCGGCAATATCGCGGCCGATGTTGGCTCCCGCAACGCATGGGACGATATCGATCACTAACTCATTGTGATTCAAGCATCTTTCCTCGGCACAAATATTTCGTGCCACCTGAGTCGCAGATGCTTGTGTGTCCGCTCCGGAACGCGCATCTAGGGCGCCAGGTTGCGCGTGCCCACATCATCCGAAAACGATCAGGCTCTGCCGCTCGCGACGCGGCTCGGTGACTATCGCCTCGACGCGATCATCGGCCATGGCGGATTCGGCATTACCTATCGCGCCTTCGACACCCAGCTCGCCAAGTGTGTCGCCATCAAGGAGTACTTCCCCGTCGAATTTGCAGTGCGTCGGCCCGACGGCCACGTTGCGCCGCGCACGTCGCGCGTCGCCGACGATTTCGCCTGGGGGCGCGAGCGCTTTCTCGACGAGGCGCGTGCGCTCGCCCGCTTTCGCCACCTTCATATCGTCCCGGTGCTGCGTTACTTCGAAGCCAACGACACGGCCTACACAGTCATGGAATTCGAGGACGGTCGCAGCGTGGCACAGCTCCTGCGCACGCCCAATCACCGCCTGCAGCCCGGCGAGGTGCGACGCCTGGCGGAGGGGCTGCTGAGCGGCCTGCACGCCGTTCACGCCCAGGGCTTTCTCCATCGCGACATCAAGCCATCGAACATCATCGTCCGGTCCGACGGCGTGCCGGTCCTGATCGACTTCGGCGCCGCGCGCCAGGCGATGGGGGGCCGCACGCGTACGCTCACCAGCATTCTCACCCCGCAATACGCACCCATCGAGCAGTACGCGCTCGACGGCAAGCAGGGTCCGTGGAGTGACATCTATTCGACGGCCGCCGTTCTGCATCACGCCATTGCCGGCTTCCCGCCGCCCGATGCTGCGAGCCGCGTCGGCGAGGATCCCTACCGGCCGCTGAGCGTGACGCACGCCAATCACTACGATTCCGCGCTTCTCGCGGCGGTCGACCGCGGCCTTGCCTTTACGCCGACGCAGCGGCCACAGACCATCGAGGCATGGACGGCAAATCGGGCGAGGCCGCAGGCCCGCCGCCCGCGCGGCAATCGCGCTTTCGCCGGCGGCTGCCCATTCTTCTGCTCGCTTTGGCGATCTTCGGGATCTGGAAGTATCAGGTGCAGATTCGCGAGCGCCTGACCGGCGCACCGACGGTCGAGACCCAGACAGCGGCGGCGCCACCCAAAGAGCAGCCCAAGGCGGCGCCCGCTCCCAACAGGACCGCGCCCGACAGGCCAGTGCCCGCTCCGGCAGCGACGCCTACGCCCGCGCTACCGCCTGTGACCACTGCCGACCCATCGGTGCAGAAGGCCCTGATCGACCAGGCCAAACGTGCGGCAACAGAGGCGCGAGCCATGTCTGATATTGCCGACGAGGCCTCCAGGCGCGCGCGGGCCATGGCCGGCGAAGCGCGGATCGTGGCCACCCGTGCGGCGCTTCCGGATCTCGAGAATGCCGAGCGTCTGTCGTACGATGGCGGGGCGAGCTACGTCGGGCAGGTCGTCGACAGCAAACGTCAGGGCCTTGGTGTCGCCGAGCTCGGCAGCGGCGAACGTCAGGCCGGCGACTGGGATGCCGATCGCCTGAACGGCCTTGGTATCGTGCGGCTGGGCGACGACACGCGCTATGCCGGCCAGTGGCGCGACGGGCAATCGACGGGGTTAGGCGTTCGCGAACGACCGGGCGTCGAACGCGCCGAAGGAAATTTCGTTGCAGGGCGTCTCGAAGGTCCAGGCGTGCGTCGGACGCTGACCGATCCCAACGTCGTGCAATCGGGTGAATTTCAGGCTGACCTGCTGGATGGACCGGGCGTCGAGGCGATCGGAGATCGCGAACGCTACGAGGGTGGATTTCGCAACGGCCGGCGGCAAGGTTACGGCGAGGTCAAGGCTGCCGATGGCACCATCCGTGGGGGGTTATGGGAAGACGGAAAGCTGGTCGATTCAACGCCTTGAGGACGATGGTATGGAAGTTGCGCCGAAGGGGCGCAACCTCGTTGTTCCGGCCCAGTGATCAAAGCTTTATCCGTCCTCCTGATCGATGACAATGCTGCCCGCGCCGAGATCGTCGAGTCGGGGTTGCGGGATGCAGGTTACATGCTGCTCGAACGGCTGGAGGGTACCTGCGATCTCTCTGCGCGCGTCGACACGCTGAAGCCCGGCGCCATCGAGAAGCTTCGCCGCACGACCGAGAAGCAGCCGTGACCGATCGCATTGTTTGCGGACCGCTCGGATCCGGCGACGATCGCCGCCGATCGGCGAGCGTCGGGTCGTCGGCACGCCAGCTGCCATCGAGCGCCAGGCGATGCGCGCGCCCCTCGACGGTCCGACGCTTTGCGCGGTGGGAGGGGTCGTTGACCTGGCGATGGCCAAAATGGGCCCCGAGAAGGCGTCAGAATTTCAGTTTGAGTCGCGAGTCGGTCTCTGATACGACCCTCTGTGACATAAATACAACAATTCAGGGGCCGGGATGCGGTTATACGTGATGAGCGTGGCAGCCTTGCTGGCGATTGCCGGCACCGCCGCC